>NZ_JBLIYY010000001.1:0-361473 GCF_057480965.1 Acinetobacter sp. P37 | reverse complement strand
TACCGGTTTTAATACCTTTACGTGCAGCATAGATTGCAGAAGTATTACCTGCAGGGCCACCACCAATCACAAGGACATCAAAGGCTTCTTTGGCATTTAACTTTTCAGCATCTTTCGCTGCAGAGTTAGTATCCAATTTGGCAATGATTTCTTCCAAGGTCATACGACCTTGACCGATGTGGTTGCCGTCTTGGAATACCATTGGTACAGCCATGATTTTGCGTTCTTCCACTTCTTCTTGGAAGAATGCACCATCAATCATGGTTGCAGTTGTACCTGGGTTGTAAATTGCGATCAAGTTAAGTGCTTGAACCACGTCAGGACAGTTATGGCAGCTTAAAGATACAAACACATCAAAGTCAGTTTTAAGACCTAGACCTTTAATGGTATTCAGTACTTCGTCAGAAACTTTCGGTGCATAACCTGAAGTTTGTAGCAAAGCTAGAATCAAGGACGTGAACTCATGGCCCATCGGTAGACCTGCGAAGAATACGCGTGGAGTTTCACCTGCTTTTGCAATACCAAAGCTTGGCGCACGGCTGTTGTTACCGTCAAAACGTGCAGTCACTAAATCAGATAAAGCGGCAACTTCGGTCACCAATTCTTTAATTTTGTCTGATTTGTCCGTGCCGTTTAAAGTCGCGACGATTTCAATCGGGCCTTCAAGGCGTTCAAGTAAGGTTTTTAATTGAGCAGAAGTATTTTGATCTAACATTGCTAACGTCTCCAGAGGAGTAAATTTATTTGATGAGAGAATGATAGAACAAACCATTAAATAGGTGAAACGGTTTGTTTTTATAAAATTAATCGGTTTTACAAATCAAATGATTAAATTTCTTTCTAAATCATAAGAATATACCGATGTGAATGCAGTCAATATTGGGCCATTATCGAGAAATGCAAGTTAAATAGTGGAAAAATAAACGAATTCATCGCGCTTTACGCGAGAGAATGCTAGAGTCACCCCTATTGTATTGAGAACTTTTTAGAGAAATGGCATGCAGGTCAAGCAAGGGATTTATCAGCATTATAGAGGTCAGTTGTATCAAGTTTTTCATGTTGCAACACACAGTGAAACGCGTGAAAAAGTTGTGGTCTATCAGTGCTTGTATGACGACTATTCCATGTGGGTTAGACCATTAGAGATGTTTATGGAAACCGTTGAAATTGATGGTGAAGTGATTCCACGTTTTAAATTGATCCAAGAAACCCACTGAGCAGATATTTAGTAATTCAATCTCTAAATATAAATGAAATAGAAAAAGGACAGAATCATGAGCATGGATGCAAATTTTAAAAACTATATGCAACAACTCTATGCAGACTTTAGTGCTCACGATGCTGCGCAAAATCACCGACTTGCGCGTTACCGAAATATTGAGCCTGAGTCTGCACTGTTTTTGGCTATGCAAATTCGCTTAAAACAAGCCAAACAGATCTTGGAAATTGGAACATCTACAGGCTATTCCACGCTGTGGTTGGCAGATGCTGCCCAGTCTACACAAGGGCGAGTCGAAACCATTGAAATTGATGCAGCGCGTATCGAACAAGCTAAACAGCATGCGGAAAATTTAGCATTATCCGAATACATTGAATTTCATCATGGCGATGCGCTGCATTTTTTACAGCAGTTAAATCAGCGTTATGACTTCATTTTATTGGATGCAGAACGTGATGCGTATATCGCGTATTGGCCATATTTAGCTGAATTGATACAAGTTCAAAATGGCGTGTTAATCGTGGATAATGTGCTGTCACATGCCAATGAGGTCGCTGAATTTATCCAACGTGTTGAAGCGGATGATCGTTTTATCAGTACGACATTAAATGTGGGCGCAGGGCTCTTTATGGTGACTTGGCGCAACTAAAAATCAGGGCATTCAGCCCTGATTTGATCGAATTTTTTTAATTAATAAAAATACTGTTGCTATAGCACCAAGCTCGTAGCGGTTTAACCTTGTAAGCTTACGCGTGAAAAATGTAGATCATATTCTAAATATTTGTGGACAAATGCCGTTTTATCACTACATCGAAGTAAATTATCATAAATAAAAGGTGAAACTGGATAAAAGAGATCCCCAGAGCCATTCGCATAAAATATTTTTAAGTAACGTGAAGAAGAACTGTATTTCCAGGAAGTTACAACAGTTGTTGTCATAAGCCACCCCCTTATTGCGTTGTTATAGTCATACTGCAGTTAAAGGTTTATCTCTTTTGAAATTAAGACAAATTCGGGGCGTGGAGTATTGCAGAATTGTTAAAAAATAATGTTTTATCTCACATTTTTTTCATTTCGTTATCAACTAATTTGATAAAAATAATGCCAATTCAGAGAAATGCCATAAGCGTCATTATCGCTTGTTGGTGTCGGGGGAGTTAAAAACTACGGCATTGTTCTGATTTATTGCCTTTGACTTGGTTGTTGCTGCCATTAATTGAAAAAGCATTTTCAAGACAAATTAAATTACCTGCGATTTCATTATTATTTAGAACAATATTGCCATTATTTTTCTTTAATTTGAGGTCGCCTGAAATTTGGTTATTGAGGAGTTGGATGTTTTTCCCAGTTGTAAAATCGACATTGCCACTGATATTGTTATGATTGGCAATGATCTTGGTAAAATTTTTATTCGATTCAATATTGCCTTTGATGTGGTTGTCATGCAGTTCAACACTTGCACCATTTTCTAAAATAACATTGCCATGAACAATTAAACCTTCAAGCTGACAATTTTTTTTGACTTTAATATCTTCACGAATACTTTGGTTTTTAATTTCACCTTCGCAGTTCATGGCAGCAAAAGTTGTAAACGAACATAAAATTAAACTGATTGAGACGAAATATTTTTTCATGGGCTTACATCTTCCTGAAATAAGCAATTGACCTAAAATTCATGTTAAAAATACTGAAATACTGGCAAAGATGTAAGCCTAGACAATCGGGTTTGCGGCGCATTTTTATTATATTTGTGTAAGCTCTAACTTGATGAATATCTACAGATATGTAGAAAGTGCTAGTACGTTAAAGTTGTATGAATAAAGTGTGAACTGCGTAGGGTGTATAGAGGTATATACTCGCAGATAATAGGCATAAAAAACCACGCTAAAAGCGTGGTTTTTGAATCAGTTCAATCTAATACAGATTAGATTTTACCAACTAGGTCGATTGAAGGAGCAAGAGTTGCGTCGCCTTCTTTCCATTTAGCTGGGCAAACTTCACCTGGGTGAGCGTGAACGTATTGAGCTGCTTTAACTTTACGAAGAAGTTCAGAAGCATCACGACCGATACCACCAGCGTTGATTTCAACGATTTGGATTTTGCCTTCTGGATCGATAACGAAAGTACCACGATCAGCAAGACCATCAGCTTCAATTAAAACTTCGAAGTTTTTAGCAAGAGTCCAAGTAGGATCGCCAACCATTACGTATTGGATTTTTTTGATTTCTTCTGAAGAATCGTGCCAAGCTTTGTGAGTGAAATGAGTGTCAGTAGAAACTGAGTAGATTTCAACACCAAGTTTTTGGAATTCTGCATAGTTGTCAGCAAGGTCACCAAGTTCAGTTGGGCAAACGAAAGTGAAGTCAGCTGGGTAGAAGAATACAACAGACCATTTACCTTTAAGATCAGCTTCAGTTACTTCGATGAATTGACCATTTTGGAATGCTTGTGCTTTAAACGGTTTAACTTCAGTATTAATTAAGCTCATCATTGTCTCCATGATTGAGGTTTGTTTTTGATTTCCAATAGGGTACAGAAATTTTTCTTATTGCTGAAATAGTATTTTTACATAACTAATATCGGAAAATCCGAATTAGTACACTCCAGAACTATTTCAGCCATAACGATTATTTATCATTATTTCATTCGATATAAGCCATATCAATGCCATATAAAGTTGAAAGTAAAATGACAAAATCATCTTTTTAAAATCTGTAACCAACATGATGCTTGTGGCATAAGATTTCAAGGGTGATCTCTAAAAAAGTTATAAAAAATATTTCAAATTATAGAATGTGTTCATATAAGATGGCATGAACATAAAATGATTCCAGATTTGATCAAGTGCTTAGTCAATTTTTTCGTATCATTGCCATTCTCAGTCTTGCACTTGCATCACTATGTATTCTTAAAGTTGAAGACACAGGTACAAATTTATGTATCTATGAATACTTACAACCTCAAAAAGCGACCTATTTTAATGAACTATTTGGAACTTCATCAGATGATCCTACGCTATTGAGTACCATGGGAATCGTTGGATTCTTCTTTTTTTTCCCACTGTTGCTATCATTTAGACGTGCTTGGTATCTGGTTATATTATGGCTATATGCGATTTTTCAATTCATCATCATTTTAATGATAGAAACTGCTTCAATTTCAAAGATTATCTATGACAGTATTGTTTATTGTCATAATGGTTGGTTGTTCGCATGGGTGATCGGGCAGAGTATATTTATTGTTTTTAGTATCATTTATATTTTCTATGGGACTGAAACCTAATGGATAAAGCATCCAAATGGATAAGCTTGAGTTGCGTATTCTAGTCAGCATGTGGGTTTATTTTTCTGTACTGGATGAATCAAGAATGTGCTTTCAATTCAAGGTGCTAGCCCGAATCAAATTATTTATTAAGCTGAAATGAATGGTTTTTCATCGGATGAACCTCTTTTATTTATTTTTATTGCGTTGATTTGCTTTTTATTCTCAATTTTTTTGTGCTTAACAAAATCTATTCATCATTTTTTGATCATCTCTTTCATTTTATTGATGTTTTTAATTGTGCCATTGAGTATATTCTATACAGTGTCATTTTATCAGCCATTACATGGCAGTATTGAAGCATGTGGCAATTATTGGCTATTGGCCGCAATTTTAGTTTTTTATCATTTTATTCTGTTCGGCTTTACCTATTGGTTTCAGGCACGCAAAAAATAGATTCATCTTTCACTATTTTTACATACAGCGTAAAATATTCGGTTCTATTTTAATTATTAGGATAATGCATCTGTGCCAAGTCAGTTAAATGTCGATCAATTGGTCATGGTTCGTGATCGCCATCGCTTAAGTCGGCTGAAAAAAGGCAAAGAAGCCAATCCTGAAAAATTTCAAGATTTGTTTGAAAAGTCGAATGCGAAAGTGCGCGAACGGATTGCCCGCATTCCCAATATTAAATTAAATCAAGACTTACCTGTTACGCAGTATGCGGACAAACTAATTGAAGCGATTCAAAAGCATCAAGTGATTATTGTGGCAGGTGAAACGGGTTCGGGTAAAACCACACAGTTGCCTCAAATTGCCATGCTTGCAGGTCGTGGTTTAACAGGTTTGATTGGCCATACTCAACCCCGTCGACTAGCAGCGCGTAGTGTTTCGCAACGTATTGCAGAAGAAGTGGGCGAAAAGCTGGGGGAGTCGATCTCCTTTAAAGTTCGTTTCAATGAACAAGGTTCACAAGATTCCATCGTTCGATTAATGACCGATGGTATTTTATTGGCTGAACTGGCTAATGACCGATTCTTAAATAAATATGACACGATTATTATCGATGAAGCGCATGAGCGTTCGCTAAATATTGACTTCATCATGGGCTATCTCAAACAGCTCTTGCCACGTCGTAAAGATCTCAAAGTCATTATTACTTCAGCAACTTTAGACGTAAATCGCTTCTCGAATTACTTTAATGGGGCACCTATTTTTGAGGTCGAAGGTCGAAGCTTCCCTGTAGAATTGCGTTATCGTCCGATTTCAGAGCTGAGCATTGTCGGTAGTGATGATGATGAGTTTGACGATTTTGAAGAAAATTTACCTCGTGCCGTGGTTTCAGCTGTAGAAGAATGTTTTCAAGATGCGCAGGAAAAAGGTCATCCTGAACATGCCGACATTTTGATTTTTGCCAGCACTGAACAAGAAATTCGTGAGTTACAGGAAACACTGCAAAAGTTTGGGCCACGACATACCGAAGTTTTACCCTTATATGCTCGATTGGCTTTGGCAGAACAGCAAAAGATCTTTAATCCATCAGGCGGTGGGCGACGTATTATTATTGCCACCAACGTGGCAGAAACGGCTTTAACTGTACCGAATATTCGCTATGTAATTGATAGTGGCTTTGCACGTATATCCCGTTATAACTATCGCTCACGTGTACAGCGTCTACCAATTGAGGCTGTATCACAGGCGGCAGCAAATCAGCGTAAAGGTCGTTGTGGTCGTATCGCTCCGGGTGTCTGTATTCGACTGTATTCAGAAGAAGACTTTATGAGTCGTCCTGAATTTACCGAACCGGAGATTAAACGAACCAACTTGGCCTCGGTTATTTTGCAAATGCAAAGTTTGGGCTTTGGTGAATTAGAAGACTTCGATTTTATTGAGCCGCCAGATCATCGTTTGGTGAATGATGGTCGTAAGCTTTTGATTGAGCTTGGGGCGATGGTTGAGAAAGGGAAAGCCCCTCTTTCGCAAAGAGGGGTTGGGGGAGATTCTATTGAAAGTAATCCCCCTAAATCCCCCTTTACAAAAGGGGGACTTCCTCCGGCGAAGGGTGGTGGTTTAACCAAAATCGGTCAGCAAATGGCGAAAATGCCGATCGACCCACGTCTTGCAAGGATGATTTTGGGTGGAGCGCATTTTGGTGTATTAAATGAAGTCTTGATTATTGTCGCTGCTTTAGCGGTACAAGATCCACGTGAACGTCCTGCGGATAAACAAATGCAGGCCGATCAGAAACATGCTTTGTTCCGTGAAGCTGACTCGGATTTCTTGTTCTATATCAAATTATGGGAAGCTTTGGTTGCAAATCGTGACATGAGTGAAAATAAGCGTCGAACTTTTGCACGCAACCATTTCCTCAGTTGGTTACGCCTCCGTGAGTGGAAAAAAACCCATGAGCAATTGGTGGATTTGGCTCAGGGCTTAAAACTGTCCTTTAATGAAAAGAAGGCCAATTATGAAAATCTGCACCGTGCGTTATTAACGGGTTTACTTTCATTTATTGCCAACAAAACCGATGAACGTAATGTGTTCATGGCAGTGCGTCAGCAAAAGGCACGCATTTTCCCTGCATCAACTTTGCATAAAACCAATACACCTTGGGTCATGGCTTTTGAGATGGTGGAAACCTCTCAGGTATATCTTCGTACATTGGCGAAAATTGAACCTGAATGGATTTTATTGGCTGCAGGCGATTTATTGAAGCATCATTATTTTGAGCCGCATTGGTCGAAAAAAGCTGGTGTGGTGAATGCTTATGATCAAATTTCTTTATTTGGTTTGATTATTGAGCCACGTCGTCAGATTAATTATGAAAAAGTGGATCATCCGGCGGCGCATGAAATTTTCCTACGCGATGCGTTGACGACGGGACATTTGGGTATTACGCCGCCGTTCTTAAAACACAATTTATTAAAACTCGAAGAAGTTGAGCGTGTTGAAGATAAACTGCGTCGTCGTGATTTGGTGGTGGATGAAGAAACCATCTACCAATTTTATGCTGCAAAAGTGCCTGAAGAGGTGGCAAGTCGTCGTAGTTTTGAAGACTGGCGTGGAACTGTAGAACCGAAAAATCCACGGCATTTATTTATCGATGATGATGCGCTTTGGATGAATGACCGTCCAACGACCCAGCAATTTCCAGACTACCTACGAAATGGTGAACTGCGTTTGGCTACAAGTTATCGTTTTGACCCAAGTCATGATGAAGATGGTGCAACGGTCAAAATTCCAGTTCAAGCTTTGCCGCAAGTGGATGAAAATATTTGGTCATGGGGCATACCCGGTTGGCGACAAGACCTGATTGAAGCCTTGCTTAAAGCACTGCCTAAGGATAAACGCCGTCACTTGGTGCCAATACCTGATACAGCGCGTAAATTGATGGATCGTGTCGATGCCGTGCATTTACGCGAGCATATTTTTAGTTTCTTGGCATATCAACTGCGTGGTGAGCAAATCACAGACAAAGACTTTTCTTGGGAACGCGTTGAGCAATATCTGCTGCCTTTAATCAAAGTCATTGATGAAAAAGGCCGTGTGATTGAGCAAGGTCGTGATCTAGACGAACTCAAAGCACGCTGTCGTACGGAAACTCATAGCCCAGTCAAACAGTTAAAAGGTGAGTTTAAAACCTTCCCTGATAATTTTGTGTTCGAAGCATCACAAAAAGTCACGGGTGTGGTGGTGAAACAATACCAAGCGCTTGTTCCAATCAAAGGCTTTGCAGAGTTGGATGCCAAAGACGAATCTGGTGTGGTGATTCAGACCTTCAATGACCAATTTGAAGCAGTCAAACAACACCGCGAAGGGATCATTCGTTTGGTTCATATGCAGTTGGGTGACTTAGTTCGTCAGTTGAAAAAACAGATTTCTAAACCCTTGGCATTGGCTTATTCACCGCTAGGTGACAAAGCCAAACTAGAGCAAATGTTAGTTTATGCCACACTTCAGCTTGCAATAAATGAGCTACCTGTCAATGTGCAGGAGTACCAAAACCTGATTTTAAATGTAAAGAAATCTTTCTTAACCCATGGGCAACAAGCATTAGCCGTTTTAACTGAAACCTATATTCAATGGCAGGATATACGTCGGAAATTGTTGGTTTTAGATGATTCTGTGTTTGGAAAGAACATTGATGACATTGAAGATCAACTCGATTTGATGCAACTTTCAGATTTCGTTTATGGCAAAACTTCCGATGTGTGGCTCGAATTTCCAAGATATTTGAAGGCATTAGTCTTGCGTTTAGACCGCTTGCCAAATAACCTACAAAGGGACAATTCTGCCATTGATCAAGTTGACCCATGGATGGAAAAATTATTTAAGTTTAAAAATGACACTCGCCTTAAAGAATTGTATTTCATGGTTGAGGAGTTACGCATCTCTATTTTCTCTCAACCAATGAAGACCAAGATGCCAATTTCTCCATCCCGCTTGCAAAAAGTATGGGATAAGCTCGGAATCAGTTAAGATATAGGTAATTTCTAAAAGGAGTTTTACATGGGCATCCGCATTACGGGTACAGGTCTTTATCATCCAGAAGACGTAATTACTAACGAAGAGTTAGTTGAAGCTTTAAATGCTTATGTGGAACAGTACAACAGTGATAATGCTGAAAAAATTGAAGCCGGTGAGCTAGAAGCGCGCCGTGGTTCAAGTGCAGAATTTATCGAAAAAGCATCTGGCGTGAAAGCACGTTATGTTGCTGAAAAAAGCGGTATTTTAGATCCAAAACGTTTACGCCCAGTGCTACATGAACGTCCAAATGATGAAATTTCGCTACAAGCGGAATGGGGCGTAGCTGCTGCAAAGCAAGCGATGGAAAATGCAGGCGTGACTGCTGAAGACATCGATGTTGTGATCTTGTCATGCTCTAACATTCAACGTGCATATCCAGCCGTTTCAATTGAAATTCAAACTGCGTTGGGTATTCAGGGTTATGCCTATGACATGAACGTTGCATGTTCAGCTGCAACTTTTGGTATCAAGCAAGCCTATGATGCGATCAAATCAGGCGCTCGTCGCGTGTTATTGGTGAACGTTGAGATCACATCTGGTCATACAGATTTCCGTATGCGTGACTGTCACTTCATCTTTGGTGACGTTGCAACGGCTTCGATCATTGAAGAAACTGAAACCAAAGCTGGTTTTGAAGTGTTGGATATTGACCTGTTTACTCAGTTCTCAAACAACATTCGTAACAACTTCGGTTACTTAAATATGAGTGAAGTCGATGCTGACATCGACAACAACCGTTTCCGTCAAGACGGTCGTAAAGTATTTAAAGAAGTGTGTCCATTAGTGGCGAAAATGATCACTAAGCAATTGGATGACAATAAAATTGCGGCAACAGATGTAAAACGCTTCTGGTTACACCAAGCAAATGCCAGCATGAATGAATTGATTCTGAAACTGGTTGTGGGTAAAGAACATGCTCAGCCAGACCTTGTTCCAATCATTCTTGATGAATTTGCCAATACTTCATCAGCAGGTGTCATTATTGCATTGCACCGTACTGCGAATGAAGTAAACCATGGCGAATATGGCGTACTTTGCTCATTTGGTGCAGGCTACTCAGTAGGTTCTGTACTTGTTCAAAAACATGATGCTGCCTAAGGTCAGCACATTTGCAGGTTGAACATGATGCAAAATGGATAAAGCGTTTAAGCGCTTTATCCCGCATGTATTTCACGCCGACCTTTTTTGGCGCTGAATATATTGATGCATCAAAACCTGCAATGTATGTAGGGAATCATACAATTTACGGTGTACTCGATTCACCGTTGATTATTGATTATCTCTACAATGAACATAAAGTGGCTGTGGTCAGTATCGCTGATCATAGCCATTTTTATTTGCCCGGTTGGCGTGGCATAGTCAAAAAGTTCGGTGCAGTCCAAGGCATTCAGGACTATGTCAGAACAGTGATGCAACAAGGTTATTCCATTTTAGTTTTTCCCGGTGGTGGTCGAGAGGTTTTGAAGCGAAAAGGGGAAGCCTATCAACTGATTTGGAAGCAACGTTATGGCTTTTTAAAACTGGCGCAAGAATTTAATTATGATATCGTGCCTTTTGCCGCTTTAGGTGGAGATGAAGTCTTTGAACTGGGTTTTGATGCCAGTGTGATTGTTGAACATCGTTGGTTTAAACAACTATTAAAAATACAAAAACTCGATAAATTATTACGTCATGGTGATGTGATTCCGTCTTTACCCAAACGTATTATCCCCAAGCGCATTCCATTCTATTTTCAATTCTTACCCCGTCAAAGTTTGAGTCATATTCAGAGTGTAGAGGATTTAAAGCTCTATCGAGAGGCACTACAACAAGATATTTACACTGCAATAGAACAGCTTAAGAAAATCCGTTCAGAACAACATTCTACAGATCAATAATAGTGACTACTCTTCAACTTCATCCATTTTTATTCGTCACAGCTCAAAATCATGGTGAATTTTGTCACAACAATAGCTTTTAGATTTTTTATTGAACGCCTTTGTATTGACCTTTTGTACAGCTATTTGGCTGATTAATGGCAGTAGTCGGAGCATTAAACTTTGACTATAGTGAAGGTTGAAAAATAATCAACGATCGTTAGGGCGGAAGATGGAAAAGAAAAGCTTGACCCCGCAGCTTGAGCATATTGCTCGGCAACTTATTCGAATATCTCCAAGTTTAAAGCAGTTGTATCAAGAGCAAATGGATCTTGCTACAGCACTCAATTCACAAAATATCTTTAAAATTGAACAAGAGCAGCACCGCATTCAACTGTGTAATGGACTGTGGACCTTACAGCTACAAAGTCGTGAATCGATTGGCTATCAGTTTCCTAGAAGTCCATTTAGACCCATCAAAATTGCTGAATTGCATACGACAGTACCATGTATTGAGGCAATAGAAGATTTCTTATTTCATGAATTGTATTTTTTTACTGGCGACCTAAAGCAGCAACATTCACTCTTGCTCAGAGAAAAAGCACAGCAATTTAGACAATTGATCTTACAGTCGATTTTTCAACATCTAAATGGGCCAGCGCGTGTTCAACAGTTTTTAGCACAGATGACAGCAGTTGAAGCGCAAATTTTTGATCAGTTGATGCAAGAGCAGCAGATTTATCAGACACCGCTATTACAAACCTATATCGAATGCCAAATCTGTCTACCACATTGGTTGATGCAAAAGATTGAGCAGATGTTCGCACTCAACTCACTTACAGAAGCTGAAATATTGCCGATACAGGTCTTGATGGATAGTTTGGACGAGATTTGTTTTGCTACAGCACAATTTTTAGATCCAACGATTTACCGGATCATGAGTTTGAGTTATGAAGATCGGTTCAATTTACAAGAATTAAATGAACATATAGAAGATATTATTTTGTTGCTCGACCATGCATATGAGCGTCCCAATTTGTTGGGTTTTATTCGTTTGATGCATCGGGATGTTTGGGCAGAGCAGGACATATTAAGCCATAGTAATTTTGTGCAAGCCACAGCAATTTGGCAAAAAAAATGTGGAAAACTCCCTTTACTCGATAACAACCGTACAGTGCGATGGATGTTCAAGCAGTCAGCCGAAGTATTGGATTGGCTGAGTCGTAATTTTCAACACAGTAATGTACGAGTGGCTGTGACGGCATTAAGTTTTGTCGATACGCAGCATATTCATCCCGCATTGATTCTTGCGACCTTACAACATTTTCAATTTGTTGCAGCGCGCTTATTTATTCAAAATTGCCATACGATTGCGCATGAACATGATTGGTTTAATCATGAAAAAAATCTGCAGTTTGTTTTACAGCGAAAATATCAGCAGCATGATGACCATCGTGTAGTGATCAGCCCATCGATTTTGTATTTAGATGAGTGGTTGATCTTAATGCGACAGGTATTAGGCGCGGAGGATCAGGCCATAAAAAAAGTCTATTTGCCTTTGAGCCGTATTATGCAGGCCTATCTGCAGCATTTATTACGTTGTACGCAGCATTTACCGCAGGCTTTGATGGATTATATCCGTCCAGAAACCCAAGAAAATCGCCAGTTTTTAAGTATGTTACGACAGCATAAAATTCAACTGCAGGATTTTCGAAATTTATTTTATTTAAAGCATGCTAATTTAAGAGTATCTGTATTTGATGCATATGTGCGTGACTATGTTAGTGCGACTTATTCTACAGGTCATACAGTCCCTAAAAATATTACCTGGAATGGGGTCTTTCATCAGGCGGTGCATTGGCATGCCAAGCAACAAAAGCAAGAAGTGTTAACTCAATTAAAGCGTCAATTTGCGACAACGGTTTGGCAGCCATTTACAACAGAAGACAAAATCTATTTTCAAGAGTGGGTCTTTGAAGAATTAAAAACCATCGATCGAATTATTGATGAATCTATTCAATTTAAACATTGTTTGGCATCAAGCTATAGCGCCAGTATCATTGCAAGAGTATATGTGGCTTTTCATATGTATCATCCCATTTTGCATGTTTCGATGACTTTGGGCTGTCATGTGCAAAACCACATTTTGGTTTTTGATCAACTTGAGTATTCAAATAATACCCAAGCAGAAATAGAAAAAGTAAATATCGCCAAAGAATTTTTAAATAGGTTCAATAGCTTAAAGTAAGATTGGCGAAATACGAATTTAGGAAACTGTGTTGTGCGCTTAACTTTTGAGTCAAAAATCGTTAGGCTATAGCCGTTCTTTTACGGTATAGGTCTTATGAAACAAGAAACTGCACTCAAGCTGCTCAAAGCAGGCGAAAATGTGTTTTTAACAGGTTCGGCTGGTGCAGGTAAAACTTATACTTTAAATCAGTACATCAATTATCTAAAAGCGCGCAAAGTGCCGGTGGCAATTACGGCTTCTACAGGGATTGCTGCAACCCATATGAATGGCATGACAATTCATACATGGGCAGGGATTGGGATTAAAGATGCGATTTCCGAAGATGAGTTAAAGCGCTTAAAAGAACGTAAATATTTAAAAGAGCATTTGGAAAATGCCCAAGTTTTAATCATCGATGAAATTTCGATGTTGCATGCCAAGCAATTAAACTTGGTGAATAAAGTTTTAAAATTTTTTAAAGACAGTGAAGATGCTTTTGGGGGGATTCAAGTCATTGTTGCAGGTGACTTCTTCCAGTTACCCCCTGTGGGACGCAAAGGTGAATTAAACCGTGACAAGTTTTGCTTTATGTCTGAGGCATGGGTAGAAGCGAAGTTTCGCGTGTGTTATTTGACCGAACAACATCGTCAGGGTAATGACTATCTCAATGATATTCTAAATGCGATTCGTGCTCAGCAAATTACGGGCGATCATTTGCATGCTTTAAGGCAAACCCGTGCGCAAAATATTGGTGAAACCTTTACGCGTCTGTATACCCATAATATGGATGTGGATAGTATTAACTATAAGCATCTAAATGAAATTGAACAAGAATCTCGCCAGTTTGATGCTCAATGCGATGGTAATGACAAACTGATTGAAACCTTAAAATCATCAGTGCGTGCACCGGAAACTTTGACTTTAAAGAAAAATGCCAAAGTGATGTTTGTAAAAAACAACTTCGATGTGGGTTATATCAATGGCAGCCTCGGTGAAGTGATAGGTTTTGAAGAAGATGATGAATATGGCATCTTGCCTAAAGTAAAACTTACGGACGGCACGACCTTGGTGGTAGAACCTGAAACATGGTCTGTCGATAATGATGATGGTAAAACCATTGCCAGTTTCCAACAAATTCCACTACGTTTGGCTTGGGCGATCACCATTCACAAATCTCAAGGGATGACCCTTGCAGCGGCTGAAATTAACTTGACGCATACTTTTGAGAAAGGTCAGGGTTATGTGGCATTGTCGCGTTTAAAAACATTAGATGGTTTGCGTTTACTTGGCTTTAATGAACAAGCCTTAGAACTCGACAGTTTGGCGATTAAAGCAGATCGACGCTTTCAGGAACTTTCTGATGAAGCGGAAACCAATTTTTCAGAGGCTGATTTAACAGTACAACACAAAGCCTTTATTCGCCACTGTGGCGGAACACTGAATGAAGTGGAAATCGAGCGCAATGAAAAGAAAATTGCCAAATCTGGAGCAAAACAAAGCTTTGCCACAGCGACTTTAGATCAAACTCGGGAGTTGTTTGAGGAAGGTTATGAAATTCAAGATATTGCAGTGGAGCGTGGTTTAACGCCAGCTACGATTATTAACCATTTGGCTCGTCTGCAAAAAGAGCAAGGCTTGGATATCTCGGTGGCACATCCGGGAGAAGACGTGGTTGAGCAGGTGCGTAAAATTTATAAACGTTTGGCGAAACGACAAGACCCAGCACATTATAACGATGATGGTACTGTTAAGCTGCGCCCAATTGTGGAGTTGACCAGTCCACGCATGGGATATGATCAAGTTCGTTTGGCTTTATTATTTGTGGAATAACACATTCTTTGGATTACATACATTTAAAGCCAGATTGATCAATCTGGCTTTTTTAATAAGGGCATCGTGTTTATTTTCATCCTTTGCATCTGCTTAAAAACGATGAATTGGTGATTAAAGTTCCAAATAAAACTTTAAATGAATAAAATTTAATAAAATAATGATAAGGTGAGTATAATTCATTAATGCTTTGCGAAAACTATTCGATTGCAAAGTTGCTCCCAAGTTTAGTTGAGAACAATCATGTTGGAATTACGCCATCTCAAAACCTTATTGGCACTCAGAGAACACGGTTCTTTGGTCGCTGCATCTAATGATCTGTGTTTAACGCCTTCTGCACTTTCACACCAGTTGAAAGAACTCGATCATTGGTATGGGGTTGAGGTGGTAAACCGACGCACACGTCCTGTGACCTTTTCGAATGTGGGGCAACGTTTACTACGCCTTGCCGATGACATTTTGCCGCAAGTTCAAATTGCGCAATCGGACATTACACGTATTGTGCATGGTCAAACTGGCCGAATTATTTTTTCTTCAGAATGTCATAGTTGCTTTGACTGGCTGATGCCGTTATTGAATGTCTACCGTCAGCAATACCCCGATGTAGATTTGGACTTTGCTTCTGGCTTTGAAGCCAATCCGCATGAACTATTACAAACGGGCGAGTTTGATCTTCTGATTACGGCAGATCCGATTAATTTAAAAGGTGTGGAATATTTCCCAATCTTTGAATATGAGTCTCGTTTGGTATTGTCGAATACACATCCATTGGTTCGTGCGACAAATGTGACTGTTCAAGAATTAGCAGAAGAAACGCTGATTACCTATCCGGTCGATAAACATCGTTTAGATATCATGGCAAAATTATTTTTACCGGCCAATATTCAGCCTAAACACGTCCGTACTACAGATTTGACCCAGATGCTGATTCAGTTGGTTGCAAGTGGTCGTGGTATTGCGGCATTACCAGATTGGGTGGTAAATGAATATGAACAAAAAGGTTGGGTGACCTCTCGACGTTTAGATTGTGTTTCACCTGAAGGTTTAAGACGGACATTGTACGCCGGTTATCGTACCGAAGAGGCTGAAAAAAGCTATTTTGAAGGCTTCCTAAAACAGTTGGCCAAATTCTCACAAAAACGCAATCAATATTATTCCAACTAAGGAGGAGCTATGACTCAGAGTCTTTTTGTATACGGGACATGACGTCTAGGTCAGCCCAATGCACACGTGATGGAGCGTATTGGTGGCGAGTGGAAGAAAGGTGTAGTTTGGGGTGAATTAGAACATAAAGGCTGGGGTGCGGCGATGGGCAGTCCGGGTATTCGTTTATCGAAGGCAGGTCAAGCCATTGAAGGCTATGTTTTTATCTCTGAAAACTTAGCCGCACATTGGGCGGCTTTAGATGAATTTGAAGGGGCTGAATATCAACGTGTGGCTGTCGATGTGCAATTGGAAGGCGGAGAATGGATGCAGAGTGAAATTTACGCCTTGAAATAATATTGAGGGGAGAGTCGTAAAATACGTGGGTCATCCATACATCATGACTTTCCCCTAACCTTCGAAATATTTATCGATGATTCTGCTTGCTCTGTTTTTTCCTTGAGTGCTTTTTTTTAAGAGCAGTATTTGAAAGAGTTGTATCTAAAGTGCTTGAATGAACAGAAATCACTTTAAGATTGCTATACAAGTGGATGAATAATTTTTAGAATTGAGCTGTATCTCATACTGAACACTGTTTGAACTCAATCATGCCGAATACTATAGAACCCTCACCAACTCAACTCATGTCTGTGATTCAAACGCAGACAGCTATTGCCAAACTGGGTTTAGATCTAAATGCAGTGATGACCGTGGTCGCAGAACAGGCGCAGCAGATTACACATGCTAAAGGTGCAGTTGTAGAGTTGGCTGAAGATGGTGATATGGTCTATCGTGCAGTGTCTGGTGGGGCGAGCCATTTACTAGGTTTAAGACTACATATTGAAAACAGCTTATCAGGTCTATGTATTGCACAAAAACAAACACTGTATTGCCAAGATTCGGAAAAAGATGCACGGGTAGATCGCGTGGCATGTCAACGTGTTGGATTGCGTTCGATGGCAGTAGTGCCATTGATTCACTGTGATGAAGGTGTCGGTGTTTTAAAGATTTACTCTGATCAAGTCGATGCCTTTCAGGAAGCTGATTTACATATATTGAGTTTGATGTCTGAGTTGATCGCTGCGGCGATGTACCATGCGACACGTTTCGGTGCGACAGAGTTATATAAATTGGCGACTCAAGATAGCTTAACAGGCTTAGCCAATCGGGCTTTGTTTGTCGACTTTTTACGCCAAGGGATAGAAAAAGCACGTGCGCAGAAAAAAGTACTGGGTATCTTGATGATTGATATGGATGGTCTGAAGCCGATTAATGATCAGTTTGGACATCGCATTGGGGATGCTGCACTGAAAGAAATTGCACAGCGCATTTTGCGTGAAACACGTCAAGATGACTTGGTTGCACGCTTGGGTGGTGATGAATTTGCTGTGATCTTAACCAATATTGCCAACCTAGAACGTGCACAAACGGCGATGAATCGAATCGCAGAAAGTTGCGGACTGCCGTTTGCATTTGAGCAAATGAGCTTGAAAATTGGTGCCAGTATAGGCATGGCTTTATTTCCAGAAGATGCTCAATCTATCGATCAATTGGTCGAAATGGCTGATTTAAAAATGTACGCCAATAAGCGTGAACGGAAACAAATCAATCCTGAATAACTCACTGCCTAAATATCTCACTGCTGAAATAATTCACTCATAGTTATGCAGGTGAATTCCTTCACTACCGCCAAATTATTGAAAGTATCAGAAAAAACATTTTTGATGGGAATACGTGTTGTCTCAAACAATTGCAGATGACATGACTAAGTATCGTTGTTTAATTTAAATCAAAGTGCGCTTAGCATGTGACGGTGCAAGATGATTAAATAATTGAAAAATCATCTAAGGTCATTTGTTTTTTGACTCAAAATAATATTTTGAATTGTTAAGCTGTGCACTATTGCATGGCGAAAAGAGCATGACAATTCAATGAAAGGGATGTCAAAAGATTTATTCATTATTGCGGCAGGTTTTATTGCTGCAATGCATATCGGGAAATTACCGCCCGCGATACCTGTATTACAGCAGCAACTTGGTATTAGCTTTATTCAGTCTGGTTTATTGCTTTCATTGGTACAGGGCGCAGGAATGTGCTTTGCATTGTTGATTGGTAGTTATATCCAAAAAATTGGATTTAAACTGTGTATCTTATTGGGCTTAAGTCTATTGACGATAGCAAGTGCATGGGGGAGCTTTGCACAAAGCTTTGATGTCTTATTGCTACTGCGTGTCATAGAAGGATTTGGCTTCTTATTGGTGACACTCACAGGGCCTGCATTTATCCGTCAGCTTGTACCGCTACAGCACATCAGTGCAAAGATGGGACTGTGGAGTGCTTATATGGGCGGAGGTATGGGCATAGCCTTATTGGTTGCGCCATTTCTAATTGCTCAATATGGTTGGAGTGTGGTTTGGCTCAGTTTCGCTATGATTACTGCAGCATTACTACTCTGTATCGCTATGTTTATTCCTCAGCCTAATGTGGCGCTGAATACAACACCTATTGTTGGTCTCATTCGGGATACTCTGAAACATCCTGCAGCATGGCTTTTGGCGCTCATTTTTGGGACATATGCAGGGCAGTGGTTTGCATTGGTGGGCTTCTTACCGATGATTTATGCCCAAAACCAAATTTCAGCAGAACTGGCGGGTGCTTTAACAGCCAGTGTTGCCGTTGCGAATGCTGTGGGCACATGGGGGTGTGGACTGCTATTGCAGCGTGGTTTTCAAGCTAAAACTTTAGTCCAACTGGGTTTTGCTGTTTTGATCATTTGCTCCTTAGGGTTTTATCTCTCTAAAGATGCGTTACCTTTTTTACTGCAATATTTAACGGTGTTTAGTTTTTCGCTTTTTGGAGGCTTGGTTGCTGCGACGGTCTTTGCGCAATCACTGCATTTTGCACCTTATCCTGCGGCAATTAGTACGACGATCGGCATGATTTTACAATGCTCTGCCATTTCCCAATTTGTTCTGCCACCTGTGATTGCCACCGTAGTTTCACAAACTGGAGCGTGGTTTTGGGCGGGGATCTTGATGTCAGCATTATCATTCGTTGGAATCATGCTTAGTCGACGTTTATTTCAAATGCAGCATGGCTCAAATTAAAATTTTGTTAAACCGCTATGTCAGCAACGGCCTTATTGTTTAATCCCAATCAGTAGCGACAAGATGCCTGCTGCAATGAGTGGGCCGACAGGTACACCACGCAGCATGGCAACACCTGCGACTGTCCCAATTAATAGTCCGGCAACCACATCTGGCTGATTGGACATCAGTTTGACACCACGTCCGCCTAGCCATGCGACAAAGATGCCAATGGCGATTGCGACGAGGGATTTCCAACTTAAAAAGGATTTTAAAATCGAATCACCGGGTATTTTTCCGCTAGCGATCGGCGTGAGTACGCCAATGGTTAAAATAATAATGCCAATGTTTAAGCCATATTGTTGCAGATAGGGGAAAAATTCACTTAAAGGCGTGATGCGGAAAACAATCAAGACACCTGCTGCTATGGTGATCGCTGTATTGTGGCTAAAGATGCCACAAGCCAATAACACCAATAACACGATCAGATTTAAATCCAACTGAGACATAGGATATTCGTGAGAAACTTCAATAAATAATCAATAGTGTAGCGCAGAAACATTAAAAACTGGCGTTCAAGATCATTTCCGCTATTTTTCCTGCAAGTTGGCTCGTTGTTCAGTATAAAATAGCAATATATGGTGTTTATTAGGTTGTTCTATGGTTTTGGAAAAAATGCTGCAATCACAAGGTTTTGGTTCGCGTAAATATTGCCAACAGTTGATTAAAAATGGTGCGGTCGAAATACACGGTGAGATTGTAGATAATCCAAAGCAAAAACTGGACTTGAATGATTTAACTTACAGTGTGCATGGACAGGACTATACCTATCGTGAGCATGTTTACATCGCGTTAAATAAACCCCAAGGTTATGAATGTTCACATCAGGCAACTCATCATTTCAGTGTTTTTGAATTATTTGATGATGTGCTGTTAAATCGTGGTCTGCAATGCGTCGGGCGACTGGATCAAGACACCACGGGACTGTTGCTGCTCACGGATGATGGTCAATATCTACAAGCGCTGACACACCCTAAAAAGCATGTTGCCAAAGTATATTCAATGCATACAGCAGATCCTGTGACGCCTGAGCAAATACAACAATTAGAACAAGGCGTGGAGCTGCGAAACGAAAAAGGCATCTTTGCTGCAACCGACGTACAGCTATTGGCTTCACATCAATTGCAAATAACTGTTCATCAAGGGGTATATCATCAAGTGAAGCGGATGTTGGCGGCTGTCGGCAATAAAGTTGAAACTTTACATCGTGCTCAAATAGGACAATTAAAGCTTGATGATCTAGCTGAGGGTGAATGGATCTATTTGAATGCAGCGCAGATTGAACAATCGAAATTTCGCGAAAATATCGCTCTACAGTAATGGGTACTGGGCTTTGATAGGTCATCATTTGAAGGATGAATGTGCGGTATTAAAGCCCATAAATATGTCTGCTAATTATTTAAAGATGCGTTTCTAATATGCGTTGATGATGTTTTTAATGCCTAGCAGAGCATTAGCGAATAAAGTAATGATAGGTTTGAAATTCATCATCTTTAATGAAGCCCATCGATTCATAGAGTTGATGTGAGTGATAGTTATTTTTTTGAGTTTCGAGGCTGATTCGAAGCGCACCTTCATGTTGAGCAAAGAGAACCGCAGTATCGATCAATTGTTTGGCTGAACCTTGACGACGATATACAGGGCTGACATAGACATCATCTAAAATATAGTAGGTTGAACAAGCTACAGATGAAAAGCCTAAATACAGTAAGATAAACCCAGTAATGACATCATCTTTTAAGCAAATAAAAATTACGCTTTCATTATTTTCAAAACGTTGTCTTAGAAATTTATATGAAATATCAAGATTAGAAGAGGTGCCATAAAATTGGCGATATTCATCAAATAAAACAGCAAGTGGATGAAGGTCTGCTTCTGTTGCGCGTCGAACGATCATTTTTTCTATACTCCATGCTATTTTTATCAGTCTTGCATGAAGCATATCGAAATTTCGAAATTGGTTGATTTATAAATTGTTTATAAATGCGACAGTGTTAAGTTTTGTCACCTTCACCCAAAATTGCATTGAGTTCTTCAAACAAGTCGAGATGATCATCATCTAATAATGGATCATTATTTAAAATTTCTAATTCAGCAGGGCTAATTTCAATGGTTGAAATGGATTGGGCTTCTTGTTGTTTTAATTTGCGTAACTTAATCAATTGTTCAATATTGATATTTTGGTTTTCAATAGAGAAGGGGATCGATTTGGTTAAAACAACTTGTTTAAAGAATAGACGTACAGCCTGTGCAGGTGTAATGCCTAATTGTTTAAACACGGCAAAGGCTTGTTTCTTTTCCTGTGAATCGAGACGGATTTGGTAGACTTCAGTTTTTCTCATATTCTTAGAAAGCTTTTAAATACTTAACTTTTCGCATTTATTCTAATCAAAACTGTTATAAATTCAAGAAAGTTTGGCAGTATTTTCTCAATTTAATGTAATGACAATAGATTTACAGTGTCAATTCATAGGCAGAACTGAATTGAAAAGCCTGCTCTGTCACAGGATCGATAAACTCAAGCTGTTTCGCAAGTAGTTGTAAAGGTTGGCTGAAATCGTCATCTGCCTTATGTTGTACTACTGGATAAAAGGGATCATTTTGAATTGGAATGCCCAAAGCATTTAAATGCACACGAAGTTGGTGTTGCTTGCCGGTATGGGGATTTAATTCATACTTTGCATGGTTTCCATGCTGCTGGAGGAGCTTAATGTATGTTTCACTATTAGGCTCACCATCTACCAGTTGCATTGTATAAAATGGCTGACCTTTTTCCATACGATAGCGAGTTGTGATTGGGAAATTTAAGTCATCTCGATAAGCTGCAATGGCATGATAGGTTTTTTGAACTTGCCGCTTGGCAAACATCTGTTGATATAGCCCACGGCTTTCGACACATTTGGAGAAGAGAACCACACCGGCAGTTTCACGATCTAAACGATGAATCGGTGTCAGGTGTTCAAGCTGCGTTTGTTTTTTGAGTCGAACCAACAAGGTTTCTTGTACATACTGACCGGTCGGACTCATGGTGAGAAAATGCGGTTTATCGACCACGATGAAATGATCATTTTCAAATAAAATCTGATGCTCAAAGGGAACATGGATTTCATGCGCTAAGAATCGATAATAATAAACATGACGATTTGCTTCAAAAGGACTGTCTATCGTTAAAGCGTCACCATCTGCAGCATAGACTAGACCATCCTTAAATCGTTGTTGCCACTCTGCTGCTTGGATATGAGGAAATTGCTCACACAAATATGCATAGACCGTTGTGGCTTGTGTGTGTTGACCGTCAAGGAAGACTTTACTGGCACTAACACCATTGATCATCGGGGGAGTAAATTCAAAACTATGCATGAAGAAAGATCTAAAAACTGAGCAAATAAAGCAGAGAACACATCATGAAAAATGCTCAATCTATAGTGTGAACATATCCATTTTAGCCAGTGCGATGCTATCATATTTAATTCTTATGTACATGTTGTGAGTAATATGCAGTATTCATTCAGTCTGGAACTTAATAGTGAAGTCGATACCCAAAACTTAGCTACCGTACTGGCGACGCATTTTACGACGGGTGTAGCGTATTTAATTGGTGACTTGGGTGCAGGAAAGACCACGTTAACACGTTATTTTTTACAACACTTGGGTCATCAAGGTGCGGTAAAAAGTCCAACCTATACATTGGTTGAACCTTACAATATTCAAGGACAAGATATTTTTCATTTTGATTTATATCGTCTGAATGACCCCTATGAGCTTGAACTTATGGGTATCCGTGATTATTTAGAAACGCCGAACGCCCTATTTTTATTTGAATGGCCATCTAAAGGGGGCGACGAAATCCCTGCGGCTGATTTAATTATTAATATTGAAAAGTCTGCGGATGAAAGAACCCGTACAGCGACTTTAAGCTCTTCTTCAGAAACTTTGCAAAATGCTTTGGAGCAAAAATTTAACCATGCTGAATGAAATCAGTGCCCGCCGCATTCGAACGCTTGATCCTGCCTTAGCCAACCAAATTGCCGCAGGGGAAGTGATTGAACGTCCTGCTTCTGTGGTCAAAGAATTACTGGAAAATGCCATTGATGCAGGGGCGACTGAGCTGATTGTTCGTATTGAACAAGGTGGCAGTACACTGATTGAAATAATAGACAATGGTCGGGGCATCCACCCTGAAGATCTACCTTTGGCGGTCATGCGCCATGCCACCAGTAAAATCCAAACTGCTGAAGATTTGCATGCCATTGTAAGTCTAGGTTTTCGTGGGGAAGCCTTGGCTTCGATCGCTGCGGTGTCTCGTTTGACATTGACCAGTAGCCAAAATGATGACGGTGTAGGCTATCAGGTCGAAGTAAATGGCACTGCATTTGATTCACAAGAAATTCAGCCTGTGGCAGCGACGCAAGGCACCACCATTCGTGTGCAAGATTTATTTTTTAATGTGCCTGCACGGCGTAAGTTTCTCAAAAAACCGGGGACTGAGTTTGGACATATCGAAGAAATTGTCCGTCGTTTGGCACTGACCCATTTTGATATACGTTTTGTCCTTGAGCATAACAATAGTATTAAGCTGAACTTGCCTATTGCAGACAGTGGTAAGCTGCGTTTTCAGCGGGTGCAGCAGTTACTAGGCCGTCAATTTACTGAAAATGCGTACTGGATAGATGCTGATAGCGTCAATATGCGTCTCAGTGGTTGGTTAGGCCATCCTTCAGATGCGCGTGCGCAGGCCGATATGCAATACGTCTATGTGAATGGACGTATCGTAAAAGACAAGACAGTTTCACATGCACTTCGCATGGCTTATGACGGTATTTTGCATGGACATCAACATGCCGCTTATTTGTTATTTATGGAAGTGGATCCTGAAAATATCGATGTGAATGTGCATCCGACCAAGCATGAAATTCGGTTTCTAAATCAACGTGAAGTACATGAGTTTGTTCGTCATTTTGCCAAATCGACATTAGCGCAATTTCAAACTGCGACAGCTGAATTGTCATCTGCAATGAAAATTGATGGGCAGGCACACGAAAATATCATTCCGCAGCCCCGTCATCAGGAACAATTTTCATTACATCAACCCCAGCCAGTTGCAGAGCAAGGCACAAATTTTGTCAGTCCAGAGATCGCAGGTGGACTCACTGACTTTAGTTCGCCAGCAACGGTGCAATATGCTTCAAATCATGCGCCAACAGGTCAGGAAACTTATACACAGCAATATTCAAATGCGTCGAACAATAGCACTGGATATCAGTCAAATATAGCGGGTTCCAGACAGCTCAATAATGCATTGCAAAGTTATTTAGCGCCTTTACGTCAAACTGAGTCGTTAAATGATCCGGATACCGCTTTAGCTGAACATATTCAGCAGAAAGTTGATGAGCATCCTTTGGGGATTGCCATTGCGCAATTGCATGGTATTTATATTTTGGCCCAAAACACCGAAGGTTTAATCATTGTTGATATGCATGCGGCACATGAACGCATTGTTTTGCAACAGATGAAAACAGCTTGGGATAAACCTGAGTTTTGGACATCACAGCAGTTGCTGATTCCTAAAGTCGTCAGTATCAGTCGGATGCAAGCGATGCGCGTCGATGAGCTCAAAGAACAATTGGCACGCCTAGGTTTAGAAATAGACCAATATGGCGATGAGCAAGTCATTGTCCGAGGTGTTCCTGCCATTTTGCATAAAGCAGACTTTGATGCGCTGATTCCAGATTTATTAAATGATTTAGACCCAAGTGATCAGGTTGCAGGGTTACTACAAAAGCGTGATCAAATATTGGCAGGCATGGCCTGTCACGGCGCTGTACGCGCACACCGTATTTTAAGTCTATCTGAAATGAATGCATTACTGCGTCAGATGGAACAAACTGAATTTGCCAGCCAATGTAACCATGGGCGTCCGACGTGGCGTGCGTTTCCATTGGCACAGCTAGATAAACTTTTTGCTCGGGGAGAGTAGTTTTACATGTCAAATCAATTGCCGGTCATCAACTTAATGGGACCAACTGCAAGCGGTAAAACCGCCTTGGCATGTGAGTTATACGAGCAAGGTGGATTCGAATTAATTTCAGTCGATTCTGCTTTGGTTTTTCAGGATATGGATATTGGTACGGCCAAGCCGAGTAAAGCTGAGTTGGAGAAATATCCACATCATTTGATTGATATTATCAGTCCGCTAGAAGTGTATTCGGCAGCGAACTTTGTGGAAGATGCGTGTGTACTGATTGATGATATGCATGTACGAGGTAAAACACCGATTTTAGTCGGTGGTACAATGTTGTATTACAAGGCTTTATTGGAAGGGTTGTCTTCAAACTTACCAAGTGCAGACTATGCTGTACGTGCTGAAATTGAAGCCAAAGCTGAGTCGCAAGGTTGGGATGCTGTATATGCAGAACTGTGCAATGTAGACCCATTGGCAGGTGAAAAATTTAAACCGAGTGATAAGCAACGAATTATCCGTGCGCTCGAAGTTTTTAAGTTAACAGGTAAACCCATTACGCAGTTACAAGCTGAGCAACCTAAAAACGTACCATACCGTTACAATTTTCATAATTACGCATTATTGCCCGACCGATTAGAATTACATGAGCGTATAGCTCAACGTCTAAAAACAATGTGGGAAATTGGATTTTTAAATGAAGTGAAAGCTCTCATTGAAAAATACGATTTAGATGAAAATTTACCCTCTATGCGCTCAGTTGGATATCGTCAAGCTTTAGATTTTTTGAAAAATAGTGATCAAAGTAGCGAAAAACAGCGTGAAATGGAGGATAAGGCACTTTTTGCAACACGACAACTTGCAAAACGTCAATATACTTGGTTAAGATCTTTGCAAGAAACGCATAAATTTACTACATATTTAACTGCGCAGCAGGCTCAAGAAGACTTGCGAAAGTGCTACGGATAAAGCAAAATTTACAGACTACCTTTTTGATAATTTTTAATTGAAAAGTAAAGGTAGCTTTTGCGCTGATTTTTATTATTTTTTGGAGTTATAACATGTCTAAAGGTCAAACTTTACAAGATCCGTTCTTAAATTCTCTCCGTAAAGAACGTATTCCTGTGTCGATCTTCCTTGTCAACGGTATTAAATTACAAGGTCATATTGAATCTTTCGACCAATACGTTGTTTTATTAAAAAATACTGTAAGCCAAATGGTTTACAAACACGCTATTTCAACTGTTGTTCCAGCACGTAACCCACGTCCTGCTGGTGCTCCTGCTGGTGCTCAAGGCGCTGCCGGCTTCGGTGGTCAACAAGGCGGCTTCGGCGGTCAACAAGGTGGCTTTGGTGGCCAAGGCGGCTTTGGTGGTCAAGGTGGCTTCGGTGGTCAAGGTGGCTTCGGTGGCCAAGGTGGCTTCGGTGGTCAAGGTGGCTTTGGCGCTCAAGGTGGCTTCGGTGGTCAAGGTGGCTTCGGTGGTCAAAGTGGATTCGGCGGTCAAAATGCTGGTTTTGATGGCGAAACTAAATTTGAAGATGCTCAAGACGACGAAAACAACAATCGTTAATTGAATTAAAAAAACCTCCCAAATGGGAGGTTTTTTTTGCCTATAAAAGAGTAGATTGTTTTCACAAAGGGTATGTAATAATTACTAAAGTGCTGAATGATGATAAGAATCGACATAAAAAAACCAGCCGAAGCTGGTTTTTTGTTTATTCACTTATTTCTTTTTACGATCTAGAGTAGGATCTTTAATTTCAACATAGGCATTGTTGCGAATTTCACGTAACCAGCTGTCCAGTTCAGTGTCAAATTGACGCTCACCTAAAATCTGACGGGCCATACGTTCTTGTACTTCATGTGTCATATCTTGTTGACGTGTATCGGTCACTTGAAGGATGTGCCAACCAAACTGTGACTGAAAAGGCTTGCTGATTTCACCTTTCGCTGTTGATTTCATCATTGCTTCAAATTCTGGAACCATCACACCTGGGCTAACCCAACCTAAACTACCACCATTGGCAGCAGAACCAGTGTCATTCGAGAACGTTGAAGCCAAGACCGCAAAATCTTCACCCTTTTGCAGGCGATTATACAAGTTGTCGATCATTTGCTTGGCATTTTCAGGACTCACGACCTCAGATGGTTGAATCAGGATATGGCGAGTTTGGTATTGAGGAACAATGGCTTTTTGTTCTCCACTTTTACGGTCGACCAATTTTAAAACATGAACGCCATCACGTACTGAAATTAGTTCAGTGGTTTGACCAACTTGCAAAGGTGCTACACGTGCAGCAAGTTCATCTGGAATATCAGATAAGTTGCGGAAGCCCATATCGGCACCGTCAACTTTAATGTCTTTGGTGCTGTATTTGCTAGTAACCGCTTTTACATCGTTGCTTGCTGCAAGTTCTTTACGAATTTCTTCCGCGATTTTAACGGCATTATCACTGCTAGCTACACGTACATGTAAGACATGAACTTGATTACCTAACGCAGCTTGACCTTGTGGTGAGCTTAAGAAGTTTTTCACATCTTGGTCACTGATTTGAATGCGAGAAGTGACCAACTGTTGGCGTAGACGTTGTAAAGCGATGTCTTCAGCGATACGTGCACGTAAACCTGCATAGGTATTTGGTGCAACAGCATCTAATTTTTGCTGAAACGCTTCTAAGCTTGGAGAGCCGGCATCTTTCGCAACTTTAAGTACGGCTTCATTGAGCGATTTTTCATCCGCTTTGACATTATATCGTTTAACCTGTTCAAGCTGTGCTTGGCGCGAAATCAGCTGTTCTAAAGCTTGTTGCTGCAAATATTCAGTCGGTGGGACGGTTTGTTTTTTTGCTTGAAATTGATGAGTGATCTCGGCAATGCTTTGATTAAGATCACTACGTAGAATCACGCTATTGTCAACGACAGCTACAATTTCATCTTTAGGTTGCGCAGCAGCAAATACAGATACAGAAGTCGATAGGCAAAGTGCCAAGGCTGACGCTTTAAAAATTTGTTTTAACTGTTTTGTCTTCATTAACGTTCTGTCCAAGATTGATTAATATTGTTAAAACCCAACACTCGGTTTTCAAGCAAAGAGGTTAATTTATTGTTGAAGCCACCTAAACCTTTTAGGGTGAACTCCGCCATAATGGCACGTTTTGGTTTAACATCTGAAGATGTTACATCATCTAAATCGTTATAGTACGAACGACCATAAACTGAAACACCCCAGCAGCATGACTCGTAGTTCACACCAAGTAAATATTCACGCGCAATACTGTTGTCGAGGTCATATTGTGCATGACCAATAATACGCCAGTTATTGTGTATAGGTTGAATAAACGATGCTACTGCTTGGTCATAGCTGTCTTGGCGGTTAGGAATGTATTTACGATAGAAATAACCGACATTGTATAAATTGCCTTTATTTCCTGTGTAATACATTTGAATATCACGCTGAGCATTATCACCATTCGCCATCCATGCTGAATTGGCATTCACACTGATGCTGTCAGATAATTGGCTAGAAATGCTCACGACAGGGCCGGTATGGCGTTCGGTATCAAATTTATCAGAGACGTTGTTCAGTGTGACACGACGGTCTTCAAAATAGAAACTTTGACCCACGCTAGCTTTTAAACGCTCAAGACCAACATCATCAAATAAACTATAGCTCAAGCCTAGAGATGCGAAGTTGTTGTCTTCTAAACGGTCATTACCATAGAACCGACGCGGGCTAAACAATTGGTCATAATTAATTGACGCTGTGGTTGAGTCAAAGTTCGGGTTAGCGTCTTGGTTTTTGTATGGAGAATACGCATAAAAGAAACGTGGCGTTAAGGTTTGTAGATAACGACCTTCACGCTCCATCACAAGACCCGCATCTAAAGTTAATTGCGGTACAATGACCGATTTACTTTCACTACTAGAGTGATTGTTATTTGTATTTGCACGATCAACGGTATCTTGGTCGTAAATCGTGTTGACGTTACGAATAGACACTTCTGGTATTACAAAAGACCATGGGTTACGATAGTTATAACGCACACTAAAGTCGTTATAAATACGTGCACCACTTGGCTCATACATTGTCGCATCACTATTGTTTTGCGGAATATTATCGCCACGCAGATTCTTTTTAAAATACGCTGTATCGTTATTGAATTCGTACTGTAAGCCGAGCGGATTACCATTCTTGTAGTTCAGTAGGAATTGCGGCAAGCGCGCATATGGACGGTCTTCATCACTGACAGTTTTATCCAGTGTTTGGAAGTCTTCAACTTTAAGCTGTGCTTTTAGGCCAGGGATACCATTTTTATAATTGAGTTCCCATGCACGGCGTAAGTTTAGGTCAGTTTTTGAGTTTGGATTATTATTGAGATCTGAGAAATAGTCTTTATCAGATGCATAATTGTATTCTAAATTGGTTGTAAATTGATCGTTAATTTTCCAGTTATGTAGGAAATGTAAGTCTTTACGATCCTGATCATCATACTTTTGGTCGGATGGTAAATAACCACCCCACACCATCCCTGAACCAAAGTTTTTTGTCAAATAACGGAATTCGCCTTCCATCATTGCGCCACGGTCTGCAATATAACGTGGTGTTACTGTAGCATCATAGTTTGGCGAAAGGTTTAAATAAACTGGAACTGCAAGTTCAATACCGCCATCATTGGTAAAACCAAAGGTTGGGGTCAAAATACCTGTGGTACGACGGTCATCAATCGGGAAGTTGAAATAGGGCACAGCCATCACAGGAACATCTTTTACATAAAGTGTTGTTCCTTTGGTTTCACCACGACCGGTTTCTTGATTCAGCTTAATTTGGTCTGCTTGAATTTTCCATGTCGGTTTTTCATCGGGTGGACAAGTGGTATAAACAGCGTTTTCTAATTCGAGTGTTTCGGTTGAAGTGCGTGAAATTTTTTCAGCACGACCATGTGCATGTTGCTGTTCAGCAATAAAGAAGCTGTTATTTAAATCACCCTGTTGTGTTTTTAAATTGTAATCAATCGAATCACTTTGTGAAATCAGCCCAGACTGTGCCATTTGCACGCGGCCTGAAGCATTGGCATAGGTTTGGGTTTTATCAATTTTGATTTGATCGGCACGAATTTGACGACCTTCTTGGTCAATCAGAACATTACCTTCAAGAATGGAATCGCCATTCGGATCAAAATGACCATAGTCTGCGGTAATGGTAGAGGTTGCATCTTCTGGGGCAACAGCTTTTGTTGTTGGAGCAACTGGGGTAATCCATGTGCCTGTACAAAACGCAGAACTTAATTGATTGGTGTTACGAATCTGTGCTTCAGGTGCAGATTTATCGACATAATATTGTTCGAAGAACTGCTGCCCTGGATAAGCTTCTGAAATGCTTTGTTTGAGTTGTTCTGTATCGTCATCCGTGGACGGGTTTGAAACAGGTGCTGCATAGCTTGGTAACGAGCTACCACATAGAAGGGTTAAGATCGCAGTCGCTAAAGGATTAAATTTAAACTGATGCTTCATTTGTCTCATTAACCAGGTATGCTTAATCGCAATTAATTATTGTCGCATCATAGAGAAAAAGTTGATAAGTAGCTACACTTAGCACTTTAAAAACTCAGCCTGTATTAGAATTTATCGCAAATGAATACACAACGTGAACAATTGATACAAACATGGATTTCATCTGTACTCGGTTCAGATCAATTTGAAATTAACTTCTTAGCAGGCGATGCAAGCTTCCGTCGTTATGCACGAATCAAATTGAATAATAAAACATTTATGCTCATGGATGCACCACCAGAAAAAGAAGATTGTGGTCCTTTTGTGTCGATTGATGAATTTTTTGATGCACATGGCGTGCGTGTACCACATATCGTGGCCAAAGACCTCGATCAAGGCTTCTTATTGTTGGAAGATTTTGGTGATGTTTTGTTGTCTACGCTGTTAAATGATCAAACCGTAGACGCACATTATGCTCAAAGTTTTAAACAGTTGATTCAATTGCAGTCAATTGATGGAACTGCTCATTTTCCTGCATATGCCTATGAAAAGCTGATTTCTGAAATGGAGCTGTTAACCGATTGGTTATTGCCATCTCTACAAGTGCAGCCAACTGCAGAAGAATCGGCACTCATTAAACGTACCTTTGCTATCTTAGCCAATGCTGCATTGGCTCAGCCTCAAGTGGTTGTGCATCGTGATTTTCATAGCCGTAATTTGATGGTACTTGATGGTGAGCAAGATCAAGGCGTGATTGATTTCCAAGATGCAGTGATTGGTGCAGATACTTATGATTTGATTTCTATTACACGTGATGCTTATGTGCAGTGGAATGCAGATCGTGTTTATGCATGGTTTAAGACGTTCTATGATTTGTTACCTGCATCGGCTAAAGAAGATCGTAGCTTTGAGCAATTCAAACAAGACGCCGACCTGATGGCGATTCAACGTCATATCAAAATTTTAGGTATTTTTGTGCGCTTATTTGAGCGTGATGGTAAGTCAGGTTATCTCAAAGATTTGCCTCGTGTGATGTGGTATTTACTTGAAGAAAGTAAACCATATGCAGAATTACAACCTTTTATGCAATTTATTCGCGCTAAAGTATTGCCGAAATTTGAAGCCAAATACGGCACTTATGAGGTTGTTGCATAATGAAAGCCATGATTTTAGCGGCGGGTCTCGGAAATCGGATGCGCCCTTTAACATTGTATAAGCCAAAGCCTTTGCTTGAAGTGGGTGGAAAACCACTGATTGTTTGGCATATAGAAAAGTTAAAAAAAATTGGCGTAACTGAAATCATCATCAATTCTGCATGGCTTGCAGATATCCTGATTGGTACTTTGGGTGATGGTTCGCAGTTTGGTGTGAATATTCGCTGGACACGTGAAACGGAAGGTCTGGAAACAGCCGGTGGCATTATTAATGCTTTACCTTTGCTTGGGACAGAACCGTTTATTTTGGTGAATGGTGACGTTTGGACGACCTACGATTTTTCAGCCTTGCTCAATATTGAGCTAAAAGATGACTTGGCACACTTGGTCTATGTGACTAACCCAGCGCAACATCCGAAGGGTGATTTTATCTTGGATGCTGGGCGTAGTTATACCTTTGAGCAAGAACATGCAGGCGAGGCACTCACCTATAGTGGGATCGCAGTTATACATCCAAATATGTTTAATGGATTGGAAGCTGGTAAGCGTCCGCTCGCACCTTTATTGAAACAGGCTATGTTGGATGGAAAAATTTCTGCAGAGAAAATGCAAACTGCGTGGGTTGATGTTGGCACACCTGAGCGTTTAAGTGATCTAGATCTACAGATTCGCCAAGGCATGTACGATTAAGTGCATATTCGCTAAGCGTTAGCTACTGTTCCACGGCTTAGAAATCGGTATACTTCAGTTAATTTTTATTGAGATGTCTTCTTTATGCATCCTTTTTTTCAAGACTTAAAGCAAGGTAGTCAAAAGCTTGGCTTAGATTTGAGTGAAGAAGCATTAAATCTATTGCTGAAATACCAAGATGCCCTAGTGCTGTGGAACAAAGCGTATAACTTGACTGCTATTCGTGATCCTAAAGAAATGTTGGTTAAACATTTATTGGATAGCTTAAGTATCCTAAATGATTTGCCTGCAGGTCGTTTATTGGATATCGGTACGGGTGGTGGCATGCCGGGCATGATCATTGCACTGTGTCAGCCTGAACGTGAATGTGTGCTTTTAGATGCCAACGGTAAAAAAATTCGATTCTTAAAACAATTTATTGCTGACTTAAAACTAAAAAATGTCATTGCGGTACAAACACGTGTCGAAAATGAAGACAGCATTAATGAACTGGGACAGTTTGATGTGATCACCAGTCGTGCTTTTGCATCGTTAACGGATTTTGTGGATGCGTCTAAACCGTATATGCATGCGCAAAGTATTATCGCGTCGATGAAAGGCTTAATTCCTGAAGAAGAAGTTGAAACACTAAAAAGTGATTTCAAGATTGATATCGTTGCATTAAAAGTTCCACGACTTGATGAGCAGCGTCATTTAATTTTTCTTAAACGTATTTAAAATTTTCAAAGGACTGGGGTTACCATGGCTCAAATTATTGCGATTGCAAACCAAAAAGGTGGCGTAGGTAAAACCACAACGGCTGTGAACTTGGCTGCATCTCTAGCCATATTAAAAAAACGAGTTTTACTTGTGGACATGGATTCACAAGGCAATGCCACGATGGGTTCGGGCATTCAAAAAAATGATTTGTTGTATTCAGTCACGGATGTCTTACTTGGTGAAGTGCCAATTGAAACCGCTATTTATAAAGCGGAAGTGGGCTATAAAGTTTTAGGTGCAAACCGTGACTTAGCTGGCGTTGAGCTTGCAATTGCAGATCAAGACGGTCGTGAGTTTATTTTACGTGAAGCGTTGGCAAGCGTTGAAAAAGACTTTGACTATATTATTATCGATTGTGCGCCAAGTTTAAGTTTGATCACTGTCAATGCCCTTGCAGCAGTACGTGCTGTGCTTATTCCAATGCAGTGTGAATATTATGCCCTAGAAGGTTTGGCTGACCTAACCCAAACCATTGATCGTATTCAGCAAGCTTTAAACCCAGATCTAGAGATCGTGGGTGTGCTTCGTACCATGTACGATGCGCGTAATGCCTTAACACGTGATGTGTCTGCTGAGCTTGAACAATACTTCGGTCAGAAACTTTATGACACGGTCATTCCGCGTAATATTCGTTTGGCTGAAGCGCCTGCGCACGGTTTGCCAGTGATTTATTTTGAAAAAAGCTCGAAGGGTGCAGTTGCTTATTTGAACTTGGCAGCTGAGATGTTAAAAAAAACCAAAGTAAAAAAAGGAACTAAAGCATGACCGTAAAAAAACGCGGACTGGCTAAAGGTCGTGGTCTGGATGCCTTACTCGGCTCAATCCAAAAAGAAAAACTACAGCTCGAAGCAAAAGCTTTAGATCATGGACAGTTAAAACAAATTGATGTGCATTTATTGAAACGCGGTGAGTATCAACCGCGTCGTTTCATTAAAGAACAAGATTTACAAGAACTTGCTGCATCGATTGAAAAGCATGGCGTCATGCAACCAATCGTCATTCGTCCTGTCGAAGATGAAAAGCATCCCTACGAAATTATTGCAGGTGAGCGTCGTTGGCGTGCGGCTCAGCTTGCAGGTTTAACCGAAGTTCCAGCCATTGTTCGTGACTTGAGTGACCAAGTGGCAATTGCCTTGGCATTGATTGAAAACATTCAACGCCAAGATTTGAACCCAATCGATCAAGCCATGGCTTTACAACGCTTCCATGACGAATTTGGTTTAAGTCATCAAGAGATTGCTGATACGGTCGGTAAAGCACGTACCACGATTAGTAACTTGCTACGCCTCTTGTCTTTAGCGGATCAAGTCAAAGACTTTATGCAGCAAGGTTTGCTCGATATGGGGCATGCACGTGCGATCTTGACGTTAAAAGCCAAAGATCAGCTTAAAGTTGCTGAAATGGTGATTGAAAAAAGTATGTCTGTACGTCAAACCGAACAATTTGTTCGTGATTTGAATGCACCAAAACAACAAAAAGCTAAACCAATTGTTTCATCAGACATTCAACAACTGACACAACGTCTCTCTGATCGTTTCAGTGCAGACGTGAAAATTGATCATAATAAACAAGGGAAAGGCAAGCTGGTGATTAGCTACCATACTCTTGAAGAGCTAGATGGTATTTTAAATATTTGTCTAGCTGAATAATTTTTAAATTCGATTTATTGGGGAAAATCAAATGTGGGAATTAGTCAAAGCGGGCGGGTGGTTAATGATCCCGCTCGTCATTTGTTCGATCTTTACGGTAGCCATTACCATTGAGCGCTTTATTCGTTTAAAGAAATCAATGGTGTTACCAAAAGACTTGATGATGAATGTAAACACATCGGTGAAAGATGTGGTGCAGCAGCTAAAGCAAAGTCCAACTTTACAACAAAGTACATTGGGTCGTGTATTGGGCGCAGGTTACGCTAGTAAAGATCAAAACGAGCAATATGCACGTGCGCAAATGGAAGTCACAGCGTCACAAGAAATTGGTTATTTAGAAAAAAATATCAACTTTTTGGGCACTTTAAGCGCTGTTGCACCTTTACTAGGTTTGTTGGGTACGGTGATCGGTATTATTGAAGCATTCTTAATGATTGATATAGGCACCAATAGTGATCCAGTGTTGATGATGCCAGGTATTTCTAAAGCCTTGATTACCACGGCTGCCGGTATGTTAATTGCTGTACCTGCATTATTTGCGCATCGCTATTTCCAACGTTTGGTTCAGGAATATGTGGCTGAGTTAGAACAGCAGTCGACGTTATTTCATGCCGCTTTGTTTTATAAAAAAACACCTGAAGTAGAAAGTCAGGACATTCAGAAAGCCAGCTGAGTGGAGACTGCGCATGAAATTTAAACGTCGTCAGGTTGAAGATATTCATATCAACCTCACACCGATGATTGACTGTTTGATGTTCATTTTGGTGTTCTTGTTGCTCTCGACCACCTTTAACCAGATGAGTCGAATGAATCTGACTTTGCCAGATGCACAGGGTGTTCCACCTAAAAACTATGATCAAAAGATTGAAGTTGTGGTGGATTCAACTGGACATTATTCTGTCAATGGTCAGTCATTGGCGAGTAAAGAAGTCTCTGATTTGAATACTGCAATTAAACAGACAGCCAATGATCGTCGTGATTTAATGTTTGTGATTGCCGCAGATGCAAAAGCAACACATCAAGATGTGATTCGGGTGATGGATGTTGCAGGTCAACTTGGATTTGTGAATATCAACATCAGTACCAAAGTTCCAACTCGAGGTTATTAGTGAAGCACGATTTTAAGGTCTATTTACGCCTATTAAGTTATTTAAAACCTTTTTGGGGAATCGGCCTGCTGGTTTTGCTTGGTTTCGGTATTAATGCTGCGACAGAAGTTTCTGTCGCAAAATTATTGGAACGCATTATTGAAGCCATTCAAAACAAAGATCAAAGCTTTACAACCTTATTTCCACTCTTGGTGGTTTTATTGATGTTCTTCCGTGGACTCGGTTTGTTCATGGGGGGATATTTTACCGCAGTGATTTCTCGAAACTTAATCTTTAATATTCGTCAGCAAGTATTCGCAAAACTCATGCGTTTACCTTCGCAATATTATTTAGATAATTCGAGCGGTCATATCACTGCAAAAATTATGTATAACGTTGAACAGTTGACGGCGGCATCGTCTGAGTCACTGAAAACGATTGTACAACAGGGTCTGATTACCATTGCATTATTGGGTTATTTGCTCTATACCAATTGGCGTTTAACCCTGTGTATTTTGATTTTTGGCCCGATTATTGGTCTTATTATTCGTAAAGCGTCCAAGCGCATGCGTAAATTATCCATGCAAGTACAAAATACCATGGGTGATGTTAACCATGTGGTGCAAGAGACAGTACAAGGCAACTTGGTGGTGAAGGGCTTTGCAGGGCAAGATTATGAACAAAAACGTTTTTATGAAAGCTCAATGGAGAACTTACGCCGCGGCTTAAAAATGGTTGTGGTGCAGCAACTCAATAGCCCAATTGTTCAGCTGATTATGTCGATCGCACTCAGTATCGTGATGTATATCGCGCTACGCCCTGAGATTTTACAAGATACAACAGCGGGTGAGTTTGTAGCGTATATCACTGCCGCAGGTATGCTGAGTAAACCAATTAAAACCTTGACGGATGTCAACGAAAAACTACAACGAGGTATGGCAGCAGCTTATTCAGTTTTTGAATTGCTTGATATGCCTGAAGAAGTAAATAACGGCACGCTGAAGCCTGCTTTGAAAGGCGATGTCGAATTTAAAAATGTTAATTTGATCTATGCCGATGGTCACCATGCGATTCATGACTTCAATTTAAAAGTTAATGCAGGGCAAACCGTTGCATTGGTTGGGCGTTCAGGTGCAGGTAAAACCTCACTGGTCAATCTGTTGGTGCGTTACCAAGAGGTGTCTTCTGGACAATTGTTGCTTGATCAGCATGATATTCACGACATAGAACTCAATAGCTTGCGTACTCAGATTTCGATGGTCAATCAGCAAGTGGTTTTGTTTAACCGTACTGTGCGTGAAAATATTGCTTATGGACAGCTCGAGCATGCAACAGATGAACAAGTCATTGCTGCTGCTAAAGCTGCATTTGCACATGATTTTATTATGGATTTACCGCAAGGTTATGACACGCCGTTGGGTGCCCAAGGTTTAAATCTGTCTGGTGGTCAACGTCAACGGATTGCGATTGCGCGTGCGATTTTGAAAAATGCACCGATTTTAATTTTAGATGAAGCGACCAGTGCGCTCGATAACGAATCTGAATTTTTCATTCAGCAAGCATTTGACGCTGCGATGCAAGATCGTACCACGATCGTGATTGCGCATCGTTTATCGACCATTGAAAATGCAGACTGTATTGTAGTGATGGATAAAGGGCGTATTATTGAACAAGGTTCGCATACGGAATTGATGGCACAACGTGGTGCATATTACCAACTTCATCAGCGTAATTTTGAGGAAAAATAAGTCATGTCTTTTGCACAATTGATTCAGGATGCTTGGAATGAACAGGCAAAGTGGCTCGTTGTGTTTAGACCTTTGTCATGGCTTTATCGTGGCGGCTTTTTACTCAATAAAAAACTCTATCAATCAGGTATTAAGCAAAGCTATAAAGCGCCTATTCCAGTCATGGTTATTGGAAACATCACAGTGGGTGGGAGTGGCAAAACCCCCTTGCTCATTCACTTGGTCAGTTATTTAAATAGCTTGAACCTGCGTGTTGGTGTGATCAGTCGTGGCTATGGTGGTCAAGGACCATTTCCGGCCTATGTGGATTTAGACTCGACGGCTGAAATCGTGGGTGATGAACCGAGCTTAATCGTTCAGTCTACAGGTGTGCCAATGGCGGTCGGTCCAAATCGCCAGCAAAGTATTGAGCTGCTACTATCCAAGCATGAATTGGATTTGATCATCTGTGACGATGGTTTGCAGCATTGGGCGCTTCAACGTCAGTTGGAATGGATCGTACTGGATAATAATCGTGGTTTAGGTAATGAAAAATTATTACCCGAAGGTTATTTGCGTGAACCGAAAAAGCGCCTTGCCAGTGGAACGGTCATTGAGCATTCAGCAGATCCAAGTTCTCCACTGAATATGCACCTAGAAGCAGCGCAGCCTTATTTGCTCAATAAAGATCTTGTGACGACATTTGATGCAAACAAAGATTTCTATGCTGTGGTGGGTATCGGATTTCCGCAACGATTTTATAAAACTTTGGAAAATATAGGGATTCATCAATTTCAATGTCATGAATTCCCAGATCATTATGAATATGAACTGAGTGATTTGCAGTTTGAAGATGCCAATCCCATCATTACCACTGAAAAAGATGCAGTGAAAATTTTAGCGATCCTCAAAAATAATCCAGATTTTAAAAGAGAAATATGGGTTGTTCCTGTAGATGCAGTGTTATCACCTGCGTGTTATGAAACTTTGCATGCGCAGTTGAAACAACTGGGTCTGAAACTTCCCGAAGGCATTTAATTTATGAAACATATTGTTATTCCTGCACGTTTTTCAAGTTCACGTTTACCAGGTAAGCCATTGCTTGAAATTCACGGCCGTCCGATGATTTTACGTGTGGTTGATCAAGCCAAAAAAGTTGCAGGATTCGATGACCTTTGTGTCGCTACAGATGATGAGCGTATTGCAGCAGTATGTCGTGCGGAAGGGGTTGATGTGGTATTGACCTCTGCAGAGCATCCATCTGGGACAGATCGTTTAAGTGAAGTTGCACGCATCAAAGGTTGGGCGAGTGATGACATTATTGTCAATGTGCAGGGTGATGAACCTTTGCTTCCCGCTCAACTAGTAAAACAAGTTGCACAATTACTTGTAGATCAGCCGACATGTTCAATGTCGACACTCTGCGAGCCGATTCATAGTCTAGATGAGTTTCAACGTAACAGTATCGTCAAAGTGGTGATGTCAAAGCACAATCAAGCGCTGTATTTCAGCCGGGCGACTATTCCTTATGACCGTGATGGTGCAAAGCAAGTAGAACAAACCTTGCATGATCAAGCCTTTCGTCATTTAGGACTTTATGCATACCGCGTAAAACTCCTTCAAGAATATGTCACTTGGGATATGGGTGTACTAGAAAAATTAGAAAGCCTTGAACAATTACGCGTTTTGGAAAATGGTCATCGTATTGCCATTGCTGTGGCCGAAGCGAACCTTCCACCGGGTGTAGACACTCAAGCAGACCTTGATCGTTTGAACTACATGGATGTTTCAAACTTCGAATAAGGTTAAACGATTTATGCAAAATGAAATTGTGGCGCAAGTGTACCCTTGGCAGCAAAACACATGGAATACATTAACCAGCCGTTTTCCACAACTGGGACATGGCGTACTTTTGTATGGCAAAAAAGGCTGCGGTAAAGAGGCATTTGCAAAACAATTTCTTGCATGGGTGCTGTGTCAAAAACGTGATGAGCGGACTGAGCCATGTGGTGAGTGCGGGAGTTGCCAGTGGTTAAAGTCAGATACACATCCAAATTTTGTCCACATCAGTACAGATGAAGACAATAAAAAGCAAAACGCCAAAATTAAAATCGAAAAAATTCGTGATTTATTGCCCTTTGTGCAGCAAACCGTAGACGGTTGGCGAGTTGTGTTGATTGAGCCTGCTGAAGCATTAAACATTGCGTCATCAAATGCTTTGCTCAAAACATTGGAAGAGCCTGGCGAACGCATTGTGATTATGTTGTTGGCAGAGCATTATTTGAAATTGCCGGCAACTATTCGTAGTCGAATGCAGCACTACGCATTGGATCGTATTGAACCCGAACAATTACAGCAATATTTACAGCAGCATTTGCCCGATAGTGGTGAAACCCAGCGCAAAGTTCTCATGAACTTAGCCAGTCAAATGCCATTACAAGCGATTTCATTGGCAAATAGCGAATGGCTAAATATGCGCCAAGAGTTTTTACAAGATTGGCAAAAACTTGTGACACAAAAAAACATGCCGATGGCAATTGCGAGCAAGTGGAATAAAGCACTGAGTTTTAGTGATTTTAGTCAAATGTTTGAATACTTGTTGTCCGATATAATTTGTGTCAAGCTAAATCAATCCATAAAAAATATAGATTTGGATTTTGGGGTGTTGGCAGAGCAATATTCGCTCGAAACACTCTTTGGGATTTATACAGAATTACAGCAGTCTAAGCGGTTCATCGAGCAGAACGTACAGGGGAATCTGGTCGTAGATGAGCTTTGCATCAAACTGATGAATGTTTAATTAAGGGGAAACATCATGCAACCACGTATGGGCGGGATTGTTCACGCTAATATTCCAGATGTGGAAACACTTTTTGCGAGCTACATGCCTTATGTCGTTGGTGGCGGTTTATTTGTACCATCAAAGCAAGCTGTGAAAATGGGTGATGAGGTTTTCTTATTGGCGACTTTGCCTGAACAAAGTATAAAAATTCCTTTGACAGGAAAAGTGATTTGGATTTCGCAAAAGCAAAATGGCATTAAACCACAAGGCTTTGGAATTCAATTAAGCGGCGAAAAAGGCGTTTATTTCAAAACAGAAGCAGAACGTTTACTTGCAGGGCTTAAATCTGAGGGGCGTAGAAGTTACACTATGTAGTTACAACAGTGAAGACTTGTAGGTACATATTGTGTTTGTAGATACCCATTGCCATTTAACCATGCTCGACTTAAGCCCTTACGAGGGTAATTTAGATCTTGCATTGGATCAGGCTCGTCAAGCCGGGGTCTCAAAATTTATGAGTATCTCGGTTGATCTAGATGACCATATTGAACTTTCAAAAATTGCTGCACGTCATGCCGATGTAGGTTATTCCGTTGGGGTACACCCGTGTGAAGATCCTGCAACGATGGCTCGGGCAACAGAAGAATATCTCATTGAATTAGCACAACCTGAAAAGGTTTGGGCGATTGGTGAAACAGGGCTGGACTATTTTCATAGTACAGACTTTATTGCAGAGCAAAAAGAATGCTTTGCCCGCCATATTCACGCATCACAAGCTGTAAAAAAACCAGTGGTTGTTCATACCCGTTCTGCAAAGCATGATACGGTGGATATTATCCGTGCAGAGAAATCCACTCACGGGATTTTGCATTGTTTTACTGAAGATTGGGAAACAGCAAAAGCGGTCTTAGATTGTGGTTATTACGTGTCATTTTCAGGCATTGTTTCTTTTAAAAATGCGCAAGATTTACGTGATGTGGCTAAGCAAGTACCACTGGATCGCGTGCTGATTGAAACAGATAGCCCATACCTTGCACCGATGCCCTATAGAGGAAAGTCTAATGAACCAAAATACGTTCCTTATGTAGCCAAAGCCTTAAGTGATGTATATGATAAGTCAATTGAAGAGATGGCTTTCATTACAATGCAAAACTTTGAAAATCTCCTCAATCTTAAGTAAATAATTTGAATTGATATAAGAGTAAGAGAGTATAGGGTGAAGATGGATCGTCAAGCTCAGTTTAGAGCAAGAGAGGCATTAATTTTCCAAGTGGCAGAGCAGCTGCTATTGGAAAATGGCGAAGCAGGGATGACACTAGATGCGCTAGCGGCAGAACTCGACTTGGCAAAAGGGACGTTATATAAACATTTTCAAAGTAAAGATGAACTATATATGTTGCTCATTATTCGTAATGAACGCATGTTATTGGAAATGATTAAAGACACCGATAAAGCTTTTCCTGAACACCTTGCTTTCTTTATGTTGCATCACTTACATCACCCAGAACGTACAGTGTTGTTTCATCAAATTGAAGAGCGTTTATCGACAACGGGTGTGGGTATTCAACACTTGTTTAGTGAACTTTATCAAGTGCGCAAACAGCGTCTAAGATTGATTATTCGTATGACTGAGCATTATTTGGAGTCGATTCAAAGTAGCATGCCAGTACGTGATTATCTTGCTTCGATTTGGTCACTTACACATGGCGCTGCAGCAATTTTGAACTCTAGTTTTTATCAGCGTTATTTGGGTTCAAGAGACACCTTGCGGGTTGCGTATATTGATCAAGCCTTGGCCTTACCAAAACAAGTGCATGCGGTTGCTCAATTCGCTTAAAGGCTACTTATGAAAATAGCATCACCATCATTGGTTCGTGGCTTCACCCTCGTAGAATTGATGGTGGTGATTGTGATTATGGGCATCATGGCCTCATTGGTGCTTTTGAATATCGGTGGGACAGATCAACGCAAAGCCATGCAGGCACGTGAAGTGTTTGTGATGGATCTGAAACGAATATTACGTGATGCAAATGATCAAGCTGTGATATTGGCCTTGCAGCAAAAAGCTGGAACAGATGCCAACACGCAAAGCTATGCGGTACAAGAATATTTACCAGAACAAAAACGTGTAGAAAATAGTATTTTAAATCAGAATAATAAATGGCAAAACTATAAAAACTTTGAAACCCGAGTATTACCTGAAAATGTCTCTTTTACGATTCAGCCTTTAGACCAGCAGTATGAAAATGCCAATAATGATGATTTGTTAAATACCAATGCACCCAAGTTGATTTGGTTAGGTAATGGGGAAGTGAAGCCTGTGCGTATACAGTTTTATTTTGAAGAACGTCCCATTGGCAATGAAATCGAAATCGATCATTTAGGGAAAGTTAATGGGGGCTAAAGGATTTACGCTACTTGAAGTCATGGTGGCATTGGCGATTTTTGCGACTGCGGCAATGGCTTTGTCTAATGTTGCGATGCAGTATACACAGTCGACAGCACACGCAATTTTAAGAAATAAAGCACAATTCGTTGCGCTGAATGAAATCGCTAAGATGGAAATCAATCGTGAATGGATGACGGGTACTGCATCTAAACAAGTCACTGAACAAGGCGAACAATGGCAAATTGACAAAAAAGCCCAAGCCACCATTAGTCCAAATGTACAACGGATTGATATCCAAGTGAGTTTGATGAATGCTGAAACTGGGGATGTAGAAGCAGGGATTAGTAGTTTGGTGTTCTTTAACTATAAGGCTCCGTTGGATGAAAATAATAACTAGAAAAAAACGTACATCTCAAGATATGCCTGTGCTTGTACAGCAAGGAATGAAGAATCAAGCAGGATTTACCTTAGTTGAGCTTTTGGTTGCGATTGCTATTTTCGCAGTGCTGTCTGCTTTGGGTTGGAAGGTTTTTGATTATGTCTCGAAAGTGAAGGAACGAAACGTAACCCATGAGGCAAGGCTGAGTCAGTTGCAAGATGCCCATCAGCAAATACTCAGAGACACTGTACAAGCTGTGCCCTTAACTGCCAATATTAATGGAGATATTCAACCAGCGTTAGTATTGCAAAATGGCCGATTTAATTTCAGTAAGACAGGTGTCACTGATCCATTAAATCAGGGCATTGCACCTGACGAGCGAGTGGAATATCAATACAAAGCTGATGAAAAAAAATTGTATCGGCTAAAATTTAAAAATCTCAACCAAACGGGGCATGATCAGCCAGATTCGAGTGTTTTACTGGATAATGTTGAACAATATAAAATCACGGTACTCAATCCAAATGAGTTAGAGAATTGGCCAGATGCTGCCGCTGATTTGAATAATGAAAAAACCATTCAACTGTTACCGCGGGGTATCAGGATGCAGCTCACAGTTGATGGGACAAACTACGAATGGTTATTCAGTTTGTTAAATACTGATTTTTTATTGGATAAAAATAAGAATGGTTAGCGGTCAGGTAGTAGAGTCATTTGAAGTTCGGAGTTACGTATGAAACAGCAACGTGGCATCGCTTTGTTAACTATCCTGATGATGGTAGCTTTGGCAACCATAGTTGCAGCAGGCATCGCAAAACAACAAGCCAATACTTCTGAAAACACCGCCTATGTGATGCGCCAAAATCAATCGATGTTATATGCGAAAAGTGCTGAAGCATTTTTTGCTGAACTTTTGGTAAATGATGCCGAAAATGCAGGGCAGGTGGATCACCTCCAAGAAAATTGGGCTCAGCCTATGCCAGCCTTTCCTGTGGAAGGTGGAACTGTTGCAGGTGTGCTCCAAGACGAATCTGGAAAATTTAACCTCAATAGTTTGGTTTCAGAAGAGGGTGTGGTAAATGACAAAGCAAAGCTATGGTTTGAAAAAATATTGCAGCGTGTTGGTTTACCCGCAGAATTAAGTCAAGCCGTGATTGATTGGCAAGATGAAGATGATGAGACCTCTGGCCCGATGGGCGCAGAGCTAGCGTACTATCGTGGTTTAAATAATGCGGCGCTACCACCAAATGCAAAATTTCATAGTGTGGAAGAGCTGAAATCAGTCCGTGGTTTTGACGGTGCTCAATATAAACTGATTGCGCCCTATGTGAGTAGCTTGCCCTCGCATGAAACAACGGTAAACATTAATACCGCTCCTGCATTTTTGTTAGCGACTATGGATGATCGTTTAGATGTCAATGCAGTTGAGCAAGCTTTGCAACAAAAAGCTGCCAAATTTGAACATTTCGAAAATATCAATGATTTATGGGCAATGGAGCCATTTGCACAGGTGAGCACAGAAAATAGGGAAGTTTTAAATTCACAATTGGGTGTGCAGTCGAACTATTTTAAAGCGCAAATTGAAATTATTTTAAATGAAAGAAAGCGTCAATTTACCAGTGAGTTAGTGCGAAAAGATAAAGATGTATATGTGGCTTTTCGCAGTATGGCACCATTTTAGGTCTTAAAGGTCGCTAAATTTTCATGATGCCTTTTCCCAATTGTGCTGAATAGCAAAATTAATGCCTCTTGTTAGACTTTTGCATTATAATCTCTGAGAACCCATAGATTATTTGATTGCATTACGACATATGTTAATTCGTAAGTTATTTAAGTTTGAAAACGCGCATATCGTGCGTAATTGCACGTCAGACCGTTGCAAACGTTCCATTCATGGACACAGTTATAAAGTCGAACTATTACTTAAAGCGTCGAAACTTGACCATGGGCAAATGGTTTACGATTTCGGTTTGCTCAAAGGGGTAATTAAAGACTTATTTGACAGTTTTGATCACGCGATTTGTTTTTGGCAACACGATGATGCCGAGTACATTCGTGCCTGCAAACAGTTCAGCGCACGTTGGGTTGAACTACCTGTATCGCCTTCAGCAGAGCAGTTTTCACGAATCTTCTTTTACTTGGCACAACAAGTTCTAAAATCAACAGAAACTCAAAATGGTGAGGGTGATGTTGAGGTGTATTCTGTGATTGTGCATGAGACAGACACAGGCTATGCGCAAAGCTTCTTAGAAGATATCGACAACGCACAAATGGGGTTGTTGCAGTTAGATCAAATTATCTTCTCCGAACAGGTTCAGTCGGAATGGAACGATACTCAGATGTATGAAAAATTAAAACAGGGTCAAAAATTTTTAAACCCTGCAGTTGATTTACAAGTTAGAATTTAAGTAAATATTTGGTTTTATTAGGATTGGTTAACAGTGATGTCTTTAACAGAAGAGCAACAAGCAAAACTAGCTAAAGTGCAGCTTGAGCCTAGCTGGAAATATGCCCTAAGTGAGTTTTTGCTTAGCCCTCGCATGGATGAGTTAAAAGACTTTCTGCTACAACAAATCAAACAGGATAAAGTGATTTATCCACCGAATCCGCTGATCTTTAATGCCTTAAACACGACGCCTATGGCGAATGTAAAGGTGGTGATTTTAGGCCAAGACCCGTATCATGGGCCAAATCAGGCACATGGCTTGAGTTTTTCGGTACAAAAGGGGGTTGCATTACCACCTTCTTTACGTAATATTTTCCATGAGTTAAATACCGACCTTGGGGTACCAGTGTCAAAACATGGGGACTTAACACGCTGGGCAGAACAAGGTGTTTTGCTTTTAAATGCGGTACTGACTGTTGAGGCTGGGCAACCAACTTCACATCAAAAACGTGGCTGGGAAGATTTTACAGACCATGTGATTGATGTTTTAAATGAACAACGTGAGCATATTGTCTTTATTTTATGGGGGGCATATGCACAGCGTAAGGGACAACGCATTGACCAAAATAAGCACTTGGTGCTAAAAGCCGCGCATCCATCACCTTTGGCTGCAAACCGCGGTGGATTTTTTGGTTGTAAGGTGTTTTCAAAAAGTAATAATTATCTTAAACAAAATGGCATTGAGCCAATAGACTGGCAGCTGGACGCATGACTTATTCTCCCGTTTCAAAAAATTATCACCCAGATCTGATTGTTGAAGAAGCGAAAAAGGGCTGGCGCATTGTTCGCTTGAATCGCCCAAAATCGCTTCATGCATTAGATGAATCAATCTGTACAGCGTTGCTTGAAGTCTTTCAGGACTTTCAACACGACGATGCAGTAAAAGCGATTTGGTTAGATTCCACTACGCCAAAAGCATTTTGTGCAGGTGGCGATGTACGCAAATTGCGACAATTGGTGGTCAATGATGAAGTTGAAACGGCGAATAAATTCTTTGAACAAGAATATGCCCTAGATTTGCTGCTGCATAATTATGCAAAGCCGATTTTGGTTTGGGGTGAAGGTTATGTCATGGGTGGTGGTTTAGGTCTGTTTATGGCTGCACCTTTCCGTTTGGTCACACCTTATTCACGTTTAGCAATGCCTGAGATTAATATCGGTTTGTATCCAGATGTGGGTGCGACGCGTTTCCTCGCTGACCGTGGTGCCATAGGGTTGTTTACTGGGTTAACCGGCTCGATTATGACCGCAGCAGGTGCTTATGGTATCGGCTGGGCAACGCATATTTGTGATGCACAGCGTGATAACGTACTTGAAACTGTCATCAATATTGATTGGGATCATTATCCAGCGGGTGATTTTCGTGCCATCGATGACACTTTAAATAGTATGCATCGTCCTGTGGGGCCTGGGCCATTACAAAACTCGTTAGATGTGATTCAAAGTGTGTGCCGTGGGCATAATTTTGAACATGACTATGAATCAATTATAGGTTTAAGTGATGCGCGTAGTGATTGGTTACGTCAAGCCAGTGAAAATCTACAAAAAGGTTCACCTGCAACCGCCGCATTAACATGGTTGTTATGGCAGTGGGGCAAGCAGGTACATTCTTGGAATGAAGTGTTTGAACTTGAAACCCAAATTTCGGATTGGAAAATTCGTCATGCAGACTTTGTGGAAGGTGTGCGCGCACGTCTAGTCGATAAAGACCTGTCTCCAGAATGGAAAAAAGGTACAGATCTTTCCCTTAAAGGAATTCTGGCTGATGAGCCTCCTGTAACCAATATTGACAGTTGGAATGCACTGTTAAGACAGTATGGTGTAATTTAATTAATTGATGTCTGAACAAAACCAATATAGTGATGAACATTGGATGCAGCTTGCTTTTGAGCAGGCTGCACAGGCTGCCGAATTGCAAGAAATTCCTGTAGGTGCAGTCATTGTGAGTCAAAATCAAGTCATAGGTGCAGGGTTTAATGCGCCGATTTCTTTGAAAGATCCCACCGCACATGCGGAAGTACAAGCTTTGCGTCAAGCTTGTTTGAATATCGATAATTACCGTTTACCTGACGATGCAACCTTATATGTGACTTTGGAACCATGCACAATGTGTGTGGGCGCTTTGGTACATTCGAGAATTAAGCGTGTGGTATTTGCGACGACTGAGCCTAAAGCAGGTTCTTTGGTCAGTTCGCGTCAATTATTAAATTCAGGCTACTATAATCATATCTTTGAGTTTGAGCATGGTTGCCTACAAGAGCAATGCTCCCAACAATTAAGTGATTTTTTTAAAATGCGTCGTGAACAAAAACGACTGATGAAGTTACAGGAAAAAGCTACTTTGACTGAACTTAATTTAAAAAATCAAGTAAACTCTACTGACAATTTATATTGTCAAAAAAATAGGGTACACCATGAAATCCATTCAAGTAAAAAAAGAATTTAATGCACCGGTCGAGCAGGTTTTTGAATTACTTTCAAAACATTCGACCTATAACGTGGCTTTTGCGCCGATTCAAGTGGTGCGCATCAAAGATTCAGCAGATCCTGAACGTCCTGATGGTGTGGGTTCTGTACATCGTATGGGCTTTGGGCCAGTGAAGCCGTTACAAGAGCAAATTACCTTGCTTGAGCCAAACCAACGCATTGAATATAAGATTATTAAAAACCCTTTGGTTAAACATCATTTGGGTGTGATTCAATTCGAAGCGATTGATGCTGCGCGTACTTTAGTCACTTATACGATTGAATTACAGGCGCGTGCGCCATTCGTTAGTCAATTAATCCTTGCGCAACTGAAGTCAGCGATTAAAATTGGTTTTTCAAAACTTGCAAAAACCGTATAAACAAAAGTGGAAGAGCAATGACAGTTCAAATCATTACAATTGATGGCCCAAGTGGCTCAGGTAAAGGAACATTGGCAGCAAAAATTGCGGCACATTATCAGTTCCACTTACTCGACTCAGGTGCGTTATATCGTCTGTTGGGATTGTCATTGCATAAGCAAGACTTAATTGATGCATTAGACTCAAAGCTCGATGAATGTGTAAAAATTGCAACAAATTTAGACATACAATTTGTGACAAATGAAGCAGGTGTTTCGGTGCTTTTAGATGGTGAAGATGTCTCAAAAGTTATCCGTACTGAGAGAGTCGGAGAGTTTGCCTCAAAAGTTGCTGCAATTCCTGCACTTAGAACTGCGCTTTTAGAACGTCAGCATGCCTTTGCCCAAGCACCTGGTTTGGTTGCAGATGGCCGTGACATGGCAACTACGATTTTTCCAAATGCTCAAGCCAAGATTTATTTAACGGCTTCTGCTCAGTCCCGTGCGGAGCGCCGTGTAAATCAGTTGCAGGCTATGGGCGTGGATGTTAAAATAAACGACATTTTAGCTAATATCGAAGCGCGTGATAAGCGAGATATGGAACGCGCAGTCGCTCCACTCAAGCCTGCGCCAGATGCTTACTTCATTGATAGTTCAACTTTAAGTATTGATGAAGTATTCACGCTGATGACGAATTACATCGATCAGCAATTAGCAAACTAAAGAATTTTCAGCAGAAGCATAGCTTGATCAGTCTTATACGGACTATGTAGACGCTTAATTAAACCGGCCTTGTCTGATCCAAGACCGCTGACTTTACTAGGTATATCATGACCGAATCTTTTGCAGCCCTCTTTGAAGAAAGCGAATTAAACCTCAACGTTGAAAAGGGTGCTGTCATCCAAGGCGTTGTAGTAAGCATCGACTCTGACTGGGTAACAGTTGACACTGGCCTTAAATCAGAAGGTATTGTTGACCGCGCTGAATTCTTAAATGAACAACGTGAACTTGAAGTTCAAGTTGGCGACACTGTTGATGTAGTTGTTGAAGCTCTTGACAACGGTATGGGTCAAACAGTTTTATCACGTGAAAAAGCTAAACGTGCTGAAACTTGGACTAAACTTGAAAAAATCTTTGAAGACGGCGAAATCGTTACTGGTGTTATCTCTGGTAAGGTTAAAGGCGGTTTCACTGTTGACATCGGTCCAGTTCGTGCGTTCCTTCCAGGTTCTTTAGTTGATACTCGTCCTATTCGTGATACTACTCACTTAGAAGGTAAAGAGTTAGAATTTAAAGTAATCAAACTAGATGCTAAACGTAACAACGTTGTTGTATCTCGTCGTGCTGTTATGGAAGCTGAATCTTCAGCTGACCGTGAAGCTCTTCTTGCTCAGCTTGAAGAAGGTCAAACAGTTACTGGTACTATCAAAAATCTTACTGACTACGGCGCGTTCGTTGACCTTGGTGGTATTGATGGTCTTCTTCACATCACTGATATGGCTTGGAAACGTATCAAGCATCCTTCAGAAGTTGTTGAAGTTGGTCAAGAAGTTACTGTTAAAGTACTTAAATTCGACCGCGAACGTAACCGCGTATCTTTAGGCCTTAAACAATTAGGCGAAGATCCATGGTTAGCGATCATGAACCGTTACCCTAAAGGTTCTATCGTTAAAGCTCGTGTAACTAACTTAACTGACTACGGTTGCTTCGCTGAAATCGCTGAAGGCGTTGAAGGCTTAGTACACGTTTCAGAAATGGACCATACTAACAAAAACATCCACCCATCTAAAGTTGTTCAGATCGGTGACGAAGTTGACGTTATGGTTCTTGAAGTTGATGAAGAGCGTCGTCGTATTTCTCTTGGTATCAAACAAACTCGTGCTAACCCATGGGAAGAGTTTGCTAAAGAACACGACAAAGGTGAAAAAGTTTCAGGTACTATCAAGTCAATCACTGACTTCGGTATCTTCATCGGTTTACCAGGCGGTATCGATGGTCTAGTTCACTTGTCTGACATTTCTTGGAACGAACAAGGCGAAGAAGCTATCCGTCGTTACAAGAAAGGTGACACAGTTGAAGCGGTTATCCTTTCAGTAGACGCTGAAGGCAACCGTATCAGCCTTGGCATCAAACAAATGAACAGCGATCCGTTCAACGATTTCTTAGCTGCTAACGAACGCGGTGCGCTTGTTAAAGGTACTGTAACTGCAGTTGACGCTAAAGGCGCTACTGTTAAGTTAGCTGACGAAGTTGAAGCGACTCTTAAAGCATCTGAAATCAACCGCGACCGCGTTGAAGATGCAACTAAGTTCCTTGAAGTTGGTCAAGAAGTTGAAGCTAAAATCATCAACGTAGACCGCAAATCACGTTCTATCAACTTGTCTATCAAAGCGAAAGACGAAGCTGAAGAAAAAGAAGCAGTAGCTAACTTGAACAAGACAGCTACAGCAACTTCAGACAATGGTCCTAAGACTATTGGTGATTTGATCAAAGCTCAAATGAACCACTAAGTAAGTGTTTGAATTGTATTGTTAATGTAAATTAATTAATATATTTTACACAATTACTGTAACGGTAGCGTAGTAAGTGATTATTACGCTACCGTTTTGTATTTAAACAGGTTATTATCAGGAAACTGATCCTAGGTAGCTTGATAATTAAAGAGGTCGCAGATGACTACTGAAGCACTTAATAAGTCTGACTTAATAGAGCGTATTTCTCTTAAAAACCCACACTTAGCTGAACCCTTAGTGGAAGAGGCCGTTAAGATAATGATCGATCAAATGATCGAAGCTTTGTCTACAGACAACCGAATTGAAATCCGTGGTTTTGGTAGTTTTGCATTACATCACCGTGAGCCACGTGTGGGTCGTAACCCAAAAACCGGCAAATCTGTTGAAGTTGCAGCAAAAGCTGTTCCGCACTTTAAACCTGGTAAAGCTTTACGTGATGCGGTAAACGAATCTGCAAACTAATTTAAAACATAGTTAGGGGTGTTTATGCGTTACGTATTGGTCGTAATTCTATTAGTCCTATTTGGATACTCATTGGCTTTGGTACTGCAAAACGGAACTGAACTTTCAGTCGATTTGTTGTTTACACAAGTGCCTGCAATGCGTTTAGGGCTTTTATTGCTATTAACATTGTCATTAGGTTTGGTTTTAGGTCTTTTATTGGCAGTGCAAGTATTCCGAGTATTTCAAAATAACTGGGAAATTAAACGTCTACGTAAAGATATTGAGCGCCTACGTAAAGAGCAAATTCAAACTGCTCAACTGGCTGCTGCTGAAGCGGCTGCACATACACGTCATGAAAAAACAGTTTTAGATATTGATGCAAATGAGCGTCCTTCTAACCCGTTATAATTGGGTTTATGAAGTAAATTAACTACTTTTATGAGTATAGTTAAATTTTATATTAAACACTCTGGTGGATCATCGGGGTGTTTTTTTTATGGGCTGAAAAAATAAGCCATATATCTTAAATAAAATAATGAGATAGCTCAATTCAAATTAATCATTTCAATTAACATGAGTTTTATGACTTTCTGATCAAGTTGAATCCATCTATAATGCACTAATTTTGTCAAAATGAAGGGTAAGTCTCTTGAGTATCATCGTTGCACTAGATGCTAAAAGCCAATATGACGCACTTACAATTGCAGAGCAGTTAGATCCTGCATTATGTCGAGTTAAGGTTGGTAAAGAGTTATTTACCCATGAGGGTTCAAGTATCGTTAAAGCATTGCACGATAAAGGTTTTGAAGTATTTCTAGATCTTAAATTCCATGATATTCCAAACACCACAGCACAAGCAGTTTGTGCAGCTGCGGATATGGGTGTGTGGATGGTCAATGTCCATGCATCAGGTGGCCGTAAAATGATGGAAACCTGTGTAGAGCGCCTAAAGGCGGGCAATTACAATACTCAGTTAATTGCTGTTACGGTTTTGACATCAATGGGTCGTGAAGATCTTGCGGAATTAGGCTTAGATGTGGAACCTTTTGAACATGTGAAGCGTCTTGCGACTTTAACGAAAGAAAGTGGTTTGGATGGTGTAGTTTGTTCGGCACAAGAAGCGAAAATGTTACGTGAAACTTTGGGTGCTGACTTTGCATTGGTAACACCGGGTATCCGTCCTGAGGGTTCTGCAGCGGATGATCAAAAACGAATTGTGACACCTAAACAAGCTATGCTTGATGGTTCTACACATTTGGTGATTGGCCGTCCAATTACTAAATCGGACAATATGCGTCAAACTTTAAAAGATATTTTGGCGACACTTTAAAATTTACCCTCTCTCTAACTCTCTCCCAAAGGGAGAGAGGAAGTCCTTTCCCTCTCTGGGAGAGGAAGAGGACTTAGGTGAGGGTTAGATAGCTGCTAATATACTCACCAATATAGGTGCAAGTACAGAAAGGATAAAGCCGCTGACCATGGCATGTGGAATAAAATCATTACCACAGGCTTGTTTGACCATAGGTAAGGTGACATCCATAGCTGTTGCACCCGCAGATGAAATTGCAGAGCGTGGGTAACGCCAGCCAATAATATACATAAACACAATCGCAAAGATTTCTCTGAATAAATCATTCATCAGCGCGATACTGCCTAGATGCGCATTTTTTAATTCAGTCACGACGATGCCTGTCATCGAATAGAAACCATAGCCTTGTGACAGCATAATCAAATCTTTCAGGCTGATTTGTGGCAATAGATAGGCTGCAGCAAAAGCGCCCAAAAGTGAACCGACGATACAGCCCAGAGGAACAAGTAGAATTTTCCAATTTAACCAAGAACGATCGAGCGGTGAGTAGGCGAGATCTAGACCAATCAGAAACATGAAGACTAAAAGTAGATCCCAAGTACTCATATGTGGCTGAAGACTAAAATGTGCTGCAATTTCGGCAAAAGCATAACCTAAACCTAATGCAATAAAAGCATAGCTAATATTGATGAGTGAGCTTATTACTAACTGCATGGACACTTTGCCATGACTGGGTTTATAGCCTAAAAGCTTAAACAAAATATAGCAGCAAATAAAAGCACCCATTGAGGTCAATAGTGCAATAAGTACTGATGAAGAGAGGATTTGCAGAGGTGCTGGAATAGTGTGTAATGTTTCAGAAAATTCGATCGCAATCGCAAATAACAAAATATAAGTAAAGTATGGCAGGAGTTTAAAGGCGATTTTTTCAAGCCAAGTGGGTAGGCGACGTGCAAGAATAAAACCAAGCCCTAAACAGGCTAAGAGCTGGAAAATCAACCAGAAAGATTGCATACAAAAATAGGCAGATAATGAATACCTGCCTATTATGACCTGTTATTGCTTAAGCTGCATGACTAGATTTTGTTTTACTGAGGAGTCGAAAATCGGCTGGATTTATTTTTCGAGTAGCCAGCCAATATTTCCATGTATAAGTTGGCCACAGTGCAAAATTTTTACCGCCATTTTGCTGATACCAACTCACGCAGCCTGATTGCCATACCGTACCATCAAGCATGTCTTGTACATGAGTGTTAAATTGATCTTGCACCTGATCTTTGACAGCGATGGCTTGAACATTAGATTTTGAAACCAATTGCATCATTTGTAAGATGTAATCGACTTGTGCCTCAATCATAAATACCACTGAATTATGGGCAAGCACAGTATTGGGGCCTAATAATTGGAATAGATTTGGAAAGCCTTTGGTGCAAATGCCATAAAAACTTTCTGCGCCAGCTTGCCAAACTTGTTTGAGTTCTTGAGCATTTTCACCAATACATTCAAATGATTTTAAATAAATTCTTGGATCGGTAATAAAGCCTGTACCATAGATCAGACAATCGATTTCACGGGATTTTCCATCTTTGGTAATAATGGCATTTTCAGTGATTTCTTGTATTGCATCACTGACCAATTCCACATTAGGTCGATTAAAGGTTGGAAAGTATTTATTAGAAATTAAAATGCGTTTACAACCCATGATGTAGTTTGGCGTTAGTTTCTTGGCAAGTTCAGCATCTTTCACTTGATACTTAATATACAGTTCTGCCAGTTTTTGCGCATATTTCATGGTAGTTGGTTTAACAATTGGCACGACACGTGATTCGTTGGTCCAATACAGGCGAGCGCGGTGAATTTTTCGAAACCAATCATATTTTTTAAATAATGATTTTTCTAAACCATGATAACTGCGTTCATCTCGTGGAATGACCCAAGCCGCGGTACGTTGAAAAACATACAGTTGTTTTGTTTGTGGTGCGATTTCAGGAATGTATTGGATGGCACTGCCGCCTGTACCAATAGATGCGACTTTTTTACCTTCTAATGGATATTGATGATCCCATTGAGAAGAATGAAACACTTTGCCTTTAAATTTTTCAATGCCCGGAATGTGTGGAATTTGCGGGACATGTAGCGGGCCAGATGCAAAAATCACGTATTGAGCGGTAATTTTAACGCCATCTTTGAGTTCTAAATGCCAGTCGCAGGTTGATTCATTGTATTGGCTTGAAAGTACTTCACTGTTAAAGCGACAGAATTGTTTTAAATTATATTCACGGGTGACCTGTTGGATATAGTCAAATATTTCCGGCGCTTCAGCATAACGTTTTGACCAATCTGTTTTGGGTGCAAAAGAAAGCGAATACATATGTGATTGCACATCACACGCAGCGCCAGGGTAGCGGTTTTCACGCCAGGTTCCACCAAAATCATTGGCTTTTTCGAGGATCAAAAAATCTTGATTACCTTGTTGTAAAAGGCGTATCGCCATAGCAATACCACCAAAACCACCGCCGATGATGGCGATTTGTGTATGTATTTCAGAATTGGCTTTTGGGGTTTGCACTGTTTTTGTTTGCGCTTCCTGCATCATTTTTTTAATTCCAAGCGAGATTACAAGTTAAGCATACTTGAGTTCGTGATCAGAACAATATGATTGAGGTGACAGAAAAATTGATCGAAACGGCAATGTTCATAATTGCAATTTTGTAGTAAAAAAGAAGAAATTTAATGTCATTTTACGATTTATGAAACGATCTATTCTAAGCCTGATGTATTTAGTACAAGGAATGCGTAAAGCAGGCGTAGATGTCGATCAACGTTTGCAAACTATTGGGCTGCGTGTCGATGCACTCGATCCTACTTCGGTGATTCATCCGAGTTTGGAGTGGGATGTACTGAAAGTCATTGGTAAAGATGTAGAACCTGAGCAAGGGTTATTTATTGGTCAGCATTATACATTGGCGGGTTATGGCCCGTTGCTGATGTTATTGGTCACCAGTGATACTTTACGCCAAGCTTTAAATCAGGGGATTCGCTTTCAACAGTTGACGCATCTAACTGGGCGTTTGAGTTTGCAAATCAGCCAGCATAAAGTGGCTTTATGTTATCAACCACAAGATGTGTATGCGACACTGGGTGCATTATTGGCGCATTCAGAGATTTCAGGAACTTATAAATTCATCCGTGATCTGTACAAAATGATGGGGCTATCTACGCCACAAGTTCAAATTGATTTGCCATTTGCTGAACCCAAAGATCCCGAAAAATTAAAAATGTTTACTGATTATTATGGCTCTCAAGTTCGATTTGGTGCGCCATTTGCGGCATTTTGGTTCGATGAAGATGTTTTAGATATTCGGATCCCTTCCGCAGATATTATTACTTTTCGATTATATGAGTCGAAATGTATTGCGGAGTTAGAACGTTTAAGCGCCGATGAAGATGCGCCATCATTGGTTCAACGTGTGCAAGATTATTTGGAATTACAAAGTGGTGCGATGCCAAGTATGGCAGCAACTGCTCAAGCGTTGAACTTGCCTGAAAGAACTTTGCGTCATCAACTGCAACAGTTAAATACCAGTTATAAGCAAATTCGTGAAGATATTATTAAAGATAAAGCACTCCGTATGATTGAATATAATGAATATTCAATTGAAATGATTGCAGAATTGCTGGGCTATTCAGAACCTGCGGCGTTTAATCATGCGTTTAAACGTTGGTTTGGGCATAGTCCGAGACAATATAATAAATAGCCAATGCGCTTTACTGCCAAAGTGTTATATCTTCGAGTTTATTCTTCGTTATAATTCATTTAGCCCAAAAAAGTATTTAATGATATGTCAGATTTTCAGTCACCACACAACACCGCATTTACTCCGATTTCACCGGCTGAGCGTTATGCTCAAGCCTTAGCATCTGGTCAGTTTTTACCAGATCAGGAACAGGCGCAAGCGGTGCATGAGTTGGATCGAGTTTGGCAAGAATTAATCCAACGTTTTAAGGCTTCTAAAAAAGCGTTTCGTCGTTTCCGTCGTCAAACTGCACCGAAAGGGGTGTATATGTGGGGCGGTGTAGGACGTGGTAAAACGTGGCTGATGGATCAGTTTTATGATTCTGTGCCATTTCGACGCAAAACACGTATGCATTTCCATCACTTTATGCAGTACGTACACCGTGAATTAAATAAGCTTTCAGGTCAGCGTAATCCACTAGACCTTGTTGCCGACCAAATTTATAAAGAAGCGGTCGTGATCTGCTTTGATGAATTCTTTGTATCCAATGTTACGGATGCGATGATTTTGAGCGATCTGTTCCAAAAATTATTTACGCGTGGCATCACTCTTGTTGCAACATCTAACATCGCACCAGATGGTTTGTATAAAAACGGGATCCACCGTGACCGTTTTATCCCAACCATCGAAATGGTAAAAAAGAACTGTGTGATTTTAAATGTAGACTCAGGCGTAGACTATCGTTTACGTGTATTGAAACAAGCGCAGTTATTTAAGTCGCCTTTAACACATGAACATAAGTTGTGGATGGCACAGCGTTTTACAGCATTAACGCAAACCCAAACAGTTTCACAAGAGCCAATTATTATTAATCAGCGTATTGTGGAAACCATTGGTCATACGGAAGATGTACTGTGGTGTGAATATTCTGAACTTTGCCTAAAACCACGTAGTCCAGCGGACTTTATTGAAATTGCCAATATTTATAATACGGTCTTGGTGAGTAATGTGCCGCACATGACGGATTATTTGTCTGAAGGGACTCGTCGTTTTATCTATCTAGTTGATGAGTTTTATGACCGTGGTGTGAAGTTGTTGCTTACTTCAGAAGATACGATTATTGAATTATATCAAGGTGAAAAATTGGCATTTGAAATTGAGCGTACACGTTCGCGCTTATTGGAAATGCAATCTGATGATTATCTACATACCTCTCACCGTCAAATCAATGCACCAGAATCTACGGCAGAAAATTAAGCGTTTCTGTTGGAATGAAAAAAGAACGTCTTGATGGCGTTCTTTTTTTTTGATTTTTAGTTTTAGATTACATGCATAGATAAGAAAAAGTATAGATCGAACAATCGACTTTAAAAGCGAGGTCGGAAGATAAAAGCATCATTTAATAAGAAGAAGGGTTGTTTAATAATTCATCGATAAAAGCGTTAAATTTAAACTGATTGGTTGAAGTTGTAGCATCGACATTGGCAGCATTTCATGGCTTAATCGAGTGAGTTTGTTTGACGCTTGGGTCTATTTGTTCAGTTTTAGAACAAAATTCTGCACTTAAGTCTAATTTCGACATTTCAAAAACTTTATACACTGTAAAAAGGTATTCAGGCTGATGATGACGTCGTATTTCTGATCTTTATTATGTTGAATGATGAGGGTATTTCATTACATAGAAAATGATCATTATTTAGGAATGTGATAGTACTATTCAGCAAAGTATAAATGGGTATACTAGAATCTCTTGTTATAAAAAATAGCAATATCAGGAAAGACAATGACTGCACGTATTCAAAAAGGCAAGTTAGCGATTGCTAAAGAACTTTACGATTTCATCGAAAATGAAGCACTACCGGGTTCAGGTTTAGACAGTGAAACTTACTGGAAAAACTTTGAACAAGTCGTTGTCGATCTTAGCCCAAAGAACAAAGCACTATTGGCTAAGCGTGACGACATTCAAGCTAAAATTGATGAATGGCACCGCAACAACAAATTTGAACTCGAAGCTTACAAAGCTTTCCTTACTGAAATTGGCTACTTATTACCAGAAGTAGAAGATTTCCAAATCAGCACAGAAAATGTAGACGAAGAAATCGCATTATTGGCTGGTGCGCAATTAGTAGTGCCTGTACGTAATGCACGTTACTGCTTAAACGCTGCGAACGCACGTTGGGGTTCACTCTACGATGCTCTTTACGGTTTTGACGTGATCTCTGAAGAAGACGGCGCGGAAAAAGGTAAGGGCTATAACCCAGCTCGTGGCGCAAAAGTTATCGAATTTGCTAAAAACTTCTTAAATGAAACTTTCCCGCTAGCTAATGGTTCGCATGCAGATGCAACTAAATATGCTGTAGAAGGCAAAAAGTTAGTTGTAAGCCTAAAAGATGGCTCAACTGCAACTTTAGCGAAAGAAGCTCAGTTTGTTGGTTTTAATGGTGAAGAAGCTGCGCCAACTGAAATCGTACTTTTAAACAATGGTTTGCATGTAATCATTGAAATTGATGCGACGAGCCCAATTGGTTCAACTGATGCTGCGGGTGTTAAAGACTTAGTTCTTGAAGCTGCGGTAACCACAATTCAAGACTTAGAAGACTCAATTGCAGCAGTTGATGCTGAAGAGAAAGTTGAAGGCTACCGTAACTGGTTAGGCTTAATGAAAGGTACACTTTCTGAGTCAATCGAGAAAAATGGTAAGACCATCACGCGTACATTAAATAAAGATCGTACGCACAAAAATTTAATCGGTGGTGAAACTACGCTTCACGGTCGTTCATTGATGTTGCTTCGTAACGTAGGTCATTTGATGACAAACCCTGCGATCCTTGTAGATGGTGCTGAAATCTACGAAGGCATCATGGATGCATTGATCACACCGTTATTGACGTTTGCAGATATTAAAGGTGAAAACGAAAACAAGAACTCTCGCAAAGGTTCTATGTATATCGTTAAACCAAAAATGCACGGTCCAGAAGAAGTTGCATTTGCAGTTGAATTATTTGAGCGTGCTGAACAAGCGCTTGGTCTACCTGCGAAGACTTTGAAAATCGGTATCATGGACGAAGAACGTCGTACTTCTGTGAACTTGAAAAACTGTATCGCGCAAGCGAAAGATCGTACGATCTTTATTAATACAGGTTTCATGGACCGTACGGGTGATGAAATCCATACTTTCATGGAAGCAGGTCCATTCGTTCGTAAAGGCGAAGTGAAGTCTCAAATCTGGTTCCCTGCATATGAAAACCGTAACGTGATGATCGGTCTTCAAGCCGGCTTACGTGGTAAAGCGCAAATCGGTAAAGGCATGTGGCCAAAACCAGATATGTTGCTTGATATGTATAAAACTAAGATTGAGCATCCAGAAGCTGGCGCAAGCTGTGCATGGGTTCCATCTCCATCTGGTGCTGTTATTCACGCGATCCATTACCATCAGTGCAATGTTTCTGAGCGTCAAAAAGAGTTGTTGAATACTCAACCGCTATCTTTAGATGACTTGTTAACACCGCCTTTAGCGACAGATACAAACTGGTCTGAAGAAGAGAAAACCAAAGAACTCGAAAATAACCTTCAAGGTATCTTAGGTTATGTGGTTCGTTGGGTTGATTTGGGTGTAGGTTGTTCAAAAGTTCTAGACATCAACAATGTTGGTTTGATGGAAGACCGTGCAACTTTACGTATTTCTTCTCAACACGTTGCAAACTGGTTACGTCACGGTATCGTAACTGCTGAGCAAGTTGAAGAAGTATTTAAGCGCATGGCGAAAGTTGTGGATGAGCAAAATGCCAACGATCCACTTTACACGCCAATGGCACCAAGCTTTGATGGTTATGCATACAAAGCTGCTTATGACTTAGTATTCAAAGGTGGCGAGCAGCCTTCTGGTTATACAGAGCCTCTATTACATGCTTACCGTTTAAAATTAAAAGGTTATACAGGTGACTAATCTGTAAATCAAAAAAAGCCTCTTCGGAGGCTTTTTTTATTGCTTGAGAAAGTTAGAATGTCGACATAAAAAAATGAAAAGGAATCTCCATGTATTTATGGAATGTAAGTCGGTTGGTGGATGATATAAGACTGAATAAAGTCTCAGAAACCCATTATAAAAACTACTATATTGCCAGCTCAATATTGATTTTCTTTAGCTACTTAGCACTGACCTTAACCCCAGAATCCAAACCTACAGAAGCTTGGGCTTCGTTTGTTTTACAAGTTGGTCTGCTGATTAGCTGGGTGAATGCCATATTTAAAGCCAATGGCGGCGAGCAAGGCCGAGATTTTTTAAAGCGCTTTATTGCATTGTATTTGCCCGTAACGATTCAGAGTTTAGTCCTCTTTATCTTGATCGCTGTTGTTGTCGAAGGGCTGTTACCCATGTTGACCCTAAACATGGAGGAGGCTGTGCTTGAGCAACTCACCACAGTTAAAGATCTAAGTTTTGAAGTCATCATTAGCTGTTATATTTATTGGCGAATCTATAAAGCGATGCGGCAGATTCATCAGCCTGTTTAAAGTATAAGGTTGTAAAAGAAATTAATTATAAAGTTTTATCCTGTTTTTCTCATAGCTTTTCAATGCTGAAGCCTTTACATTGGGATGAATGATAAAAATAGGATGGAAACGATGTCAGCATATACCGCATTAGATTTGCAATATATTGGTGGACAATGGCGAGCAGGGACTTCAACGCGTCACATCAAAAATATAAATCCCTTTAGCCAAGCACAGATTTTTGAATTGCAGGCAGCCAGCAGTGTCGATGTAGACAGTGCTTATAGTGCGGCAGAAGCTGCATTCAAATCAGAAATGACCAAGTCTATTAAAGTACGTCAGCAAGTTATCAATAAATTAGCTCAAACCATTCAGCAACGCAGAGAAGAAATTATTCAATGGCTGATAGATGAATCTGGGAGTACACGTTTAAAAGCCAATATTGAAGTTGATGCTGCGCTCGGCATTATCCAAGAATCGTTGTGTTTTCCTGAAAAAATGCAAACTATGGAGCTAGAGAGTAAAGACCCTAGCCGCAAGAGTTTTGTACTGCGCAAACCCTTGGGAGTCATAGCAGTGATTAGCCCTTGGAATTTTCCATTTCATTTGTCGATGCGTTCTGTGGTGACTGCGATTGCTTGCGGCAATAGTGTGGTGCTGAAGCCTGCAAGTGACACGCCAGTGACAGGTGGAACGTTGCTCGGAAAGTTATTTGAAGAAGCGGGTTTGCCGCATGGCGTATTAAATGTCGTTGCAGGCAGCGGCAGTGAAATTGGCGACTATTTTGTAGAGCATCCTGTACCTAAATTGATTTCATTTACAGGTTCAACTGAAGTGGGTCAACAGGTGGGGGTGAAAGCGCTAGGAAGTTCACGGATTAAGCGTTTAGCGCTGGAACTTGGCGGTAATGCGCCTTTGGTCATTTTAGATGATGCAGATTTAAATTTAGCCGTTGAACTGACCGTGATGGGGCGTTTTTTGCATCAAGGACAAATTTGCATGAGTACCAATCGAGTGATTGTGGATGAATCCTTGCACGATGCTTATGTTGAAAAATTAATTAAACGGGTAAAAAACATTGTGGTCGGTAATCCGAATGATGCTGAAACCCTGATAGGGCCCATTATCAATAAGTCGCAAATCGATAAATTAAAAACTATTATTCAAAATGCCATTCAGCAAGATGCAATTTTAGCCTACGCGGGGGGTATTGAAGGTCAATTGGTTGCACCGCATATTTTCACCCATGTGGATGCACATGCTGATATTGCATTAGAAGAAAGCTTTGGGCCAATCTTGCCGATTTTAAAAGCGCGAGATGAAGCGCATGCACTAGAATTGGCAAATTCAACCCGATTTGGTTTATCGAGTGCGGTATGTACCTCAAATTTAGCACGTGGCGGAGAGTTTGCGGCCAAACTCGATATAGGTATGACGCATATCAATGGCATCAGTGTGGCGGATCATTCTAATGCACCCTTTGGCGGTGAACGGAATTCAGGCCTTGGTCGTTTTAATGGTGAGTGGATATTTGAGGAATTCACCCGCACCCATTGGCAAACTTTCCCTGCTTAAAATACTCAAAGTGAAGTCTATTTAATCTTGTGCAATAGACTTCACTGCAGGTTCTGTTACGCAGGACATTTTTAGTGTATTTCCATGAAATATCAGGCAGAATATAGTCCCAAAAACGGCTCCAACGTGTCTTGTAATACAGAAAAGCGCCAATATCTTGGCTTGAACAATTATCCTGATAGTACATTTTGTGATTCATCAACAGCATGGGCTCTCGCTGCAAGGCCGTCATATACAGTTTGACCTGAACCTTATAATTGTAGATTGAATAATTAGAAGAAATAGTCTCGGTTTTCATTTTTTGTATATTGTTAATATGTAGATCAAACTTCAAGCCCTTTTTGTAATGCGTAGCCTCATGAATTGTTCGATCTTCGATTGGAATAAGCGGATTGTTATCACTAAACGCTAAATATGCGTTATGTATTTTGTTTCCTTGTTGATAATTAAACTGAAGAGCTGAATTTGCAGTAGTGAAATAGGGGAGCGCATCTTGAGGGTTGATTTTAAACGTGCCAGTACAAGAAGTCCTGACACGCCCTTCATCTTCGTTCACCGTAAACCAGCCAAATTGATCTTCTAATTCTGTCGTATGGGCTTCATCTGCGTCAGGAAAAATCACGCCAAACTGATCTCTTTGTCTTTGCTGATTTTGCATCAAGCGATAACTATTTTGAGCACGTTTTGCAAAACGGATTTCAGGAAACATCTCTGGAGATGTAATTTTAAAATCAGAGACATTGATTACTTCACCATCAGGCAAGATGACCAATGAAAATTGTTGTTCTTGGGTGTTGGGAAGATTTTTGACCGTAACCCAATGATGTGTACTGATCATTTGCTGATTGCGAAAATGCTTATATTGAATGCGGTACTTGCCTGCCGGAATCTCAGTCTCATTGATTAGGTCTTGTTTAAATGGATATTCGTTGAGATAGAGCGCGTCGAGACTAAAAGGTAGAAATGAAACGGTATGTACAGAGACTTTTGCGGCATGTGCGGTTGAATATAGGCTTGAAATTAGAATTAAAATGATAAAGCGACTTCGGTCTAGATTTTTCATTTATTATAAAGATTGATTTTTTGCGGATTATGGCAAATATGTGTGCTAATTTCAAACCGATTACCTTATCGCAATTAAAGTCTCAAAACTTGCCTGAAATCAGCTTTGAATATCCTGAGGAAGTCTATCCAAATTATGATTTGCCGTTACTCTTTAAGTCTGAACAAGGGTTAGAGTGGCGAAAAGTGAATTTTGGCATGGTGCCTAAATGGGCCGCAGACAAATCAATCGCACTTAAAACCTATAATGCTCGAAATGAAACTTTGTATCAAAAGCCTACTTTTATTAATGCGATCTCAAAATGTAAGTTTGGCGTGATACCCGTGTCTGAATTTTATGAGTCAATGTATATCGATAATAAGCCGCAGCGTTGGAGTGTTAAGCGCAAAGATGGAGAAGCGTTTTATATTGCTGCCTTATATGACATTTGTAGACAAGGTGATGAGATTGTACGCTCAAGTACCATGATTACGATGGATGCTATTCAGCATGAGATGATGAAGCACTTTCATGAACCGGGCAATGTTAAACGTTCGGTGATTGTAATTCCGCATGCGAGGTTAGAAGAGTGGCTGAGTTGGAAATCACCCAACATCCAAAGTTTTGTACAAGGTTTTCCTGTTGATGAGTTTGAATGTGCACACGCACCCAAAATAAAAATCGAAAAAATCAGTCCCCAACTGAATATTTTCGATTGATATTTCGGTGATGCAGAATGCTTAGCGCGCTAAGTTTTTGAAAATATGCTTTAAGCTTTCCATGGTTTTTTCAATTTGTAGCGGTGTTAAGCCTTCAAAAGATTGCTCTAGAACGACATTCGTTAGATCGTTAATCTTCTGCGTCATAGCAGTGCCTTTATCGGTTAACACGACGCGGGTAATACGCGCATCATCTTCACAAGAATAGGTATCTACTAAGCCTTCATCTTTTAAACGATAAACGATCTTGGTTGTCGTCGACATTTTAGACACGACCATTTCAGATAAATCTGAAACGCTAGCATGTGGTTTAGACTTGAGTGCGAGCAGGATACGACGACGTGAATTATCAACGCCATACTTTTTCAATGCATGGTCGACGTTTAAAACATATTGTGAATGCACCTGAGTAACCCAGTAGAAAGGAAAATTTTCTAAACTAAAGTCATCGGTGGATGGTAAAAATTTTGAATACTTTTTTGTCATAAAGGAGTCCCCTGAATATTTGTTTTAATTTTATTTAATGTTTTAACATTCTATTGAAAAATAGAGGGTAATAGCAAGAGTTCACAATAAAAAAATAGAAAGTAGAAGATATCTCATTTTTAGATTATCTAAATAGATTATATTGATATTCTGTCTAAATGCTTAACAGAAATTAAAACTAAGGTTAGGTATAGAGATAGTGTAGTGAAAATAAATAAGTTTTTAATTTGAATTGAATATTAATATTTTTTACCAAAAGGTAGAAATAAATAATTCATTAGATTTGTCATACAATCTATTACAAGCGTCCTTAATTACATTTAATTAAAAGTCAGGTGAATTCAAGCTTTTTTTTAAAATTGGAAGCAATATTCTCAAAAAATAGGTTTAACCATCTTGCTGTGTATTTATATCAGCTAAGTGATATATAACTCACAGTGTTTTTAACATTTTGTCATATTGTTGCTGCGAAAAAATATGCTTGAATACATTACAAATGCGCAAGATTGTGCATAATGGAATGGTTTATAGTTACACAGGTTAAATTTATGGATCCGTCGCCGTGCGTTGGTCTGATTGAAGATATTCTTACAATCCAGAATGAGGAAGAGAGCTAATGGAATTTTTGTTAGATCCCGGAATCTGGGTTGGTTTACTTACATTAATTATTTTAGAAATTGTACTAGGGATTGATAACCTAGTCTTTATTGCCATTTTGGCAGAAAAACTCCCTCCAGAACAACGTGACAAAGCCCGTATACTTGGTCTTTCACTCGCATTGTTAATGCGATTAGGATTGTTATTTGCAATCTCTTGGTTGGTCACATTAACAAAGCCCCTGATTACTGTTTTTGATTGGACATTCTCTGGTCGAGATCTCATATTATTGTTCGGTGGATTGTTCTTAGTTTATAAGGCAGTCACAGAGCTACATGAGAAATTAGAAGGAAAACCAGAAGTTCAAGTGACAACAAAAGTGGCATATGCCAGCTTTACAGCAGTTGTTGCGCAAATTGTTGTCTTAGATGCGGTTTTCTCTTTAGACTCTGTCATTACAGCGATCGGTATGGTCGACAACATTTATGTCATGATGGCAGCAATGATTGTGGCAATGGCAGTGATGTTACTTGCATCTAAACCGCTAACGGCTTTTGTAAACCGACATCCGACCGTCGTGATCCTATGTTTAAGCTTCTTATTACTGATCGGTATTAGTTTGATAGCAGAAGGTTTTGGTTTCCATATTCCGAAAGGCTATATCTACTCAGGTATTGGTGTTGCGATTGTCATCGAAGCCTTTAACCAGTTTAGTCAACGCAATGCTCAAAAACATGAAGCGAAAATTCCATTACGTCATCGTACTGCGGACAGTATTTTAAAACTGATGGGTGGGCGCTTAGAATCCGATCAAGTTGGTAATCAGGCGCAAGAAACCTTTGCAGACGAAGAGCGTTACATGATTGGGGGGGTGTTGACGCTTGCAGAGCGTTCAGTTGCGTCGATCATGACTCCCCGTAATCAAATTTCTTGGGTGGATTTAAATGACACACCTGAGCAAATTCGTGAGCAAGTCCTTTCTGTGCCGCACAGTTTATTCCCTGTGTGTCGTGGTAGCTTGGATAAAGTGATTAGTATTGTCCGCGCGAAAGAACTTATTGATGTTCTAGACAGTGAAGATGATCTAAAAGCATTGATTAAACGTCATCGTCCGATCTTTATTTTCCAAAAAATGAAGGTGATTGATGCGATTAATACCTTGCGGACTTCTAAAGGCTCTTTGGTATTGGTTACGGATGAGTTTGGTGCGGTACAAGGTCTGATTTCACCACTCGATGTGTTTGAAGCGATTGCTGGTGAATTCCCTGATGCAGATGAACAACTTGATTTGATTAAAATCGATGATGAACATTGGAAAGCTTCAGGCATGCTCGATCTGTATCAGTTAGAACTTGAATTGGAAATGCTGGATTTGATCGAAGAAGATGATGGTTATATCAGTGTTTCAGGTCTTATTTTAGATCAGACCCACGGCAATGTAGAAGTCGGTACTGTGGTTGATTTTAAAGGCATTCAATTTAAAGTCACGGCAATGGATGAAAACCGCATTAAAACGGTTGATATCTATTACCAAGCTTAATGCTTAAATTTTAAAAATAACTCAAAGACAGCTTTTCGAAGCTGTCTTTTTTGTATGACTAGAAAGTATAAGAAATCCTATCCAAGGAGGCTGTAATTCACTATGTTAAAACGTATTATATTTACATGATGTAACAGTCAAAAAACGCTGCAACTTTTGGGCTTTTAGAGGGCTAAAACGATTCAAAAGTAAGAAATATTGATAGGGTTGGTTTTAAAAAAGCATGAGGTTAAATAGCGATTCATTTTTAACTCGGGGTTTTAATCATCATAGATGATCTATGAATAATTTTATTTCATTTAAATACCGCTTCGGAAAACTTTATAACTAGGTACTTTGAAGAAATTCAAAGTTAATCCATTAAAAAATGGGTGTTGGTATGGCGATCACTGAGAATATCATTGATTTTAGTAAACTCACGACTGAAGAAAAACATGAGTTGTTTCAACGGCTCTGGGAGTTTGATCAATGTATTTTCCCAACTTCTAAGATTGAGCAACTCTATCAATACATGCATGACCCCGATATTGTTGCATTACCAATTATTCAGTATTTTGAGCACGATAAACTGATCGGGCAAAACATTGTGCGTATATTAAAAATTATGCATCGCAATCGGCCGATTTTTATTTTTAATTCACGAGCTGGGGTATTGGTTGATTATCGTCGGAAAAACCTGACCTTAAATTCGGCGATTAAAGTGGCGATGCAGTATCAGATTCGATTTCCAGCGATTCCAATGTGGTTTGTGGCTACATTGGCACAACCAAAGGTATATACATTATTTGCCTCGCGCTCTGTTAAGTTTTATCCAAGGCACGGTGCCCCGATGCCCACTGAGTATGCGGATGTTTTAGATAGTTATAAAATCCGTCAGCATGATGTGCAGCATCGCGCTGAGGATATTTTTGTTCATCGTTGTGATTTACCGAAGGTGACGCCTGAGCAGTTGGTTCGGCTACGGAACAAATCTGATGAACATGTTCAATTTTTTATGCAGCACGTGCCAGATTATTTTGATGGCATGGGTTTAATGTGTATTTGTAAATTAAATGTTTCAACCATTTTCGAAGCAAGTATGAATCTGGCAGTTGGGCGGGCAGTTTAATGATGGACATGGATATGTTATGCGACAAATGACGATATATCGATTATTAGGTTTCGGCGCGGCGATCTTTTTAACAGCTTGTCAGCCAGCAGAGCAAAAAGTACAGGAGCAATCGCAGAAATGTGTTGCCCCCGAAAAACTGGTCAAACAAATTTATGATCAAGAGTTGAAATTGCATGCTTTGAGTAAAGATCAACTTACTGCCTATTTTGAGCCATCGTTAGCGGAACGTATGCAAGCAGAAATTAACTGTAAGCAGTCGCAACAAGCGTGTAATGTGGATTTTGATATTTTCACGGATAGCCAAGATTCGCAGCAAGATTCGAAAAAAGGTGTTCAGCCTAAACTGAGTTTTGATGAAAATAAAAACGTCGTTCGTGCTGAGTTTAAAATTGGTGATGAAGCCAAAGTCTTAAATTATGAAATGAGTGATGGCGACTGTTCAAAAATCAAAAATATTGTTTATGCGGGGGACTATGACCTCGACATGATTTTGAGTAATCCAACAGAAACGATCGAAGATTCAGAAATGTTTGATGCCAATGCTGCAAGTGACAGTACGGCACAGTAAATTTTTTGTCGCATATTAATTTAGTACAAAACAGTATGAATCCCTGAACAGCTTGAGTCCTTTACTCAAGCTGTTTTTGTTTTTCTCAAGCTATAATAGCTTCATAGTGCATAAATTTGCATGTTGGCAAGTTGATTGAAATCATCTTCATTGAGATTATAAATTTCATCTAAAAATGCAACATTAAAACTGCCGACACTTGAGCTAATTTCATAGGCTTTTTGACCCGCAATCGCAAAGTGCAAATGTGCTGCGACCGTGCCAGCAGTTAGCGATTCACTTACGGCGCAATACGCCGCTGTTAATGCACCTAAAGCGCAGCCAGAAGCCGTCACTTTGGGTTGTAAGTAAGATCCACCATTAATCTGTATCACCGCATTCATTTCTTTCGATAAGATGAAATCCGATTCGCCTGAAATTGCCACACATTCACAGTGTTCTAACAAGGGCGCAGCATTTAAGTAAATTTCTGCACTATTGAGCGTGCTATCGACACCGCGTGACTCACCTTGATTACCTGCAAGACCACTGATTTCTGATGCATTGCCACGAATAATACTTGGCTTGTACTGGAGTAATTGGTCAACCATTTCAGATCGCCATGGCAAAACGGGGCCATAACCGACAGGGTCAAGCACCCAAGGTTTATTTAAATTTTGTGCTGTTTGTGCAGCAATTTGCATGGCCTGCATTTGTTCAGACGTTGGCGTACCTAAATTGATATTCAAGGCACTGGCAATTGAGGCAAAGCTTTCAGCTTCAAAGGGATTGTCAATCATTGCAGGAGAAGCACCCGCAGCTAAAAGGACATTGGCCACATAATTGCTCGCGACTGCATTAGTGAGGATATGCACCAAAGGTTGTTTGGATTGAAGTTCAATCCACGCATTAATAACGCTTTGCAAAAGCGGGCTATTTAAGTCAGTCAATTCACTGTTCATGGTCGTTTCAAAATTTTCAGATTGATTCATCGTTTTCTCCCTTAGCGGGTGAAGTAATGGTCTTGATGTTTACAATTACGGCAGAACAGGGTCACATAATCTGCGGCATCATAATCGACAGAGAGTTCTTGTGAACCACAGTACATGCAGCGCTTTGTGGAATAAAAATTTAAGCGAGGTTCGATTTTTTTCCAAGCATGGCGTATTGGTTGCACAAAGATACTTTCATCGAGTCCTAAAAAGTTAAAGAGCAAAATTTCACTCATTTTACTAAACGGTAATTGTGGCGGACGAGGGAGGGTAAAGGTTTCCCATTTTTCCTGTAAGCCACGTTCACGGTATTGCTGTAAGGTCTTTTTTAACAGATTAGTATTAATGAAGTTTTCATTACGTACTTGCAGAGCTTTTTGTTTATGTAGGTATTCGAGTGCTGACTGAATCATATAGTAAATCTGCCCAACCGCTAGATGGTCGAGTAGGCGATAACAGAACACTTGAAAGCTTTTATTCCCTGCAATTTGAATGCCCCAGGTCTTACAGTAAAACTGCATGAATTGCACAATTTCTTGAAACAGTAGGAGATACAAGCACTCTTTCACTTCGTCAGCGCTTTTAAAAGGAACACCCAGAGCTAAATTTTCATAAAACCAATGGCGCAGTTGCTGTGCTACGCTAAAAAGGCTGGGCTCTGAATATCCATCCAAACGGACATTGATATAATACTGTTCAGCTTGTAGTGCATCATCTTTCACAATCAAAATTTGCTCATGCACGAGATGCTTTTTGAGTGATTGTTGGAAGAAATAATTCGGGCTGATGTTATGATACTTAATAGCGTCCCAGTCGATAAATTCTTGATGCGCCGTATGTTCTTGGACGTGATTATCCAATAAAGCCAGCAAAAAGAGTTTCTGTAAAAAACTCAGTTCACTTAATTCACGTTCAACGATATCTTTATTTTTGAGTTTACGCTGTTCTTGTAAACGGGTTTCTTTCAGTAGTTTTTTTCGCGCAGCCTGACAGTTTTCACAATGACAGTTGTATTGCTGTTCTGGAAATATTTGATGATGACAGTGGCTACACTGGTAATAATTAAATTCTTGCTCATCTAATTTTTCAGCATCTACCCAATACATAGATGCACGACACAACGGGCATTGCGTACTTTCATCCATTTGTTTGCGTAGAATATTGAACATGTTGCCAGCGTTTCTTGAAAGGTTAAATTGATTATACACATCTCTGTTTAAAGACGGGTTTGCAATTTCAGTTGCGGCAGCTCAGGCGATATGTCGACAATTAAAAAAGCTGCATCGTGATGATGCAGCTCTTAGTCAGAATGGATTATTAATAAGCGGCTGGGCATGGGATCGATTCGTCCTCCTCTCCAAGTTGTTTGGCTTGTATTAAGGCTTGCACTTTTTTAGACGCGACTTTTTTAGTGCCTAATGCACTATATGAGTTAAGTAATGAACTGACCTCAAAGGCTTTGAGTGGAATCCCTTCGCAAGTCATAAACATTGCAATTACTTGATGGTCGATATTTGCAGCATCAAGCGCTTGCAGGGTCTTCATATTTTCAATACGGATGATGTGTTCTTTAATAAACATAATGCACCTCTTTTTGTTTTAGCCTGATGATTTTGCTTTTGGCAATTAAGTAGATGCAAAACGCATGCTCAAATGTTTTGAGTAGACATTTTAAAGCAGATAAACGGCATATTGTTTTATTAAGATATTGAAAATAAATTATTAATTTAAAAGTAACAAAATAATATTGATGCGTATGGCTATGTCTAATGAATTCTCAAAATGCTTAAACTGTTGAAAAAGAAACATCTTGGTGCATCGTTTAAACAGAAGTATGCAATCAAATCTAAATCAGAATATTGATATGATTCGAGAGTTAAGGTGCTTTTTTGGAAGGAATCAGCTAAGCGATTGGATTTGAAAAGTATATTTGTATATATTGAGCTTATAATTCTAATGATCTGGGCTTCTAGGATTGAAACCAAGCGGAATCTACTGAAATTGATACACAGCATGATTCAGCTGGATTTCTAAAGGTTTTGATCTTTTTTTATCCTTTCTTTGTATGGAATACATATGTCAGACGCACTTAAAAACAGCAATATCACCCATATGCAATTATATAAGCAGTCACAGGGTACGGTTGGTGCGCTGATTATTGGGCATGATCAAACACTGGAAAAGACGATCGAGTTACTTGGCCTGGCGCAGCAACATCAAGTATCTAAAATTTATGTGGCGGGTGCGACGGAAGAAATTCAGCAATTCCTCACTTCAAAAGTCACGGCATTTCAATTTTACTTTGCTGCAGACTATGACAGCGCACTCGATTTAATTTTTGCAAATCAATAATCGTATAAGTCTTAAGCAGGTAAGTTTGAGCGCAATAATTTGAACGTACAGATGGATTAAGCACCTGTACTTTCTCTGTCTAGTATATAGGCGCTTTATTTATTTTAGGTAGATAAAAAATTTGCACATTGTCATAGCTGTACTCAACTCAGGCATTTATTTTGCTTAAACATGGCGAAAATATGTGCCAGCCTTTAAATTATTCTATAAAGATGATTGAAAACAACATGCGCTGAGCCCATATATAAATCATTGTAAATGCGAAGACAGCTTATGCATCTTGTCGTATGATCAAGTCATTCACAATGTGTTCAAAAAGCTGATGAAGCAATAACTAAGGAATAGGACGAGATATGAATATTGCGGCAAATCCAGTGGTCGAAGCAGACCAAACTGTTTATTTAAAAGATTATCAAAAACCATCATTTGTCGTAGATAGTATCGATCTTGATATTCAAGTCTTTGATAAGCATACCAATGTCAATGCAAAATTAGTGATGCAGCGTCAAACGGCTGGAGATTTGGTGTTATTGGGTCGTGATTTGGAACTCAAATCAATTCGCTTAAATGGTCAAGTTTTGCCAGCAGATGCCTATGTGGTAGATGCAGAACAACTGGTAATTTCAAATGCACCTGACCAAGCTGTCATTGAAACCGAAGTCGTGATTCATCCTGAAAGCAATACTCAACTCGAAGGTTTATACCAAGCGGCAGGCGATTTATTCGTTACCCAAAACGAGCCTGAAGGCTTCCGTAAAATTACCTATTATCCTGACCGTCCAGATGTGTTGTCAGTATTTACCACACGTGTCGAAGCGGATAAAAAATTCCCTGTATTACTTGCCAATGGTAATTTGATTGAAGCGGGTGAAACCGGTGAAGGTCGTCATTATACCGTTTGGCAAGATCCAACCAAAAAACCATCGTATCTTTTTGCCTGTGTGATTGGTGATTTGGCAGTACTCAAAGACTCATACGTGACGTCTGAAGGTCGTAATGTTGCTTTAGAAATCTATGCAGAAGAAAAAGACATTCCAAAATGTCATATTGCGATGGAAGCTTTAAAACATTCGATGCGTTGGGACGAAGAGCATTATGGTCGTCCTTATGATTTAGACAATTATATGATCGTGGCAACCAGTGCATTTAATATGGGTGCAATGGAAAACAAAGGTTTGAATATTTTCAACACCTCTTGTGTGCTTGCTGATGAAGAATACACCACAGATGCAGCGATCATGCGTGTTCAGTCTGTGATTGCACATGAATACTTCCATAACTGGACAGGTAACCGTATTACCTGTCGTGATTGGTTCCAACTTTGTTTAAAAGAAGGTTTGACGGTATTCCGTGATCAGTCGTTCTCAGAAGATTTACAATCTGCTGCGGTACAACGAATCGATGATGTTGCAGTATTAAAATCACATCAGTTCCCAGAAGATTCAGGCCCGCTTTCACATCCACCGCGTCCAGATCATTTTGTTGAAATTAATAACTTCTATACCGCAACAGTGTATGAAAAAGGTGCGGAAATCAACCGCATGATGGCGACTTTGCTAGGCAAAGAAAAATTCCGTGCAGGTACTGACGAATATTTCAAACGCCACGATGGTCAAGCTGTGACTGTTGAAGATTGGGTAGCAGCACTGACAGCAGGTTCAGGTGTAGATTTATCGAGTTTCTTGATTTGGTATAACCAACCGGGCACACCAAAACTTGAAGCAAAAGGTGAGTACGATGCTGCAAATCAAACTTATACTTTAAGCTTCAAACAAAGCTTAAAAGCGCATCCAAAATATCCAAATTTAAAAGCAGTGCCTATTCCTGTGGCTTTGGCATTGTTTGATGCGACGAGTGGTGAACAGTTAGTTCTCAGTTCAGATGCATTGGTTGAAAATGGCATTAAAGATGGCGTGTATTTATTTGATACCGATACTGCAACCATTACATTTAGCGGTGTAAAAACCCAGCCTGTTGTGTCTTTACTGCGTAACTTCTCTGCACCCGTTAATCTTGAATTTAACTATTCAGATAAAGAGCTTGCTTTCCTGATGCAGTACGAGCCGAATGGTTTTAACCAATGGCAAGCCAGCCAAACCTTGTTAGAACGTATTTTGTTAAATGGCCATGATGCCGACATCTATGTTCAAGCTATTCAAAATACATTACCAGCATTGGTTGAGCGTGATCCACTACTTGCTTCACGTTTATTCGATGTACCGACAGAGGGTTATTTAGGTAGCCGTATTGATGCCGACTACAGTCCTGCCCAAGTGCAAGAACAGCGTGAAGCACTGTTAAGTCGTGTGGCACGTGAGCTAGGTTCATTCTTTAAAGAGACTTATGCAACTTTAGACCCAGATGCGCAGAAAGAGTTTTCACAAGCTATGGGTGTTCGTGCATTGAAAAACATCATGTTGAGTATGATGGCACGTCAAGGTGATGCTTCTGTATTTGAATTGGCTTATGAACAATTCAGCTCAACAGGCAATATGTCTGAACGTCTTGGTGCTTTAAAAGTATTGGTTTGGAATGATGCACCACAAGCACAGCAAGCTTTAGAAACCTTCTATACACGCTTTAAAAATGAAGCTTTGTCGATGGACCAATGGTTTATGTTGCAAGCGGCACATCCGAAAGCAACTGCGGAAACCATTAAGGCACTGACTGCTCATCCTGATTATGACTTGAAAGTGCCGAACCGTATTCGTGCGGTTACTGGTGGCTTAAATAGCAATCCTGTCAACACTTGGAGCTTTGGTGTGCAGCATATTGTTGAATTAGCAAAATTCCTCGATGAGAAAAATCCAATTGTCGGTTCACGGTTACTGCAAATTTTGTCCCGTTGGTACACGTTGGCAGAGCCGCAGCGTAGTGAAGTTAAAGCCGAACTTGAAGCGCTTAAACCTGTCGTGAAATCGAAGAATGTATCAGAAACCTTAAATAGCATGTTAAGTGTTTAATCATTCAACCTCTCTGTACGATTGATTTGAGTTAAATCAGTCGTACTGAAATGAGCCTGTTGCCATGGCTATGGCAGCAGGCTTTTTTTATATCCAGTCTTTTTATCCAATCTTTAGCTAGAATTGAAAATCAATCATGTTTAGATGGCTGAAACTCAAAAATTTTCTCTGAGAATTTATTTAAATTACATAATAATTGCAATATAAATCACATAATGGCGCTACAATAAAATAGGTCTAACATATGAATGACTGTATGCGGTAAGGCATCCAAGTTCATGAATGTTTAGATTTTTTATCTATTTCATTGTGCAAGATTTTGAGGCGGGTCATGTTAGTTAAGGTTGATGAAGGTTTTTATTTAAACTCACATCATATTATTGCAATTCGGATTAATAGAGATTTGCTTGATACCTTTGTTGTTTCGGTAGAATACACACCCAACAGTGTGCAAAACACAGGTGTATTTGAAAAGAAATTCAATGCGCGCCGAGATGCAGAACAATACCTACAGACTCTGAATCAAATCATTGGTAAATCGTAAAGGCTCAAATGCATATCGTGGATATTGTCTAGATTGAAAGCGATATGATATGAATTACACTCAGATTGATATCTAGCAAAAGGGATGGAGCGCATCCCTTTTTTTGTGCTTATCTGAGCGAAATTGATGGGAAGTATTGAAAATAAATCATTCTATCAATACGACTCGATTTGCACGTCGGATATTTTCCTGACATGCTGTAGCCATCCAAAATGAGTTAAAATTATATGCGAATCAGTATTGTGGGTGCAGGTCGTGTTGCACATCATTTGCTCAATGTGCTTCATCCACAACATCACATTGTGCAAATTTATGCACGAAATCTTGATAATGCAGAAAAACTTGCAGCCAGAGTAGGTGCAGAAGCTATTCATAACCCAGCTAAGTTGAATGCTGAGATTGATCTTTTGATCATTGCGGTGAGCGACCAGTCGATTGCAACCACTATTCAGCAAGTTACAGCCTATGTGCCACAGGTTTTGATTGTGCATACGTCTGGTAGCACCAATATCACGGTACTGACCCAACAGCATTCGCGAGCAGGTGTGTTTTATCCTTTACAAACCTTTAGTTTAGACCGAGATGTGGACTGGACGTCGACACCGATCTTTGTAGAAGCGGCGGATTCTACAGATTTGAGGACACTTACAGATTTAGCAAACAGCATAAGCCAAAGGGTTTATCAATATGATTCGGCACAGCGTTTAAGTCTGCATCTCGCTGCGGTGTTCGCATGTAATTTTAGTAATTATTGTTATGACATGGCAAAGCAGATTGTCGATGCAAAAAATGTCGATTTTAGTTTGCTTTATCCTTTGATTTTAGAGACAGCCAATAAAGCTACTCAGGCTGAACCACGTAACATGCAAACAGGCCCTGCAATGCGTGGGGATCAAAATATCATGCAGATGCACGCCAATATGCTCAAGCAAGCTGATCAAGTCGATCTGAAAGTGGTCTATGAAATATTGAGTCAGCAGATTTTTGAACTTCATCAGAAATAAACAATCCATATAGAACACTGAATATTTATTAGCTTAGACATACATGTCAAACAGGATGTTACATGGCAAAAGATTTTAATAGACCACAAGTGGTCGAAAGTTATGATGCACATATTCGAAAATTAATTCCCGGCTATGAACTTGTCCATCAACAAATTCAGGCGGTGTTGAATTGCCATGTCGCTGAAGATGCCCATATATTGATTATTGGATGTGGGACGGGTTATGAATTGGGCTATCTCATTGCCTTGAATCCAACATGGTCATTTACCGTTACAGAATTGTCTGAAAACATGCTGAATCAAACACGCCAACGTGTTGAAGCTGCTGGACAGTTGCATCGCGTTAATTTTATTTTGGGCAGTCATACTGCTTTTGAGCAGTTGAGTTGTTTCGATGCGGTGCTGAGTATCTTGGTGACGCATTTCATTGCGTTGCCAGAGAAAACGAATTTTTTAGCAAAAGCATTTGAACTGCTTAAACCGCAGGGCATTTTTTTAAGTTTTGATTTGATGCAAACTCATTCGAATTTTGAGCAGCGTGTCCTGCCTGAATTTTGCCAAATGCAAGGTTTATCTGCTGCGCAAGCGACAAAAATGATGCAGCGTTTAGAAGATGATTTTGAACTGATTAGCCAGCAGCATTATCAAAGCTTACTGACGGAAATAGGCTTTGATCAAATTTATTGTTTCAGTCAAATCTTTAGCTATGCGGCTTACAGTGCATTTAAAACGGCTATGGATTAAAAGAATAAAGACCAAGTTTGAGTGTATTAAGTTTATCGATCATTTTCACCGATATTTTTGCTACCTTGCATGAGTGAAACTTGCATCATAATTTTGATCATTAGTTTCATCCTTCTTGCACAGTAGCACGCTTACAATTTTAAAAAAGAAACTTTTCAGTCAGGGTTAAATCCCTTATTGTGCATTTATAAAAAGAATCAATTGGATGAAAATAATGTCAAAAATGGAATTTGATTACATTGTGATTGGTGGCGGAAGTGCGGGATGCGTACTGGCTGCACGCCTCAGTGAAGATCCGAATATATCTGTGTGCTTGCTAGAAGCAGGTGGGCAAGGTGATCAGTGGACGGTCAATATTCCAGCTGCATGCGTGGTGAGCTTGCCGACCAAGATCAATAATTGGGCCTTTGAAACTGTGCCTCAAGCTGGCTTGAATGGTCGTAAAGGCTATCAACCACGTGGAAAATGCCTTGGTGGTTCATCGAGTATTAATGCCATGATTTATATTCGTGGACATAAAAATGACTATGATCAATGGGCGGCACAGGGAAATACTGGCTGGTCATATGATGAGGTCTTACCATATTTTATTCGCTCAGAAAATAACAACCGAATACAGAATGAATTCCACGGTAATGACGGCCCTCTGTCCGTCACAGATGTACAAAGTGACAATATTTTCCATCAACGCTATACCGAAGCGGCTCGTGCACAAGGCCATAAATTTCTCGATGATTTTAATGGCGCAGAACAAGAAGGCTTAGGGGTTTATCAGGTAACACATATCAATGGAGAGCGTTGTAGTGTGGCGCGTGCTTATTTGTTTCCGCATTTAAACCGACCAAATTTAACGGTATTGACCAAAGCCACAACACATAAAATCATTATAGAAGATAAAGTGGCCACAGGTGTTGAAGTCCAACATGCAGGGCAAATGAAACACTTAAAAGCAAGACGAGAGGTCTTGCTCAGTGCCGGTGCGATTCAATCACCGCAGATTTTAATGTTGTCTGGAGTGGGAGATCAGGCCGAGCTCCAAGCGCATGGCATTGAAGTGAAACACCATCTACCGGGTGTAGGAAAGAACTTCCACGACCATCCCGATTTCATTTTTGGTTATAAAGTCAAAGAATACCAAGGCACATTTGGCGTGTCCTTACCTGGCTCAATTGATATGTTCAAGCAGTTCAGTCGCTATCGTAAGGAACGACGGGGTATGATTGCTTCAAATTTTGCAGAATGTGGTGGTTTTCTAAAGTCTTCACCCGATTTAGCCATTCCAAATTTGCAATTACACTTTGTCGTGGCGTTAGTAGATGACCATGCACGGAAATTTCATGCAAGTCATGGTTTGTCGTGTCATGTGTGTCTGCTCAATCCAAGAAGTCGCGGTACGATCAAACTAAGTGGTTCTAGTGTCAATGATCCATTATTGATTGATCCAAACTTTTTAGGGGATGAACAGGATTTAGAAGATTTGGTACAAGGCTTTAAGTTGACGCAGCAATTAATGATGTCGCCGTCTTTATCGAGTCATTATCAGCAAGATTTATTTACCTCACTGGTCAAAACAGATGATGATATACGTGCAATCTTACGTCAGCGTGTGGATACGGTTTATCACCCTGTCGGTAGTTGTAAGATGGGTGTGGATGAGATGTCTGTGGTTGACCCTGAATTGAAAGTCTACGGGATTCAAAACCTTCGTGTCGTCGATGCATCTATCATGCCTTCTGTGGTGAATGGCAATACCAACGCACCAACAGTGATGATTGCTGAAAAAGCCGTGGATATGATTCGACAAAGTCAGCTCCAAGCGCAAGTAGCTTAGTGGTTATTCATTTTATGTGATTTGATACAACACAGATAAATCTTAGATCAAAAACAGCAATAAAAAAACCACCGCTAGAGGTGGTTTTTTGCTTCATTCAAAAATTAGTTTACTTTTTTGAAGATGAAGTCATTAATTTTATGGCCTGCTTCAATTCCGCGACGTTCAAACTTAGTTTGTGGACGCCAGTCTGGACGAGGGTAGCTATTGCCTTTACCTGCAAGGTTTTCAAGACGTGGACGTTCTTCAAGAACTTCAATCATCCATTCCGCATACGGTTCCCAGTCAGTCGCTGAGTGGAATGTACCGCCGATTTCTAATTTTTCTTCAACCAATGGCATACGGTCATGAGATACAAAACGACGTTTGAAATGACGTTTCTTCTGCCATGGATCTGGGAAGTATAATTGCACAGTGTTAATACTGTTATCTGGCATTTCACGTAGCACTTGGATGGCATCAGCATCCAATACTCGAAGGTTAGTTAAACCTGCAAGACCGGCTTCATACACACATTGAGCGATACCCGGAACATGCACTTCAATGCCGACAAAGTTACGTTCTGGATTTGCTTTTGCCATCAGTACCAAAGAGCGGCCCATACCAAAACCGATTTCGACAGTCAGTGGGCGTTCAGGATGTTCAAAATGCTGACGCAAATCACCAACAGGGTATTCCAAAATTAGATGACCATATTGTTCCAGCGCAGTACGTTGCGAAGTATTAAGTGGCGCAGAGCGGCGCATAAACGTCACGATTTCACGGTGTTCGTTTAGGTTATCCAGATCTACAGCGTGCTGGTCTAATTGATCGTTCGACATAACTTTGGCAAATGTAAAAAATTCGAATGCCGTATTTTAAGTCCTGAGATGCACAAGTCAAATTTTTACCGTGAATATATCCGCTTTTTACTCAATATCACCGACTGAAGCCGTGCTTCGCATTTGCCATGTACAGTGAATTACTTAGCTCAAAAGTCATGAATTAACATTAATCTAGGCTGTTTTTTCATCAAGATCTTCACTGTCAGCACCATCAGATTTAAATGGCAAAATGGCCTCAAGAACGGTAGAACCCGGCTGTGACTGTATTTTAAATTCACCACCGATACGATGGATTCGCGTTTGCATACTGTGTAGGCCGACATGTAGCCCTTGTTCAACTTCGTCAGGATTGAAGCCGATACCGTTATCTTCAATACGTAATATCAGTTGAGTCTCTGTTTCGCACAAACTGACCTGAACTTTGCTTGCCTGACTATGCTTTAGAATATTGGTCAGGGTTTCTTCTGCGACACGAGTCAAATTGAGACATTGGGTCGCAGAGGGTGAGTGAATCCATTCGGTAGCAAATTTCCAGCTTGAGCTCATGTCTAATTCTTCAAAGAGCTGTACAAAGCGATGGCGAATCGGCGCCGCCCATTCGATCGGGGTGTCTGGAACTTTCGTCCCTATACTTGAACCTGAATCGATGACTTGTCTTAAATCATTACGGAACAGTTTAAGCATCGACATGATTTGTGGTTTTTCAATTTTGTCATTTTGTTCTAACAGTAAAATTGAACGGACAATTGATCCGCCTAAACCATCATGTAAGTCATGAGATAAATGAATTCGTTCTTGAAGTCGTGCATTTTCAAGCGCGAGTTGATGTTGTTGACCAAGTGAGGTAGCGAGTTTCAGTTCAGCTCGTTGTACATTTTCAGTTAAGGTCTTATTAAAACGCTCAATTTGACGGGTGTGTCGAGCTAAACGCAAAGCCAGTACGCCGCCCAAAACGAGGGTGGTTAGTGGGCCAGTATATGGTGAGAGCGCATGGCCTTCCATGGTCATCATAAAGTGCGCATCATGTACCGCAATCGGTAAATAAATCAGATACAGCGTTGCAAGCAAATAGGTTTCTGCCATTTTGGCTTTATACGCCAAGTACGGATAGCTAATACATTTGGCCACAAAGACCAAAACAAAGAAGCTAAAACAAATTTGGATGACGGTCTTTAAATAAGCCTCTGGTGCAAAACCGATACAGAGTGCGGCGATAGTGGCTAGGCTTAATAACAGCTTTTGAATTTTCGGGAAAGGATGGTTTGCAAAATACCACGCACCAATACAGCCAAAAACCGTATAAAAACAGAAAATGATATTTTGTAGGCGGTCGACCTGTACGGTGGTTAGAAATGCAATTGGCCCATTAAAAATAATACACAGGCTATAAAATACCCAAGCCATGCCTGTGATGGTTAACCATAAGTAAGCTCTTTCATTACGATTGGCGAGCCATGCTAAAAAAAAGAACACAGCCACGACGAAATTAATCATCGTATTGAGTTCGACTAATTGTCGTTGTTCGAGTAACCAAATTTTAAAGGTGTCATAGACTTGCTGGTATTCCCCAATTTGAACTGAACTGAGTCCTGATTTTTGGGTCACTGAACCATACACTTGCACCCAAATGGTATTAACACCTTGCTTTAAACTCGAGTTAGGCAAGTTCAAAATTCTTGGTTGATGTTGGCTTCGTGAAAAATGTTCTGCTGAAATGTAATCTTGCCAAAGTAGGGCATCGTTGATATAAACCCGACCACTTTGGGTGATGCCTTGTATAGCGATAGCAATGGGTTGATTTAACTGATGGAGGGCACAGTTCAACTTAAATTGGATTTTGTACCAAGCGATACCATGATAGTCCGGCCAACGTTTATTCCATGTGTCTGGAAGCTTTTGCAGATTTTGCCAACCTGTACGTGGGCGCTCTTGCTCGACAGCGCTTTTAGCTGTGGCAATATGGGTAATTTCAACAGGACAATGACTGCTTGAGAACTGAGGGGTGGCATTGGCAAAACTGGGTATAGCAATACAACATAGCAGGCAAAATAGACTCGCTAAGACCAGCAGCCGATTTGCTTGAATGCAGTGTCGTGACCAAAACCATACCATCAAAATCCCCCCCAATTTTGTGTATCCACAATTTAAAAAAATAAATAGAAAGTCACATCAAATCTTTATTTTATTTTTGATAGTTATAATTTTATGAGATGAATTATACAGTTAAATCGAATGAATGGTGAATTTTTCTCTTTTTTATAGGCTTAGTATTATATGTAATGTCATTACACGTCAGAGCTTCGATCTTTGAAACCCTTTGCTATATACATCCTGCATAGGGTTTCAATAGGTCACACTTTATTGAAAATTGATTTGATTCAAAGTGAATATTTTAAAAATCCATTAGTCACTGACACGGTCAAGTAAAGTGTTACTTGCTTCATTTAAGCCAAAAACCTCTACTTGAATCTGTTGTGATTCAAATTTTTGTACGACATTCTTCAAAATATTAACGGAAGTAATATCCCAAATATGGGCATGACTCAGATCAATTCGCACTTGAATAACCGTCTCCTGAAAATCAAAAAATTGATAAAAACTCTCAGAGCTACTAAAGAAAATTTGCCCATAGACCGTGTAACTACGGACGTTGTCTTTAAGTTCTGATGTGACTTTTACCGAACTTTCTAGTTGATTGATAATAAACAACGCAGAGAGAAGCGCACCAACCAATACGCCAAGCGCCAAGTTATGTGTTGCAAGCACCACGATCACCACAGCAATCATCACGACATTAAAAGACATTGGATGCTTTGAAAATTGCTTGACAGAATTCCATTGAAACGTAGTGAATGACACCATGACCATAATCGCGACTAAGGCCGCCATTGGGACATAGGTCAACCAGTCTTTTAAAAACACCACCAAACACAACAAAAATACACCTGCAACCAAAGTGGAGAGGCGAGTTCGCGCGCCAGAGCCAACATTAATAATCGACTGCCCAATCATGGCACATCCAGCCATGCCGCCCATAAAGCCACTGACTATATTGGCAATTCCTTGACCACGACATTCCTGATGACGATCTCCTTCAGTTCCAGTGACTTCATTGATCACTGTCGTGGTCATCATGGTTTCTAATAGGCCAACTGTTGCTAGGGTAATGGAATAGGGAAAAATAATCGTGAGGGTTTCAAGATTAAAAGGAATTTCAGGAATCAAGAAAATAGGTAAAGTCTCTGGAAACTTACCCAAATCACTGACAGTACGCAGGTCAGCACCTAAAAATAATGCCAAGCCACTGAGGACAATAATGCAAATCAGCGGTGATGGAATGGCTTTGCCAATTTTAGGTAGATATGGAAACAGATAAATAATTGCAAGTCCTAAAAGCATAAAGACATAGCCAAAACTATCCATTTTTGACATTTCAGGTAGCTGTGCGACAAAAATCAAAATCGCGAGTGCATTTAAAAAACCATACACCACTGACTGCGAGACGAAGCGCATAAGTTTTGCTACTTTAAAATAGCCAGCAATGATCTGAATCACACCCGTCAAAACCGTGGCAGCCAAAAGGTATTGCAAACCATGATCTTTGACCAAAGTGATCATAAGTAAGGCCATTGCACCCGTAGCAGCTGAAATCATTGCTGTACGACCACCAAAAAAGGCAATGGTGGCGGCAATACAAAACGAAGCGTACAAACCAACCTGAGGGTCAACCCCAGCAATAGCTGAAAAGGCGATGGATTCTGGAATCAACGCAAGTCCAACCACCAAGCCAGCGAGTACATCAGTACGAATATTGGAAAACCATTGTTCTTTTTTAAGTTGTAACACGGTAACTTTTCATCAAATCTTAAACGCGGCTATGTTAAAACAACTAAGTATAAAAATGCATAACACAGTGACTTGAAATCTTCTTAAATATGGATAATAGTCAATGAGTATATGTGTTTCAGCATTTACGCTTTTTTGCAATTTACAGGTTTGATCACTTGAAAGTTTGACAGAAGAGATTTAAAACATTGAATAGTACATAACAAGGATCAGATATGAAGCTTTATTATTCTCCAGGTGCATGTTCATTAGCATCACATATAATTTTAAATGAAATTAATGTCGATTTTGATTTGGTCCGTGTTGACCTAAAAAACCATAAAACAGAAAAAGGGATAGATTATTACGAGATCAACCCAAAAGGTTATGTACCTGCATTAGAAATTAACCCAGGTTTGATCCTGACCGAGAATGTGGCCATTTTACCGTTCCTTGCACAGCATGATCCAAAACAAGATTTAATTCCGCCATCAGGTTTAGGTCGTGCCAAAGTTTTAGAATGGCTTGGCTATTTGAACTCAGAATTACATGATGCTTATGCAGTATTCTTTGGTGCTCCACTAGATGCAGACGCTAAAGAAAAAGCTTATGCAGAAATTGATCGTTTATTGACATACATCGATAAAGCGATTGGTGAATCGGATAACGACTATTTGGTCGATGATAACTTTGGCCCAGCAGATGCTTATCTCTTTGTACTGACAAATTGGTCAAATGGCATCGGTCATGATTTAACGCCATATAAAAATATCATTGCATTACGCAACAAAGTTGCAGAGCGCCAATCAGTTCAAATTGCGATGCGTGATGAAGGATTAATTCCTTAAGTTGTGTATTCAAATTGAATTAAAAAAAACCGCCGAAATTGGCGGTTTTTTATTGCTAGATTTTTATTGCTCAGGTTCAACTTAGTACTCGAACTGTGTATAGAAATCATCAAAGTTAATATTTTTAAGCGTCAGTTGTTGTGGTGCTTTGAAGGTTGACCATTTGGTTTGAGTTTTGGCATCTTCAAACATATTGCCGCCTACAATTTCCTTACGTTTTAAGGTCGAAAAATTATAGCTTTTCGATGTTTCTTCACCAGAAGCTCGATGAAAGCTACTGTAGTCAAAACCAATCAGGTCAAAGCGTTGATTTTGCCAACGGAAGGTATAACTATGTCGGGGCCATTCCCAGCCACCACAAGCCATAAAATAACTAAAATGAACGAGTAAATTGCCTTTACTGATTTGGATGTCTTCTGCTTCAGCAAGTGGGTCTAGTAGGCATGAATTCGGTTGCTGAGCGACTGGGATACTGTTGTTTTCAACGATACGTTGATATCCCTTTGCGGTTTTAAAAAATACGATGAGTTGTCGTGGATGGTTATGAACGACTTTGCCATCGTCATCATAGGTCACCACATCGACTTTTTGTTTTTCCACGATCATCGCAATATCTGGCATTTGATCTTTGTTTAGGTCGCCAGTCGTAGCCATCAAAATGTCCCAACCTTGAGGCGCGAGTGATTTGGCTGTGCTGGGCACTTGGGCAGACAGCCAACTAGATGCGACACAAAGACTCAAAGTACAAAATATATGGGATATTTTCATTGTTATCAGGTTTTCAAAATCAAAAAAAGGACTCAATAGAGTCCTCTTTTATACCGTGAATGAGTTCTTATTTAAAGAAGTATCCAGTTTCAGGTGAACTGGCATTTGCCATGCGTTTACGCGGCATACGTCCTGCTAGGAATGCTTCACGGCCTGCTTCAACTGCTTTTTTCATCGCTGAAGCCATCAGAACAGGGTTTTGTGCAGCTGCAATTGCTGTATTCATTAATACGCCATCACAGCCCAATTCCATCGCTATCGCTGCATCACTTGCTGTACCTACACCGGCATCGACCAAAACAGGTACTTTGGCATTGTCTTTAATGATCGAAATAGTATGTGGGTTGAGAATGCCTAAACCTGAGCCAATAAGACTACCTAAAGGCATAATCGCTACACAGCCCATGCTTTCCAGTTCTTGTGCCACAATTGGGTCATCTGAGGTATAAACCATGATTTCAAAGCCATCGTCAATCAATGTACGTGCAGCTTTTAAAGTCTCAGTAATATTTGGATATAGGGTTTTCTCATCCCCTAAAACCTCAAGTTTAACCAAATTGTGACCATCTAAGAGTTCACGTGCCAACATACAAGTACGAACCGCGCTGTTCGCATCGAAACAACCGGCTGTATTTGGCAAAATCGTATATTTCTCAGGTGGAACTACAGAAAGCAAGTTTGGCTGGTCTGGATGTTGACCAATATTCACACGGCGAATGGCAACGGTCACAATTTCAGCACCACTGGCTTGAATGGCCTGGTCAGTTTCCGTTAAGTCCTTGTACTTACCTGTACCAACTAAAAGTCGTGAATTAAATGTACGTGAACCAATGATTAGGGGTGTATCTTCCATGGGAGCTCCATTTTAGCCGCCACCTACGGCATGAATAATTTCAATATGATCTTGCTCAGTAATTGGGGTTTGTTCCAATTTACTTTTCGAGATGATCATTTCATTTTTTTCAACAGCGAAGCGTTTGCCTTCCAGTTGTAATTGTTGAACCAATTGCAAGAGGTTGACACATTCGGTTTGTGTAGCTTCGCCGTTTAAATAGATTTGCATTTGCGGATTCCGTTCTTGCTGCCTTACCTGTTGAGTAAGACCAATATCTGCTGTTGATTATTTTGCGTATTTAAACGCATTCCATGCCAATATGAGCCATCCAGCAATCATCAGCGCTCCACCAATCGGGGTAATTGCACCGAGACCACGTGGTAAGCCTAGAGCCATCACATATAAAGAACCACAGAAGAAGAAAATACCAACTTGTATAAGGAGGAAACTAGCTTTAATTGGAAGTTGGGGAATGACTTTGGATAAGATCGCGAGGGCAAGTAAGCCCAGTGCATGATAAAAGAAATAGTCCGTTGCAGTTTGCCACCAAGCCACTTGGGCTTCAGTCGCGCGAGCTTTTAATCCGTGTGCACCAAAGGCACCAAGCATTACAGCAAAAGCTAAGTTAAGTGCGGAAATGGCAATCCACATGTGCATTCACCTTAACAAAATTTGCGCATAACCATAGCATATTTAGAGTGCAGGATTAAAGCAAAAATGCCCAAAGTTTTTGTGTTACAGCCTGTCATTCAATACTATTCAGAAACAAAAAAAGAGCATCGAAATGCTCTTTTTTGGAATGACTGGGAAAAGCCTTCAACTTAGTTTGAAGACATTGCGACTTTGATTTTCTCCATCGCATTTTTTTCTAACTGACGAATACGTTCAGCAGATACATTATATTCTGCCGCCAATTCATGCAGCGTCGACTTTTCGTCATCTAACCAGCGACGTTGTAAGATGTTACGTGAACGGTCATCCAACTGATCCATGGCTTCATGTAAAGCTGAAGTGCTTTGTTCTTCGTAATCTTCATCTTCAGCTAAACGCGCAGGGTCGTAACGGTTATCTTCGAGATAAAGGGCAGGAGCGACATGGGTCGAACCTTCATCGTCGTCATCACCTTGAGCTTCAAAGGCAGCATCATAAGCGGTTAAACGGCCTTCCATTTCCAAGACTTGTTCAGGTGTTACATTTAAGTCATTGGCAATCGACTGTGCTTCAGCCAAAGTTAATTTTTTAGATGACTTTTTTAAGCTACGTAAATTAAAGAATAATTTACGCTGCGCTTTAGTGGTCGCAATTTTGACAATACGCCAGTTACGAATCACATATTCATGAATTTCTGCTTTAATCCAATGCACAGCAAAAGATACGAGACGTACGCCCATGTTTGGGTCAAAACGTTTTACCGCTTTCATTAAGCCCAAGTTACCTTCTTGAATCAGGTCACCTTGTGGCAAACCGTAGCCTGCATAGCTACGTGCGATATGCACAACAAAACGAAGATGTGACATCACCAGCATTTTAGCTGCGTCTAAATCTTGGTCATAATAATAACGTTCGGCCAGCTCTTTTTCTTGTTCGGCCGATAAAATTGGAATCTGATTAACAGTACTAATATAAGCACCAAGATTCACCCCAGGTGCCGATAATGACAGGGGCATCAATTGATTGCTGCTGTCACTCATGTTTTCTCCTTGAGAATTAAAATGGGTAAGCCCAATAACTAAGATTCATCTTAATCCAATATTTCCGTAAATTATGGAAAATTGGGTATAGAAATGTAAACTTTTATTCAATTATGAAGCAATTTAGTTTAACTGAATCTTTTTAAGATTCAATCAAGTAATGAAACTCAGAATCGGAAATTTTGCGCATTTCACAGTTTAACTGATGTATTTGACAGTATCGTGATACATCTTGTTGGCTGTGCGGATCGGATGACTTTAACAATAAAGATTGGTCTGGACTTTTCTTTAAAGCTTTTTTGAGCATCAATAGTGGCATCGGGCAGGGTTTACCCATTGCATCCACAGTTAAAAGCGAATTTTGGCTGTCACTCACGAAGCAGATCCAACATGTTTACATTTCAATGGAAATATTAGCAAATACAGTGCCAAATCCCAACCTAAAATAGGTAAAAATCCTTTGTGATTTATAACTCAAACGATGTGAAAAAATAAGAATATTCAAAAGGAAAATAGATCAAAAAAATCTATTAATTGCGGTAAACCCGTGTTAAGCTCGTTGCGTTGTTAAGATTTTTGTTGGCTGTGAAGCCTCTTAACTCTTGATATATTTGGATGTAACCGGGATTTTGTTGATAGTTTTACAGAATGATTACAAGCTTAGAAATAAAAATATTTTTTTTAACCTTGTTTGGTCTGCTGTTTGCAACACCGGGTGGTCCTTCTTTTTTAAATACGATAAGGATTAACTTATGACAGCTCGTGAACAAGGCGTTGTTAAATGGTTCAACGACACTAAAGGCTTTGGCTTTATTCAACGTAACGGCGGCGACGACGTATTCGTTCATTTCCGCGCAATTATGGGCGAAGGCCACCGTTCACTTCGTGACGGCCAACGCGTAGAATTCAGCGTTGTTAAAGGTCAAAAAGGCTTCCAAGCTGAAGAAGTACAACCTTTAGACTAATCGTCTGAATGTACTCAAAAACGCTCCAATGTAAATTGGGGCGTTTTTTGTTTATAATGCTTTAGCAATTTTGTGATTATTCAATTAGGGCACATCTATATGTCATCAGGTTTTGAAACCTTAAATTTACATCCGAACCTTAAAAAAGCCATTGATGCTTTAGGTTTTAAGGATATGACGCCTATTCAGCAAAAGGTTTTAAAATTTACATTGGCTGGACATGACGCTATTGGTCGTGCTCAAACTGGTACTGGTAAGACTGCGGCTTTCTTGGTCAGTGTGATCAATGACTTGTTGAATAATCCAATTAAGGAACAGCGTTATCGTGGTGAACCGCGTGCATTGATTCTTGCACCAACGCGCGAACTTGCTTTGCAAATTGAAAGTGATGCAAAAGAATTAGTGAAATACACTGATCTCAATGTCATGACTTTGCTCGGTGGGGTAGATTTTGATAAGCAAAAAAATCTATTAAATCGTAATTTTGTCGACATTATGGTGGCGACACCGGGTCGCTTAATTGACTTTGTTGAACAAAAAGAAGTTTGGCTCGATCAAATAGAATTTTTAGTGATTGATGAAGCTGACCGTTTATTAGATATGGGCTTTATTCCTTCAGTGAAACGTATCGTGCGCTTTTCACCACGTAAAGAACAACGACAAACTTTGATGTTCTCTGCAACATTTAGTTATGACGTTTTAAATTTGGCACAGCAATGGTTGTTTGAACCAGTAACTGTTGAAATTGAACCTGAGAAAAAAACCAATGCAGATGTAGAGCAACGTGTCTACATGGTGGCGAAGTCTGATAAATATAAATTATTGGAAGACATCTTACGTGATGAACCAATTGAAAAGGTCATGATCTTTGCCAACCGTCGTGATCAAGTGCGTAAACTTTATGATCACCTCAAAAAAGATGGTTATAAAGTGGTGATGTTGTCAGGTGAAATCGCTCAAGATAAACGTTTGAAAATGCTTGATCAGTTCAAAAATGGTCAACATAACATCATGATTGCAACAGACGTTGCGGGTCGTGGTATCCATGTCGATGGTGTTTCTCATGTAGTGAACTTCACACTTCCTGAACAGTCTGATGATTATGTACACCGTATCGGTCGTACAGGTCGTGCGGGTACTCGTGGTGTGAGTATTAGTTTCTTGTCTGAAGATGATGCTTTTTCATTACCTGAAATTGAAAAAGCCATTGGTCAAAAATTACCTTTAACCCGTTTAGACGGTTATTGCTAATTTTGCTTCTAAAAAGCCTGCAGATTTGCAGGCTTTTTTATTTCATGTCGACTATTTCATTTTGAGTTAATGGCAAAACAAAATCACAGACTAGCGTTTTAGTTTGCACGGCAACTAAAGGTTAGTACGGTTTGGTAATCATCATCTTTGCTGATGCTGCCGCTATTTCCAGTAATGGTGCCAAGTACGCCAGCCGCCGCCTGAATCATTTGACCTGTCTTTTCATCGACCACGCCTTTTAAAACTCCGTTGTATTCTTGCTTTTCATCCACCACGACAGGGGTCGCATTTTTACCACAGGTACTATTTGCAGCTGCAATTGCATTATTTTTTGCCGCTAAACTGGTTTTACCTACGGCAGTCACTTCATATTGATTATTTGGTTTTTGAATCGCTAAAGATTTTGTTGGCGTAGATGTACATGCAGCTAAAAGCACAGTTGCGCTTAGCGTGCTAACAATGGCAACAGTTTTGTTGAATTTTTTCATACGGTGCCCCGAGTTAGAAACAATTTGATTTATTTGAACATAAAATTTCTTATAGAACAGGGAACTGCTGTACAAGTTATGCGGTTTTTTTATAGTAAATCTGTGAATAAAGCTGACTTAACAAATAAGCACCGAGTCTGATGCAAACATTCTAGAGTAAGTTATTGAGAATATGCTAATCTTGAGCAAACGTTTTAAAGTACAGTGTATAGATGTCAATTCTAAAATCAGCAGTTGATACAGTTCATCAAAATATTCATCAGCGTCAGTCGATTGGTCATTTAATTGAACCTGCGCCGAATGCTGAGCAATTGGAAAATGCGTTTCAAGCCGCTTTAACGGCGCCAGATCATCATCGTCTTAAGCCTACGCGTTTCGTGATTATTCCTGAAACTGAACGTGAAGCATTTGGTGAGTTGCTTTCACATGCTTTAGCCGATACTGGACAAACAGAAGAAGCGCAGTTGGAACGTGTGAAACACCATCCATTTCGTGCGCCACTATTGGTTTTGGCTTTAACTCAATTACAAGATCATCCCAAAGTTCCGCATTTCGAACAAATTTTAAGTTCAGGCGCAGCAGTACAAAACTTTTTGCTCTCTTTACAAGCACAGGGCTTTTCAACTATGTGGCGTAGTGGGGCGGTGGTTGAATCTAAATTGTTTAAACAAGCCTTGGGTTTAACGGAAAACGATTTGATTTCAGGCATAATTTATATCGGTACAGCAGTGAAAGCAATTCCACCGCGTGCTGAAATACAGTCTGCTGATTTTGTAAGCCATTGGCATAAAGCAAACCAATAAAAGTGAAAAATAGGTCGATTGAACAAGACCGATCAGTAAAGAAATTAGGATAAAAGAACAATGTCAGAACTTGATTTTGCAAGTCTTGTTAGCCCTGTGTCAGTAGACCAAAAAACGGCACTGCGTGTTACGGTGTTGGGTGGTGGGAGTTTTGGTACTGCGATGGCCAATACTGCAGTACGTAATGGCTGTGACACCATGATATGGATTCGTGATGAGGCGGTGGCTGCGGATATCAATGCAACACATATCAATAAACGTTACTTGCCAGATTTTCAATTAGAAGCCGGTTTGCTCGCTGTTTCAGATTTAGAAAAAGCAGTATGTAATCGTGACATTATTTTAGTGGCTATTCCGAGCCATTCTTTCCGTAGTGTTTTACAGCAGATCAAACCTTTTATAACCTCACAAGCAGTGGTGTCTTTAACCAAAGGTATTGAAGCCAATACCTTTAGCTTTATGAGCGATATTATTCGTGAAGAACTTCCTGAAGTCCCTTATGGTGTGCTTTCAGGGCCAAACTTGGCGAAGGAAATTGTTGCAGGACAACCTGCGGGGACTGTGATTGCAAGCCAATCTGAACTGGTTCGTTATGCAGTTCAACAAGCGCTACACAGTGCGTTGTTCCGTGTATTTGCCAGTGATGATGTGCATGGCGTGGAATTGGGCGGTGCTCTGAAAAATATCTATGCAGTCGCGATGGGTCTAGCTGCGGCTTATGGTGTCGGTGAAAATACCAAGAGTATGATTTTGACACGTGCTTTGGCAGAAATGAGCCGCTTTGCAGTGAAATTAGGCGCAAACCCATTAACATTCCTAGGTTTATCTGGTGTCGGTGACTTATTTGCAACTTGTAGTAGCCCACTCAGCCGCAATTACCAAGTCGGCTTTGCACTCGGTAGTGGTAAAAGCTTAGAACAAGCCACCAAAGAACTGGGACAAACTGCGGAAGGGATTAATACCATTGTGCAAGTACGCGCACGCTCTGAGGAGTTGGGTGTGTATATGCCAATTACCAGTGCCTTGTACGAAGTGATTTTTGAAGGTGCACCGGCACTGAATATTGCATTGTCACTGATGAAAAATGGCCATCGCAGTGATGTTGAATTTGTCTTGCCACATCAGCAAGTTTAAGTTTGCTGATTAATATGCAATACACATAGCTTTGTCATACTGGCTGTATATAATGTGCGGAATAGAATAAGGAAATTTTATGCAACTGACATTGGTTAGGCATGGCGAAGCTGCTCCGCCAGTAATGGGGATTGATGAAAAGCGTCCTTTAACAGCGCGCGGACAAACTCAAGCGGCAGAAACTGCAGCATATTTGAAAGATATAATTCAACCAGACGTTTTTGTGGTGAGTCCGCTACTGCGTGCGCAGCAAACACTTTCATCTTTGCAAAAACATTTTCCACATGTGCCTGTGGTTATTTGTAATGCCATCAAACCGGAAGATGATGCCAAAGTTGCAGTGGAATGGTTGTCACATTTACCGTATGAGTCTATTGTGGTGGTGTGCCATATGAACGTTGTGGCACATATGGCCAGTGTTTTGGTCTCAGAATATTTTAATCCCTATGCTTTGGCAGAAGCGCGCATTTATGAACAAGCGGTCATTGCTCCAGGGTTATCAACACAAATTAAAACGTTTATACCATCAACATAAAAACCAATTAAAACGGCAGAAAAATTAATGTTGTATTTATGGATGCCCGAAGCCAATGGGGTTTGGCAATGGTCAGAAGGGGATTTCTGGAAGCAGTCATCGACACTTGAACAATTGATTCAGGAAATTCAGCCATATGCGGGAAAGGAAGCGGTTGTTTTCTTTCCAAGTCGTGATGTACAAATCATTCAGCAAAATTTTCCAAAAAACCAATATAAAAAACTTGGCCCAGACGGCGTAAAATATTTACTTGAGGAATATGTCATTTTGCCTTTGGATGCAATGAAAGTATTGCATCATTTTCAAAGTCCAGATGAATTAACGGTCATGGGGGTTGCGCATAGTGCAGTCGAAACGATGCAGCATGCTTTGACACTAATCCCTGTGAAAGTCATTTCGTTATTACCTGACTTTTTGGTCTTGCCAAGTCCAGAAGCAGGGCAACATGTTTTGGCAAATGTCAGCGGTCATTTATTGGTCCGAAATAGTGAATATGTCGGTCAGTCTGTTGATGATTTGGCATTGTACTTAGATTATCAAATTGGTCAGCCGAACTATAAGATTTCAAATCTAAGTTCAGATCAGACGCATAGTCTTGAAGCCACTGTAACGCATGATCACATTGAATCGTTTCATTATGAATTACCCAATATAAAAAAACCGAAACAACATCCACTCAATGTTTTGCCGAAAGCCAAAACCAATACGGGTGTAAGCGGTTATTGGAAAGCATGTGCAGCAGTTTTGGTCGCGGCTGTAATTACACAGTTTAGCTATGATGCAGTTCGTTGGTATCAATACAAAAAAGTGGCCAATATCACTGCGGCACAAGCGATTGATCAGTTTAAATATTGGTTTGGGCAAAGCTATCCTGTCACTGAACAAACGCTGAAAAGCCAGTTCGAGTCACAATTGCGTCAGAGTCAAACCGGCAATGCGCAGGCGCTGTCCTTACTGAGCCGTGTTGGTCCTGTTCTAATGCAAAACCAAATTTCTGCAAATCGTGTGAGCTATGAATCCTCGATGCTGAATATGGAGTTAAAAGCTAATTCCGCAGAAGTATTACAAACCCTAACTAATCAATTAAAACAACAAGGTTTTAAAGTCGAATTAGGGAATATTCAACCAAGTGCCAACGGCGCGATTGGATTGGTGAAAATACAATAATGATAAAAATGGAAAACCTACAGCAACGTATAGATGGGCAAATTGAGCGCATCACTGATTATTTAGACCAACTTTCTACTCGTGAACGAGTCATGGTGATCTTTACCACAATTTTTGTTGTAGTGGCAGCGATTGGTTCGGCACTGTTTTATATGAACAAAGCTGCAAATTTTCAACAAAAGCGCGTGAATGAACTCAAAGATACTGTTGTTTGGATGCAAAGTAATGCCGTCACGATGAAGCCAGCAGGTGATACACAACTGAGCGCGTTGGAAAAAGTTCAGCGTGTATCGCAACAACAGGGCTTGTCAGTAGCATCTCAACAAGTCGGTGAGCAAATACAGATTGCAGTGATGCATGAAAATTATGCAATTCTGGCCAATTTTTTGACGCAATTGGTTCAAATGGGCTTAAGTATTGAAAAGATGGAATTAAGTTCTGAAGCAGGACAGGTTAAATTAACAGCGAGTGTACAATAATCGGTAAAAATAAAGATCTGCTAAGCATGGTGTTTTATCTGTGCTGTGCCTATAATATGCCGACTTAAAAAGCAGTAGACTTTTATAGATATGTTGTATTCTCTAGCCCGCCCTTTGTTGTTTACTTTAGCACCAGAGCGTGCACATGAGCTGACATTATCGCTGTTGAAATCTTCTCACAAGATGGGAATGATGCGTCAAAACGTGGCGTCTAAACCAGTGACATGTATGGGAATCGAATTTCCTAATCCTGTTGGTTTAGCAGCCGGTCTTGATAAAAACGGTGCTTATATCGATGCGCTGGCGAGCCAGGGCTTCGGCTTTATTGAAATTGGTACAATTACACCACTTCCACAATCAGGGAACCCTGAACCTCGTTTATTTCGTTTACCGAAAGCAAAAGCCATTATTAACCGCATGGGTTTTAACAACGATGGCGTGGATCAGTTGATCGAAAATGTCAAAGCTGCAAAATTTAAGGGTGTACTTGGGATCAATATCGGTAAAAATGCAGTCACACCTGTTGAAAAAGCAGTTGACGATTATCTGATTTGTCTAGAAAAAGTTTATAACTACGCTTCTTATATTACCGTTAATATTTCATCTCCTAACACAAAAAATCTTCGCAGCTTACAAAGCGGTGATGCTTTGACTGAACTGTTAGAGACGCTCAAGAAACGTCAACTCGAGTTGGCGGATGAAAATCAACATTATGTACCCTTAGTACTTAAAGTTGCACCAGATCTAGAACCTGAAGACATTAATTTTATTGCCCAACAATTGTTAAAATTTAAAATTGATGGTCTGATTGTCACCAATACGACTTTGTCACGGGAAGGTGTTGAAGGCCTTCCATTTGGCGATGAAGCTGGTGGTCTATCCGGTGCACCAGTCTTTGAAAAAAGTACGGCATGTTTGGCGGCTTTTGCTAAAGTATTAAACGGTCAAATTCCATTGATCGGTGTTGGTGGTATTTTGTCGGGCGCGGATGCTGTTGCGAAACAAAAAGCAGGAGCAAGCCTTGTACAAGTGTATAGTGGCCTCATATATACAGGTCCGACACTTGTAAAAGACTGCGTAGACGCATTGTAAATATCATGAATACCATTGATATCTTTATACTGATTATTTTGCTCATTGGAGGGCTTAACGGTTTGCGTCAAGGATTTGTAAAAGCCTTTGCGAACTTCATTGGATGGATTCTTGCACTTGTCATTGCGGCAAAGTATGCAACCGTCCTTGCACCTTCGATGACATCTTTAAGTACAGATCCAGTGGTACAGAAGATTGCCGCGTTCGCATTTATTGTATTGTTGATTGTAGTCATGACTTGGGTCGCGACATGGTTATTGAACAGTATTTTGAAAACATTAAAGCTCGGTCCGTTAAATCGACTGGCAGGTGGTGTTTTTGGAAGCTTAAAAGGATTGTTGGTGGTGCTGATCACTATGCAGGGGCTAGGTCCTTGGGTAGAAAGTTCACCACATTGGAAACAATCTAAAATGGTTCAGTCATTATTGCCATATGCGCCTTGGGCAACCGAATTGTCCAAAGATGCTGCAAATCAAGCACTTCATCATATTCAGTCTGAAGATGCTCAGAAATCTTCAGACCTCCCATCTGAGTCGCAGAACAAGCACGGACGTTCTGGATCGGGTGAGTCAACAAATAATCCTTTTTATTAACCCTAGCTTGTCTGCGAGGTTGCTATGTGTGGAGTAGTTGGTATAGCTGGTAAATCACCTGTTAACCAAATGTTGTTTGATGCGTTAACGATGTTACAACATCGTGGACAGGATGCAGCCGGGATCGTAACTTGTCAGGATGGTCGTTTATTCCTGCGTAAAGATACGGGTATGGTGCGTGATGTGTTCCACACACGTCATATGCGTGCATTACAGGGTAATTATGGTATTGGCCATGTTCGTTACCCAACTGCTGGTTCTTCAAGCAGTGCTGAAGCTCAGCCATTCTATGTAAACTCACCTTATGGCATCACGCTTGCACATAATGGTAACTTAACTAATGCTGCTGAAATTCATGATGACTTGTTCAAGACTGACTTACGTCATATGAACACCGATTCAGACTCAGAAGTATTATTAAACGTATTTGCTCACGAATTGCAAAAACGCGCAAAACTTACACCAAGCGCTGAAGATGTATTCCACGTGGTATCACGTGTGCATGAACGTTGCAAAGGTGGTTATGCGGTTGTTGCTATGATCACCGGTCAGGGCCTTGTTGGTTTCCGTGATCCAAATGGTATTCGCCCATTGATCTACGGTTCGCGTGAAACTGAAAATGGTATGGAATATATCATTGCGTCTGAATCTGTCGCAATTACCGCGCTCGGCTTTAAGGTTGAACGTGATATTGCACCGGGTGAAGCAATTTATATTACTGCTGATGGCGTGATGTCGACCAAGCAGTGTGCAGTAACCCCTGAATATCGTCCTTGTATCTTTGAATACGTATATTTTGCGCGTCCAGATGCGACTATTGATGGTATTTCAGTTTACAAAGCACGTTTGAAAATGGGCGAAAAACTTGCTCAGAAAATTCTACGTGAATGGGGCGATGAGCACGATATCGATGTCGTGATCCCAATTCCTGATACTTCACGTACTTCGGCGCTAGAACTTGCAAATACCTTAGGTGTGAAATTCCGTGAAGGCTTCATGAAGAACCGTTATATCGGTCGTACCTTCATTATGCCGGGTCAGCAACTTCGTAAGAAATCTGTGCGTCAAAAGCTCAACCCTGTAGAGCTAGAGTTCCAAGGCAAAAACGTACTCTTGGTTGATGACTCGATTGTACGTGGTACGACTTGTAATGAAATCATTCAAATGGCGCGTGATGCGGGTGCGAAAAAAGTATTCTTTGCATCTGCTGCACCGATGGTGAAATATCCAAACGTGTACGGGATTGATATGCCAGCCAAATCTGAACTGATTGCGTCTGAACGTAGCGTTGAAGAAATTCGTGAAATTATTGGTGCTGATCGCCTAATTTTCCAAGACTTGGAAGATCTAAAATCTGCAGTACGCACCAAGAAAGTCCCTGAGTTACAAGACTTTGATTGCTCGGTATTTGATGGTAAATATGTGGCAGGTGGTATTGATGCTGAATATTTGGCAGCATTAGAGCGTAAGCGTAATGACTCTGCAAAAAATGAAAAGCCAGCTTATATCGATGTTAACATTGATGCAGCTTCTGTGGATTTAACAGGTGTTCGCGAAGAATAATCTGCTGAAAACATACTGAAAAAGCGGGAATTTCCCGCTTTTTTCATTTATGATGAGCAAACAAAAGACAATGTAGCTTAAGGGTATTACATTGAGACGTGTGGGTTATGATTTTATAAAAAACAAAAATATGTTTTGGCCTGTCACCATGTGTATGGCGGCAGTGTTTTTGACCGTCGCAATTATTAATGTAATTGTCGGTTTAATTGTGGATTATTATGATTCCACTCAGTCTATCTATTGGCATGTCCTTAGCCCATTTTTAGTGGCGGCTGTGCTGCTGATTATGTTGGTTTCTGTTCTCTATGATTTTTACACCTTTCGTTTAGGTGGTTATTCACTTGCCAAACAGTTAGGTGCGCGACGTCTGAGTCTGATTGAAAGTATTCCTGAAGAAAGTGTTGCACTGCGTATGACTGAGCAGCTGGCAGATACCTTTCTAATCGATACTCCCGCACTTTATGTCTTACCTGATGAAGTGGGTGTGAATGCGCTCACCGCTGGTTTTAGCCCTCGAGATACATCGATCATTTTAACTTGGGGCGCCTTACAAACCCTAGATGAGATGGAAATGTATGGTTTGCTGAGCCATGAATTTAATAAGATCTTGTCGGGGGAAGCTGCGGAAAATACCCGTTTGAAAATCTTATATAGCGGGTTGACGACCTTTAGTCAGTGGGGCAGTAAAATTGCAAAACGTGGCTTCTATAAAAATGGACAAGCACGGGACAATAAGTTTGAAACCCTTTTTGTTGCGATTGGCGCGGTCATTTGGTTGATCGGAAGCTTAGGTGTATTGATTTCCCGCTTTATTAAATATATCTCTTTGGGTTCTCGAACCTATCGTAATGATCAGAAAACCAAACGTCTGATTCAAAATGATGCCAATATTCAAACCTTATTAAGGATTTATGTGCATCATTCAGGTTCGCAAATTCATAGTGAATATGCGGAATCGATTTCTCATATGTGTTTTGCAAACTCACTCAGTCCGCAAAACTGGATGAATATTCATCCGAGTATTGAACAGCGCATTTTTGAATTAAATCCAGCGCTCATTCATGACCTGCAACTAGAAAATTTAAAAAAACTGCGAAACCAGCCGCTATTTTATTTATTCCGTTCACTAGAAGAAGCTAGTCCAGATGTTGCAACACCATGGAACTCGCCACAACCATTACCTTTACTGCGCTTGTCACCGATTAGTTTTGCGATAAGAGATGCAATTAAACCGTTGAACCCTGAGATTCGTGAAAATTGGCAGCGGCCTGAATTGATCCAACGTGCCTTACAAACTGCAACCGGTTCGCGTGAGGTGATGGTTGCGATTTTAATGATTCGTCAGTATCGAGAATTTATTCCGACTGAAGCTGAAGTCAGTCGTGCGATTGTGGATGCCTTATTGAATCTTGATGGTCGTGTGCATATCTCAATTTTTCATGAGGCATGTAAAAATATTGGTACCATGCCAGCAACAATTTCACGGCAGTTCTTAACCAAGCTGGCCAAAATTATTCAGGAAGATGGTGAAATCGGTTTGCTCGATGCATTATTACTTGAAACAGTCAAATATGAGTTAAATCTGTTGCCTGCACATACACCTACATCTTTAGAAGATGTAAAACCGAGTATTGTGCGTTTGATTGATGCCTTGTTGCATGTGCAACAAATTAACAGTGACAACCAACTCGAAGTGCGTGAAAAAATCCTCAATCGAATCTTAACGAAAGAAGAACTTGAGTTCTATCGCGATATATCTGATGAGCCAATTGATTTGGCTGAAATCCTAAATGATATTTCTGGGCTGCTGCTGCGTGAGCGGTTAAGCATTCTTGGGGTTGCTGAAATATGTTTATGGAATGATCGAATTATCACGCAAGATGAGTTGGATGTTTTGCAACTATTATATTGGCGTATTGGATTTGAATCAGCTGAGATAGTTGAACTAATGCAAAAGAAAAATAGTTTGATGATCGTATAATTATTTATAGCGGCTTGATTTATGAATAAATTGTTTAATTTTAAGTCAAAATTAGTCTGAGCAAGTCTACAGAATCTTTAAAGAAATAGTATGATCTAATTGATTTATAAAAGTTCAGCAAAACAGAGTGAATCCCGTTAGAATATCAAGCCTTGAATAGGTGAAAATGAAAGCATGATTGGGCATCAGCGAAGCATAATGGCGGCAATGGGAATTGATATATGGATTCCTCAGGCAGCACCGTGTCAGCAATTTAGCTCAAATATTTGGCGAGATCAGGCGGCTCCTGAAATAGTCTCTGAAATTCTAGTCAAAAATGAGTCTCAGCCAACGCCTGTTTCATCACAGACTGAGCTTAAAAAGAACGTTGATATTGTTGTAAGTCAATCTGTAGAAGCACCTAAAGATGAACCAAAGGTTGTTGAGCCTGTTGAAGTTCGTCCAATTGTTCAAATCCCTTCGTTTAACTTAGAAGCCATCTGTTTAATGCACTGTGTCATTGTCATTGATGCCACAGAATTAACGGCAGAGCAGCAAGTTTTGTGGAGCAATATTCAGCGCGCAGTCAGTGCCGATTTTTTTGCCTTACAGTGGCCTTTTGGCTGGGTGAATTTGCAAGATGGTCGTGGTGCAGCATCTTATGTACAGGGTTTTATCGATGCGATGAGCTTGGATAAAAATGTCATTTGCCTAGGCGATATTCCGCATTTAGAGCATGCGAAGGTGTATCCATTGGCATCTTTACAGCAAATGATTGAACAGCCTTTATTGAAAAAACGCCTATGGCAATTTATGCAAAACAAGGCAGGACAAAATACTTAAATTACGTAAATGGAAAATTTATGCAAAAAAAAGTAGTGGTTTTTAGTCAAATAGATCAAGAAATAATCCAACGTTTAGAACAACAATTTAAAGTTTTCCAAATTAGTCCTAAATTGGGCGATGTGAATCAGCAAATTCTTGAGCATTCAAAAGATGCTGATGCCATGATTGGTGCGGGACGTTTGTTGAATGCCTCAAATTTAGCCCATGCATCACAATTAAAAGTCATCTCAAGTGTAAGTGTCGGTTATGACAACTATGATCTAGCATTTTTAAATCAAAAAAATATCTGGTTGAGCCATACTCCGCATGTATTGACGGAAACTACAGCAGATTTAGCATTTACCTTGTTGATGAGTGCAGCACGTAAAGTGCCTGTATTGGATCAATGGACCAAACAAGGGCAGTGGAAGCGTACAGTGGGTCCTGAGCAATTTGGCATGGATATCTTTGCTAAAACCATCGGAATTATTGGCTTAGGACATATTGGCGCAGCCATTGGGCGTCGTGCTCGCTACGGCTTTAATATGAATGTACTCTATCATAATCGCCGAGAAAAAATTGAATTGGCTGAATCTTTATCAGCGCAATATTGCGATTTGGATGATTTGTTGCAACGTGCTGACTTTGTGGTCGTTGCAGTGGATTTAAATGCAGAATCGAAAGCTTTAATTGGTGAACGTGAGTTGGCCTTGATGCAATCGCATGCGGTATTGGTCAATATTTCACGCGGTTCAGTGATTGATGAAGCCGCTTTAATCGATGCATTAAGTCGTGGTCAAATTTTTGCAGCAGGCTTAGATGTGTATGAGCAAGAGCCACTTCAAGAATCGCCATTATTTACATTAGCCAATGTCGTGACATTACCCCATGTGGGTTCAGCAACAGCGGCAACCCGTAAACGTATGGCAGAGTTGGCTTATCAAAATCTAGTGGATGTTTTGGTACATGAACGCGCGCCACGCTATGTGGTCAATCCAAAATTTGAATAAACAATCACAACAGTTTTCTCCATAATTCACCAAAATTCAATGCTATATTCGATGAAGTACGAATATGAAATTTAGAGAATAGACTTTGAAAAAGATTTTACTGGCATGTGGTCTCGGGCTTTGTTCGACATTGGCGCAGACGCAGTCCGTAGATTTTAGTTCATCCCCACAATTTTCTGTGCCTGAAATAGGTAGTGGCGTTGGCTTGTTGGATCAACAAAAAGAACGTGCCATTGGTGAGAAAGTGTATCGTGAGGTGCATCGTCAACTTCCTGTGACTGAAAATCCGTGGATGGAAGATCGTCTTTTATCTGTCTTTACGCATATTTTGAGCCAAACTCAACTTAATCAACCGGTCGGCTTGTTATTAATTAATGATCCACAAATTAACGCTTTTGCTGTGCCTGGTGGTTTATTTGCATTAAATGCTGGATTAATTAATTCAGCTCGCAACATGGATGAAGTGGCAGGGGTGATGGCGCATGAAATTGCACATGTCTCACAACGTCATTACAGTCGTTCACAAGAAGCTTTTAATGGGCAAGGTTTATTGTCCCTAGCCGGTATCTTGGTCGGGGCCTTGGTGGCCTCACAGGCAGATGGTGATGTGGGTGCGGCTGTAATGATGGGTTCACAAGCCGCTTTAATGGATAAACAGCTAACCTATAGCCGAAACCAAGAACGTGAAGCAGACCGCATCGGGATGCAGTATATGTACTGTGCAGGATACAATCCGCAAAGCATGGCTGACTTTTTTGAAGTGATGCATCGCTCTACGAGTCGAGTGAGCTTTCTGCCTGATTTTTGGTTGACACATCCTTTAACCACGGAACGTATGAGCGAGGCACGCTTACGTGCCAATCAGTTGCCTCAAGTTAAAACTAGTTTGGTTGATCAAGATTTTGAAATTCTGCGCTGGTATAGTCGAGTACTCTCAGGTCAGGCGACTGAATTGCAATTAAATGCGATGGTGGCGCAAAAGAATTATGCAGCTGAGTTGGCTTTGGTGAGCTTGCATATTAAACAAGGCGACTTTAGTGCTGCTCAAAAGTTATTGAATGAAGCGGCAAAACAAAATGCATCGCATGCACTTTTTACTATTTTGCAGACCGATGTGCTGTTGGGACAAAACAAAGCGGCTGAAGCCGTGAACGCTGTGAAAAGTTCGGCAATCATCATGCCTGAAAATCGTGCATTAAATTATAAATATGCAGAGGCTTTGATTCGAAACAAAGAATATGCGCAAGCACAACTGATTCTACAGCGATTTTTACAAGCAAATCCACGCGACTTGAGTGGTTGGCGACTGATGTTGCAAATGGCTGATGCAGATAAAGATGCAAGCTTCCGTTCGGTCAATGTGCTGCGATATCGAGCTGAGGTAGAGTATTGGGGCGGGGATGAAGAACGGGCGATTAAATCTTTGCTACAGGCGCAGCGCATCGCCAAAGACTCGAAAAGTCTTGCTGCGAAAATCAAGCAGCGTGTAGACGAAATGCAAAATGAACGGAAATTAAAAATATAAAGATTTCAACTGTGATGCACTTATCTATGTTGATTATAAAGTGCAAATTGTAGTTTTAGTGGCTTAGATTAATCAGTGTAAACTAGCTGGATGTAAAATGTTTATGATTAAGAACTTACAAATGAAAAATATGATTTTGGTGGCCTGTCTGTTGGGTTTAGCAACGAATATTGCAGCAGCTAGCGCAGAACAATATGTGATTGCTGTGAATGATATTAACGAAAAATATAAAACTGATGTACGCCAATTTTTTAGTCAGTTAGACCCACAGCAACAGGGATTTAAAGCAGACCAGCAAGTGAAATACTGCGGTATTGTTCAGACTTATGTAAATGATCTATATCGTGCTGCAGACGAAAATCGTGCATTTTTAGATCGTGAGTACCGTAATATGAATAAGCAGGATGTGATTCAGCAGGTGATCGCATCAAAAGAGATGCAATTATTAAAAAAATATAATGTGCAATGTGCCCTAAATTAAAAATAAATTGATAAGCATTTTAAATCATCACGAGAAACTGAATAAAAATGAAACTCGATGATTTTGGTATGAGTCATGGCAGAATCACGCTTCAGTTGATTCAGCGCCACGATGCAAAAGCACTTTATGAGGCTATTTGTCAAAGTATAGAAACCTTACGAATATTTCCTGCAAGTTTGGCTTGGTCCTTACAAGAACCTAATTTAGATGCTTCATTGGCATGTTGTGATTCGAGAGTGTTGGCAGCGTTAAATAAGGAAAATTTTGTTTATGTGATTCGTGAGCAACAGTCGCATAACTTTTTAGGTGTCATGGATATTCATCAAATCAATTGGATGGAAAACCAAGCTGCCGTTGGATTTTGTGGAAATGTTGAATTTAAAGGGCAGGGTTTGATGACAGAAGCTTTGCAGTTATTTGTGGATCAATTATTGAATGATCTAGGATTTCAGCAATTAAACGCTTTTGTAGATGTAGAGAACAAGCAAGCACGACGTCTATGTGAACGAGCAAATTTTAAATTGATTGAAATCGAACAAGCTGCAATTCAAAATCCAGTAGATGGAAGTTGGCGAGATATTTGTAAGTATGAAATCGTTAAATAAGAAAGATAATTATAAATGATGAATGAATTTGAATTATTTTTGAATTTGGATAATTTGGCTATTTAAGTCATCAGCGTACTTAAATAGACCAAATCAAACAATATAGATGAAAGATTAAGAGAGTTTCGCTTTAATTTTAGCTGAAACTTGTGCAGGATCGGCACGTCCGGCTATGAGCGGACGTAGAGAGTTCATCACCTTACCCATATCTTTCATGCTAGTAGCTTCTTGCGCAGTAATTGTTTGCGCAATGATGGAATCAAGTTCTTCCTCAGTCATAGCTTCTGGTAGAAATTGAGATAACACCTCAATCTCGGCTTGTTCCTTACTAGCTAAATCATCTCGATTTGCACCTAAAAAGGCTTTAACCGATTCTTTGCGTTGTTTGATTTGCTTTTCAATGACCGCAAGAACTTGCTTATCGTCAAGCTCTATGCGCTCATCGACTTCGATTTGCTTGATTGCTGCCTGAAGACTACGTATTACCGTTAACTTGTCCATTTCTTTAGCACGCATAGCGGCTTTTAAAACTTCAGTTATTTGGTTTTTTAAAGTAGTCATTTATCTTGTCCAGGTTAGTCAATCAATCACAAATTAATCTTAGTAAAGGCGAGTAGTACGTACTGATTCGCGAGCCAATTTCTTTTGGTAGCGTTTAACAGCAGCAGCTTTTTTACGTTTACGTTCTTGAGTTGGTTTTTCGTAGAATTCACGTTTACGAACGTCAGCAAGAACACCCGCTTTTTCGCATGAACGTTTGAAACGACGGATAGCTACGTCTACTGGTTCGCCTTCTTTCAATTTAACTTGTGGCATGAAGAATCCTCATTAAGTTATGGATAAGATCTCGGGTCGAATTACCCTTGATCACAAGTGAAGGTCAGTATTTTACTCATTTACATCTCATATCACAAGTCTATAATAGGTTTCGCAATATTTTGAAATGGGCAAAAGGCAGTTTAATGATCGTTTTAGGCTTGGAAACTTCGTGTGATGAAACAGGACTCGCACTCTACGATAGTGAGCAAGGATTACGCGGACAAGTATTGTATAGCCAAATCAAACTGCATGCAGAATATGGTGGTGTGGTACCTGAATTAGCTTCACGTGACCATGTGCGTAAGTTAATTCCGTTATTAAAACAATTGCTTGAAGAAAGTCAGATGGATAAATCTGAAATTGATGCCATCGCATATACTCGCGGGCCGGGCTTGATGGGTGCATTAATGACAGGCGCATTGTTTGGTCGTACGTTGGCATTTGCACTGAATAAACCTGCAATTGGTGTACATCATATGGAAGGTCATATGTTGGCGCCGCTGTTGTCTAAAACTCCACCAGAATTTCCATTTGTGGCACTTTTAGTCTCTGGCGGACATACTCAATTGATGGCTGCTTATGGAATTGGTCAATATGAATTATTGGGTGAGTCGATTGATGATGCAGCAGGTGAGGCATTCGATAAAGTCGCTAAAATGATGGGTCTACCATACCCAGGTGGTCCAAATATTTCGAAATTGGCGATCAATGGCGACATCAATGCCTTTGAATTTCCACGTCCAATGCTACACCAAGGTTTAGATTTTTCATTTAGTGGTTTAAAAACTGCCGTTTCAGTTCAATTGAAAAAAGTTGAAGGCGAAGGTCGTGAGGCGGATATCGCTGCATCATTCCAAGAAGCGTTGGTTGATACATTGGTGAAAAAATCAGTGAAGGCCTTAAAACAAACTGGTTTAAAACGTTTAGTTATTGCCGGTGGTGTAAGTGCAAACAAGCGTTTACGTGAGCGCTTAGAAGCTGACTTGGCAAAAATCCGTGCAAATGTGTTTTATGCAGAACCTGCGCTGTGTACAGATAATGGTGCAATGATTGCGTTTGCAGGTTATCAGCGTCTTAAAGCGGGTCAGCATGATGGTTTGTCTGTTACAACTACACCGCGTTGGCCGATGACGGAATTGAGTAATCCAAACGAAGCGTAAAAATCGTTAAAAAAAGAACCGCATTTGCGGTTCTTTTTTTAATCTAAATTTGAAAATAACTGCGCGCTGCTGATTTTTCGCATAAATCCTGCACGTTTTAATGCCAATGTCACCATGTTGGTATTGCAAGATTGAATGCCTTCAAAATTACCAAGATCTTCTGTAATGAGTTTCCATAAATCACTTAAATCATTACATAGGACATGCCAGAAAAATTGTGAATCTCCACTAATGCCAAATAGGCAGCGTGTGTTTTTAAGTTCAGACAAGGTTTTGGCAATTTGATTTGCTGCATCTGGACGAGCTTTAATCAAAATAATCGCTTCGGACTTATAGCCCATCAAACTGGGTTCTACATCGACACGAATGTTGAAAATGCCTTCTTCCAATAAATCATTCAATAATTTCTGAGTTTTATGTTCACTGAGTTCGATTTGCTCTGCCAAACTTTTAATAGATGAACGCCCATCAATAGACAGAGCATGAATCATTTTTAATTCTATTTCAGTCAAACTTCTAAAATTGACGTTTTTATCGCTTGTACCTTCTAAAGCTTTGGGTTTGCTTGCCCAAGTAAATGGTTTTAATACGGCTTGGGTTTCTACGGTTTTAATATCCGGAATATGCGTAACAAAATCATGCATCCAAACAGAAAGATCGGCGGCCTTTTCTAATCCAATTTCAAGGAAAATATCTGCAAGTCCTGTGGTTAGAAAAACAATGCGTACTTCTGGACGGTTTGCAAAAAATTGCGCAACTTCTTTTTCCTTCCCAAATTTCACACTGATCCAGACATGAACGGTGTAACCCTTATTAGCAACCACAGGATTTAATTCAATTGCAGTTCGTATAACTTGGTCATCTAGCAACTTACCTAGACGTCGAGACAACTTTTTTTCAGGGACATCACTAATCTGGCTCAGTTCTCGCCATGATCCTCTCGGATTGGAGATAAGAGCTTTGATGCATGCAGTATCGATTTCGTCGAAACTAAAAGATTCACTCATGATGATTGACTTGTCTAAAAACTAATTATAATCTAAATTTAAGTCTAGAAAATAAAATACAACCTGTATTTATGTCTAAATATTAAATGAGACGCTTATGGATGAGTCAAAAATGCAAAACTCAATTTCCACACAAGGAAATGTATCACAAAAGAAAGTTATTCTTGCAGGAACTGTAGGAAATGCTATTGAATGGTTCGATTGGACGATTTATGCAACTTTTGCAGTATTTTTCGCGAAACAATTTTTCCCATCAGATGATCCAACTGCATCCTTGCTTGCGACCTTCGCAATTTTTGCTGTAGGTTTCTTCATGCGTCCATTAGGTGGAATCGTATTGGGGATCTTTTCTGACCGCTATGGTCGAAAAGCAGCTTTGGCCGCAACTATCATAATGATGGCAGGTGGTTCTTTGATGATTGGTCTTTCACCAACCTATGAATCAATTGGTATTTTTGCGCCGATTATTTTGGTATTAGCGCGATTACTTCAAGGTTTATCTTTGGGTGGTGAGTTCGCTTCAGCGGCAACTTATCTTTCAGAGATGGCACCAAAAAATAAACGCGGATTCTATTCAAGCTTTATGTTTTTCAGTTCAGCGATTGGTATTTTGATGGCCTCAGGTCTTGCTTGGGCTTTAACAAGTACTTTAACTGAAACGCAAATGAGCGAATACGGATGGCGTATTCCGTTTATTTTGGGTGCGATTGGCGGCTTGGTGGGTATGTGGATTCGTAAATCAGTACCTGATAGCGAAATGCCCCATAAAAAAGAATCAGTAAAAAATCCTTTGGTTGTACTGATTAAACGTCATCCGAAAGAAACGCTTCGTATTGTGGGTATTTCTATCTTAACAACATTTGCATTCTATATTTTTGTGGTCTATGTCCCGACCTATGCCATTAAAGTTTTAGGCGCAGAGCCACAAACAGCCTTTGCTGCAAATACTGTTGGCTTAATTATCTTTATGTTGTGTCAGCCTGTATTTGGCTGGCTATCAGACAAAATTGGGCGTAAACCACAGTTGATCGTATTTGCCGTGGGATATTTAGTGTTCTTTTATCCAATCGTTAAATGGATGGATGGCACGTTTGCATCAATTTTATTGGTCGAGCTTTTCGGCTTGGTTTTATATGCTTTATATACCTCCATTGGCCCAGCTGTCATGTCTGAACAGTTTCCGACAGAAGTTCGTGCAGTTGGCATTGGCGCACCCTACAACTTGATGGTGGCTTTACTCGGCGGCACAACACCGTATGTGCTAACTTGGCTACAAAGTATTGGTAAACAAGATTATTTCTACTTTATGGTATTGGTTGGCGCATTATTAACATTAATCACATTTATGAAAATGCCTGAAACGGCAGGAAAAGGTTTGGAAGATATAAAATGAATATTGTGAATTTATCTGCACTTGAGCTTGGTCGCCAGATTGCCTGCAAAAAGATAACTTCAGTAGAGACAGTTCAATTTTATATTGATCGAAACCAAACATTTAAACATCTAGATTGTATTTCGGAATTATTCGAAATTGAGGCTTTGCAACAGGCACAACATTTAGATGAGCTGCTTCAGCAAGGCACACGATTGAGTCCATTTCATGGTGTGCCAATTTTACTAAAGGATAATCTGGATGTAGCGGGTCATATCACCTATGCAGGTACGGTTTATTTAGATCAAAAAGCGCAAGCGAACTGTAAACTGGTTGATCAATTGCAAGATTTAGGTTTTGTGATTTTAGGTAAAACTAAAATGACCGAGTTGGCTTTTGGTTTGTCTGGTCAAAATCCAATGCAAGGCACACCTAAAAACCCGTGGGCAGAGCAGCAATTTGCACCGGGTGGATCATCTTCAGGTTCAGCGGTTGCTGTGGCTAGTGGTCTTAGTCCTATGGCCTTTGGCGGTGATACAGGTGGTTCGATTCGTACACCAGCAGCATTAAATGGCATATTTGGTTTTAAACCTTCAGCCCATAAAATTGCCGACACGGGTGCAGTACCTTTATCCAAAACTTTAGATACTCTAGGGCCTTTTGCACGATTTGCAGATGATATTAGCGCTTTAGTCAATGTACTGATGGATGTAGATGTTGGAGCGGCATCAAGTCAAAATGTAATTTATGCTTTAGATGAATCTGCATTTCCATATCCGCTTGAGCCTGAGGTATTAACCCTTTGGCGCGAAGGGCTAAAACGCATTGAATCATTGGGAATCGAAATTAAAAACTGGCAACCACCTGCACATTTCGATTTTCATAATTTATCGGACCGGACGTCTGACATTATTGCTTATGAAAGTTATTTATATCATGGCGATACAGCTGAAAATGCTGGAACACAGATGTGGGAATTAGTTCGTCAGCGTGTGCTACGCGGTAAGAGTATTTCACAGGAAAAATACGAGTCATTGATTGCAGAGCGAACTGAGTTTCAGCAGACATTTAAAGCTTCTTTAAATGGTCAATGTTTGCTGTTTCCAGTGAGCCCCTTCCTTGCAGCTGTGTCAAGCTCAACGGATACCGAGTTTAGTCATGTGGGTGAATACACGCGTCCATTTAACTATTTAGATGCACCAAGTTATGCTTTTCCAATGACTCAAAGTGAAAGTGGACTGCCGATGGGTATTCAGTTGGTTTCATATCAAGCTAATGATGTTAATGTGGTAAACACAGTGCAGAAAATTGCCAATGGTTTAGGTATTCGTTCTGTCCTTCCACCTATTTGTCAGAATTAAAGAATCATTTGTCATATTCAATAATAAAAGAACCGCTATAGCGGTTCTTTTTTTATTTAGTTTTTTGGCTCTAGGCTTGTTTAAGTTGTTCTGACCCAATCCAATGCTTTGAAAATTGATAAGCAGCACGCCCTGAACGTTGCCCACGACCTTGACACCAACGTAGTGCCTCAGCACGCGCTTCATCTGTCCATGGCATCTCGGCTTTAGCCAAATAATGTTCAACAATTTCTAAATATAAATTTTGATCCATTGGATAAAAAGACAGCCACATCCCAAAGCGGTCAGAAAGAGATATTTTTTCTTCAATCGCTTCTTGAGGGTGAAGTTCGGTATATTGAGGCACATCTACCTTGGTTACAGGTGTGTTTTCATGCATGAATTCAGGCAATAAATGACGACGGTTACTGGTAGCATAAATAATAAAATTACTCGAACCTGATTGTAATGAACCATCTAAAACACTTTTTAAACTGCGATAGTTTTCATCTTCAGCATTGAATGCCAAATCATCACAATATACGATAAATTTTTCAGGGCGATGTTCAATCAACTTTTGGATTTCTGGCAAATCAGATAAATCATCACGCTCAATTTCAATTAAACGTAAACCTTGGTCTGCATAATGGGTGAGCAGAGCACGGACGATGGATGATTTACCTGTACCACGAGAGCCAGTGAGTAAAACATCATTGGCAGGTAAGCCATTTAAAAACTGTAAAGTGTTTTGAATCACTTTTTCTTTTTGACGCTCAATTCCTTTTAAATCTTCTAAATACATGACTTTGGGCTGTTGAATGGCTTTAAGCTGTTTATCTTGCCATTTAAACGCGATACTCGAAAAATCGGGTGCTTGTTTAAGCTCAGGCAAACTGTGCTGTAGTTGTAAGAGTACAGTAGATAGTGATTGAAGGATGTTGTCAGGTAAATCAATTGTAGCCATGATAAGTCAGCTTGTCGTGTCTTGTTGTTGGTTGGTATATGACAGCAGTGTACATCAATAATGCAGTTATAATCGCCTCAATATGTCAAAGTTAAATGATTGTTCTGGCAGATCAGCGCTATTCGAATAACCAAAAAGTTGTTATAAATCTAGCTGAGTGAACAGTTTAAAGTGTGCTGAGGGATAGTCATGTTGTTTACAGGGTTTTCAAAAAGTATTAATCCACATCAGGCATATCGGATAAAAAAATTAAAGCGTCAGCTCGACCGTGCTGAATGTTATGAAGAATGGAAAGATATCGCACTTAAAATAGATGAAGAATCGGGTGCGCAAGAATGGAAATTCGATAATAGTTCACCGTATTTTGATGCAGAAATTATTACTCATCGTTTAGGGTTACTGAGACGATATCGTGCTCAGAAACGTACTCGAGATTTGATGTACATTTTAAGTGAAGGTTTAACTTATGATGTGGGCAATATTGCTCATCCTTTACTGTTTACAGAAGCCTACGTCGGCACCAAAAAAATTATTGAAGACTATGTTGATGAGGTGAGTCAAAGTTTGGCATTTATCGCATCTGAAGAATGCGTTTGTCTCAATGCTGCACAAAAAATTGAATTCTTTGAACAAAGCCAAAAAGCCTATGGACAACCTGTATTGATGTTTTCCGGCGGTTCAACTTTAGGCTTGTTTCATACCGGTGTGTGTAAAGCACTAATGGAACAAGATTTGATGCCAAAAGTTCTGTCTGGTTCCAGTGCTGGCGCAATTATGACCGGGATGTTGGGTGTATCTAAACCGTCAGAGTTTACCAATTTATTAAACGGACAAAATTTCTTTAGTGAGGCATTTCACTTTCGTAAATTGACTGAGTTAGTGCAGGGTAATGGCGGTTTGGCAGATGTAAAATATCTGAAAAAGTTTTTGGTTGAAAACTTAGGTGACTTAACTTTTGCCGAAGCATATAAGCAATCAGGTCTGCATATCAATGTGGCAGTTGCGCCTTATGATGCATCACAAGATGCACGAATTATGAATGCGTATACATCACCCGATTTGTTGGTGTGGAGTGCGGTGCTGGCATCATGTGCAGTGCCTATTCTATTTCCACCGGTACGACTGACCAGTAAGCGTTATGACGGGCAATTTACGCCATATATGTCGGCAACGCGTTGGGTGGATGGCAGTGTGCGCAGTGATTTCCCACAGGAGAAAATGGCGCGTTTGTATAATATTAATTACAGTATCGCTAGTCAGGTCAATCCGCATATTGTGCCGTTTATGCAGGATGATGCTTCACGCTTTCGTAAAAGCATGTTGAGTTGGCCTGAGCGGATCGTTCGTCGTCAAGGTAAGGTGATTAGTAAAGGGGTGATGGATTTTGCCCGTGAGCGTGCAGGAAGTATCCCACCTGTTAGACGTTTGCTTGATCATGGTTATGGCGTGGTGGATCAGCGTTACTATGGTGATGTCAATATTGTGGGGAAATATGGCTTAAGACACTATAGTTATATGTTGCAAAATCCTCGACCTTATCTGTTTAAAGTATTGCAGCGTGAAGGTGAAAGAGCCACTTGGCCGAAGATTTCATTAATCGAAACGCAAGCCCGCATTGGTAAGACCATTCAGCATTGTTTGGAATTATTAAATTATCAAAATGAACCCAGTCAACGACATGCAGAATTTATTGCGGTTTAAATCTACAGATTTAGCGCAAACCATTTGCGAGCCAAAAACCAAAACCAAAAGTTTGGTTTTTGGCCGTCGTCTATATCAATTTCAATTCAATCAACAACGTTATTGGCTCAAGGCGCAAGTCAGTGACAGCAGCCCTGAACATGTAGCTAGTTTTGGTCGAGAAATTGAGCTGTACCAGCTATTCAATCAAGCGTCTACACAAAACAGTATCACGCTACCTTTTCAAGTGATAAAAGAGACGCATCTCAGTATTCAGCAAGAGCCTATTGATCGCCTATTAATACTGCCCAATGCTGAGCTTTGGTTCTTACAGCCTGTATCGAATTTGAGCATTGAGCAGGTGAGGCAGGTGCTATGGCAAGCTCTCGATGTGGTTGAACGATTAAGCTTGCACGGTTGGATACATGCAGATTTAAAACAAGAGCATTTTGTGGATTGGCAAGGGCAGTGCAGACTCATCGACTTTGAGCAAGCGCTACCATTAGATTTTGATCAGCAAAATGCCTTAACTGCGACACCACGTTATATGGCTCCAGAACTTTTCCATGGACAAGCAAAATCTTTGCACAGTGATATCTATGCGCTGGGGATTATTTTCTTGGAATGGCTGACATCACAGCGTTTAGATGCAAAAAACTATCAAGATTGGGCCTATTTACATTGCCAACGCTTAAAGCTTGATCTGCCAATGCAATATCAAGGGTTTAGTCAGCTATTGCAACACATGTTGATGAAGCAAAAAAATGACAGATTGGTGGATTTTTATCGCTTAAAAAGCGACTTAGTTGCTGAATTTGCTTAAGAAAAATACAAAAAAAGCACTATTGTTTTTTATTTAAACAAACAAGATGCTTTTTTATAAAAAAGGCTTGTCATGTAGGGGTGATCTCTATAATATACACAGCCATCGGGGACGTGGCGAAATTGGTAGACGCACTGGATTTAGGTTCCAGCGCCGCGAGGTGTGAGAGTTCGAGTCTCTCCGTCCCCACCACTGAATTACTAAACATGAGTTTGGTAATGAAGGTCACAGAGGATTGGTGTAATGGTAGCATGACGGTCTCCAAAACCGTTCGTCAAGGTTCGAATCCTTGATCCTCTGCCAAGTTTTAAAAAGTCTGACATTGTCAGTAACCCTGTTGGGGACGTGGCGAAATTGGTAGACGCACTGGATTTAGGTTCCAGCGCCGCGAGGTGTGAGAGTTCGAGTCTCTCCGTCCCCACCACTTAATTTATTAAGTTGCCAAATAAACAGGTTTTTAAACAAATTAAAGTCTGACGTTGTCAGCACCCGAGTTGGGGACGTGGCGAAATTGGTAGACGCACTGGATTTAGGTTCCAGCGCCGCGAGGTGTGAGAGTTCGAGTCTCTCCGTCCCCACCATTAGATTAAGCAAGGTTTTATACCTTGCTTTTTTGTTTTGAAATTCGAAAAACTCAGTGTCTTAAACATGGTCTTTTTTGAAGACTAATTCTAATAAAAAAATCTAATGAAAGAATGATGAACCAGAGATACAGCAAGATGTCTAATCTTGCTTTTTTATTGTCTGAAATTTATCTCGTTAAAATGAGTCAGTAAAACAAAGGTGAAAAAAAGCCCGAATATACGGGCAAATTTTGAAATGCGGATTCGAATCAATCGAATTAAATCATTTATTTCTAATCGTTCGAATAAATTATAGAGAAGATTATGCCTTTAAATGATCTTCAAACTCTTCACCGAGCTGCATGGCCAAAGCATTACCAGACAAGTCTACAGTCACTAGACCATATTCTTTTTTAAAACTGAATGTAAATCCACGATTATCTGCCAGTGTACGAACAGAATATCCTAACTTTTCTAACCAAAGACGGAAGGCAACCAAATTTTTTGCTTTAACCACTTTTTTCACGAGCGAACTCCTTATCAATCATTAAAATATTAAATAGGGGTGTCAAAATATTTTTTAAAGGGGAAATGGAAAACTTTTATTTAAAATATGAAATTTTGATGGATAAATAAACAGATTATCGGCTTGTAAACTGTATAAACTCATTTAACTTGCTGTTTTATAACAAGCTAAACTTAATGTAAGTAAATATAACGTATTTTAAAAATTAGGTTTTTAACTGCTGGCTTAAAATCTATCCTATGCCTATAGAGAAGCTGTGCGCAAAATAAACGATTGCTTGGCTTAGAATGCACAGCTGTTTGGTTATGCAGTTGTGGATTGCAAATAACAGCTTGTTCAAAGCCTAATTCGCTGGATAGGTGAGCTAGCAATGCTATTTCTCATCAAGATTTATCGAAAAGCTTTTATACTATGATCTATTGGTATAAGTAGATTGAACGCATGCAGAACATTGAGCACGCTGTAAAAGCAAAAATTGAACAGATGCAACAAGTGGGACAGACGCCTGTTGCGGTGATGCTTGGACATGAAGATTGGTTGGTCTTTTCGGAGCAATCTAAAGTGGCATATACACCATTTGGTAGTGCAAGACGTTATCAGCCTGCATTAGGTGGTTTATTGATGGTACGTATCGATGAAATGCAAGCCGTACGAGTTGTGACTCAAGCTGAATTGGATGAATTTGCTGCCACCAATCAAATTTTATAAATATAAAATGATGAATCGGCCCGAAATATTCATCACAAATAAAACAGTTTATTTGTGATGAAATCTAAAATGCTTATAACTCGCAATCCAATTAAAAATTGTCTTTAAGTTCTCTTAAGCGCTGAAACGTTTCAACACTTTCTGCGCGTAAAAATGGATTGGTTTCTAATTCTAATTCAATACTGCTTGGTAAAGTACATTGTCCGAGCATGCGCATTGATTCAACCTCATCAAAACGCTGTTGTATGGCAAGGTTGTCAGGTTCAACATGCCGCGCAAACTGAGCATTTGATAGGGTGTATTCATGAGTACAATACACTTGAGTTTCAGCAGGGAATGCGGCTATACGGTTCAAGGAATCGTACATTTGTTGAAAAGTACCTTCAAATACACGTCCACAGCCCATAGCAAATAATACATCGCCACAGAACAGTGTATGAATGTCATCGATAAAATATACGATATGACCGAGGGTGTGGCCGGGCGTTGCTGTTATTTCGACTTCAAGACCATGAAATTCAAATCGGTCATTATGATCGAGAGGATAATTCACCCATGGAATACGGCTTAATTCTGCACGGGGACCATAAACGGCAATGTTTTTATCCTGAATAAGTTCCGGTACGCCACCGACGTGATCTTTATGCCAATGCGTTAACCAAATTTGTGTGAGATTGAGTTGATGTTCCTGACAATAGCGCTCGACTAAGGCAGCTTCAGTAGGATCTACCGCAATGACATCATGGCTTTCGGTGTGTTCAAGCAGCCAAATATAATTTTGCAGTGAATTTTTGACATCCAATGTATGTATTTTAAACGCCATATCCATTCATTCAATATTTAAAATTAAGTTAAAGTTAGCATGAAAAAGCTCAAAACGGATGATTATCCATTTTTAGCCCTAGATAAACGACATATCTCACAGCGCTATTTTAGTCTGATGCCTCGTCTACAGATACAGGATTACCAATGGTATAAAAGTGCCCGCCAGCAACATGGTGTAGGCTTTTCCATTCATCTTCTACTTCATGATAATACCAATGTCCGTTACGGAAGACGCGGTCATCAGCATAGGCAGCAATGACTTCGCCAATAAACAGATCGTGCGCTTGTTGATTGTGAGGTTCGGGAATAAGTTTGCACAGTAGCCAAGCAGCACAACCTTCAACCACAGGAATATCTGAGGCATTAAATTGAAATAATTCCACGCCACATTGGCGTAATTTTTCTGGCGCATCACGTTGGCTCATCATGCCAAGTGCATAGACCAGTTTGAGTTGTTTCAGTGTCGGTACTTGTAAGGCGAAATAGCCTGAATTTTCAATAATCTCACGTGTTTTAGTTGATTTATCCAGTACTACTGTCACTTTTGCAGGGTTGAACTCTAAGGCGCATGCCCATGCAGCAGTCATCACACCAGTATGGGTTTGATCCTGAGCAGAGACGAGCACAGTCGGCCCATGATTTAAAAGTCGGTATGATTTTTCTAAAGGAACGGGGTGAATATGCGTTTTCAAAATTGTGCCTATATTTAAGTTCATCTAAAACTTAGATGTTTTATTAAAAAGTGTTGCTACATAGCATATAACGCATGAAATATTTTCAAAAGCCTTTAATATAAATCACTAAATCAGGAGTTCAATCAATGAAAATGTATCAAGTGGACGCATTTACCCAAGTGTTATTTAAAGGCAACCCAGCGGCGGTTTTGGTGTTGGATGAATGGTTAGATGAACACTTGATGCAACAGATTGCTTTGGAAAATAATCTATCTGAAACTGCATTTGTGAAAAAAATCGACAGCAGCAATTATGAAATTCGTTGGTTTACACCGACCACTGAAGTGGACTTCTGTGGACATGCGACATTGGCCAGTAGTTATGTGCTTTTTGAGTTTTATACGGCTGAAAAAAATATCCAATTTCATGTCAAAAATCTCGGTATTTTTAGCGTAAATAAAGCTGAAGATGGAAAAATTCTGATGAATTTCCCTGTGCGTCGGGCACAGGTCGTGAGCGAATATCCTGAAGAGCTACGTCTAGGGTTGAGTCAACCTTTCAAGCAGGTTTATTTGAATGAGCAGGCGTATATCGTGGAATACGAAACGGCTCAACAAGTTTTGGACGAACAACCGAATTTTGAAATTTTAAAACGTCTTGGCAAAATCCGCACCGCCATCACAGCGCCGGGTACGATCACTGATGTTGCAATCACTGCGGCAGCCCAGCAATATGACTGTATTTCACGCTATTTTGCACCGGGTAATGGCATCAATGAAGATCCTGTTACGGGTTCTATTCATACCGGAATCGTGCCAATTTGGGCAGAACGTCTACAAAGAGGTCAGATCTTAGCGTATCAAGCATCAAGCCGTGGTGGTGAGTTACATTGTCAAATGCTCGAAAATGACCGTATAGAAATCTCAGGCTATGCGTGTTTATATATGCAGTCGGACATTTATATCTGAACATAAATCAAATACATGCTGTCTCATTCTGCAGCATGTATATAATAAAAAGTAACTATTAATCCAGAAAAGCTCAGCATAAAATCAAAACCAATCTGATCGACAGCACTGCGCTGATCGATGCTAAATATAAAGGACACTTGAATTACATGCGTATTAAACATTTAACGCTTTCACTTTTTTTTGCAGGTTTAAGTACCAGCCTATTTGCTCAACCTATATTGGTTAAAACTGAACAAGCCATTGAAGAATATAAATTAGATAACGGTTTTCGTGTGGTTTTGGCGCAAAACGATAAAGAAAGCAAAGTGTTTATGAATACGGTGTATTTCACGGGTTCTTTAAATGACCCTGCGGGCAAAGGTGGTTTGGCACATTTGCTCGAACATTTGGCCTTTAAAGGCACTGAAAATGTCAAAGGTGATGAATTTCAGCGTCGCTTAGACCAATTCACGCTGATGACCAATGCCAGTACGGATTATTATTCAACGAAATACACCAATGTGATTCGTCCTGAACAAAGTTCGATTGACCAAGTTTTGCATTTGGAAGCAGAACGGATGGACAAATTGGTACTTCAGGAAAAATTTGTACCGACAGAAATTGATATCGTTAAGCGTGAACGTGAAATTCGTTTAGATCAGCCATTTTCAGTGTTAATCGACCAAGTTTTAAAAGAAGCCTATGGCAATCAATCTTTAGGCCGCTTACCGATAGGTGATTTGAAAGAACTTCAATCGATCAATATGAACGAATTAAACCAGTTCTATCGCCGTTGGTATGCGCCAAATAATGCAGTGATGGTGATTTCTGGTAAGTTTGATAAAGCGGCTGTATTAAAACAAATTGATCAACAATTTAGCCCAATTGCCGCACGTCAAATTCCTGAACAGGCCAAAGTCCCTAAATTAGATGGAACGAAATTAAAGCAACGCGAATTTACTGTTCATAAGGGTAGTGACTTTGGTAAATTTAATATTTATTTAAATGGTGCAGTCGAACCGATTAAAACTGCTTTGGCGGTATCTCCAACTTTGTATACCTTACAGCCAAGTGGGCATTTGTATCAAAGCATGGTGGAAACAGGGACAGCAACCGCAGTTCAATCGACCACATGGTTAGATAAAGATTTTAATTTGGTGTTTATGGGGGCGATATATGGCCCAAGTCATGATGCAAACAAAGTGGCAACCAGTCTTGCACAAGGTGTGGAGCAGAACAAAGCCTTTAACGATGTTGAACTGAACCGTGTTAAAAGCTTGACTCGAAATATGGCTGACAATGTTAAGAATAGCGCTACGGCTCTTGGCGAACGTCTCAGTTCTTATACTGTGGCTTATAACGGGGACTGGTCTCAATATTTCCGAGACTTAGATAAAGTACAAAAGCTGAGTGTAAGCGACGTGAATCAAGTGTATAAGGATTTTCTAAAGCCTGAATACCGTGTCACAGGAAATATTCTACCAACACCTGAAGACCAGAAGAAAGCACAGCAACAGGCTGCGTCGAAACCTGCTGAAACTTTAGATCAGCAAGCGCCTGCAGAAGAGCCGTTGAAAGATGCGAGTGTTTATCGTGCTGAAGTGAAGCAATATGTTGCAGAGTCTAAGCAATATTTAAATCAGAAAGAAAAGCAGATTCAACGCGCTAAATTTAAAAACGGCATTCAGTATGCGTTGTTTCCAACTAAAACACGTGACGACAAGACCTATGCTACGATTGCATTGGATTTTGGTACAGCGCAAAGCTTAATGAATAAAGGTGAGTTGCTAGATTTGACAGCTTATCTCATGTTCCGTGCATCTAAAGATCAAAGTTTACAGCAAATTGCCGATAAAATTATTGATGTTGGTGGTGGTGCAACGGTCAGTGCAAATGATAATGGCCTCATAATTCAAGTGGTTGCACGTAAAGAAAAGTTTGCTGAATTTTTGCAATATGTCATTGATGTTATTAAAGCGCCAGCATTTGAACAATCACAATTTGATTTAATCAAAGCGCAAAGTTTGTCGAGTTTGGATCGACCTTATACAGAGCCGGATACCGTTGCTGCAATGACTCTGTCGCGTATTGTCGAGATCTATCAGCCGGGGGATATTCGTTATCACTTCGAACCTGAACTTGCGAAAAAACAAATTGAGTCAGCTACACGTGATCAAGTGCAGCAGTTACATCAAAAATTCTTTAAAACACAGCATGCACAAATTGCGGTAACAGGTGATTTTGATACCAAGCAAATAGAAAAAATTCTGAAAAAAGAATTTGCAGATTGGAAAACCAGCGAGCCATATCAACGCTTAGAGTCTACATTTACAGCGTATCCTGCACAGAAAGTGCATGCATTGTCTGAACAGCGTGAGTTTGGTAGTTACCAAGCCATTATGACTCTACCTGTAGGTGTAGAGCATACCGATTCTCCTGCGTTACAAGTATTACGCCACATACTCGGTGATTCACAGTTGTCTTCACGTCTAGCTCAAGAGTTACGTGAAAAGAATGCACTGGTTTATGGTTTTAGTGCAGACATTAATTTTGATGAATGGGTGAATTCAGGTGTACTGAGTATTGATGCAAACTACACTGCGGGTAAATCAGCACAAGTTTCTCAGTCTGTTCATAAAGTGTTGCAAAACTTATTGAAAAATGGCGTGACGGAACAGGAAGTAGAAGCAGCCAAAGCCAGTATTTTGAAAAAGCGTTTAACTGCACTTGAAGATGACCGTCGCATTCATAGTATGTTGATTCCCCAGTTAGAAAAAGGTCGTGATTTAAACTATCGTGAAAAGCGTGATCAACACATTGCTAGTTTGACCAAAGCGGATGTTAATGCTGTCATCAAAAAATATATTCAACCTGAACATTTGGTTGAGGTGATGGCTGACCAATATGGTCAAGCCGCAAAATCTACTCAAAAATAAACTTAATAAAAAAATCCTCCAGATGGAGGATTTTTTTTGAGCTACAATGGATAACTTGATAGCGAGATTTTCTTAACGAACTTATAGGCGGTAGAACTGACGGGCATTTTGTTGGAAGACTAAAGTCAGTGCACCAGGATCATAACTCGCGACCGCATCTGAAAAGGCGTCAATAATATTCACCAAGGATGCACTCACACTATCCATCGGGAAGTTAGAGCCAAACATCACACGGTATTTCCCAAAGCATTGTAGAGCATGAGAAATAAGCGGAAAGGCGCAATCGAAAATCTCTTGTTTGGATGCAAGGCGTTGTTCTTTATGAAACTGATGACCCAGTACAGGCATGAATAAACCAGACATTTTGGTATAAACATTTGGGCAACTTGCCAGTTCGGCTAAATCATCTTTCCAACGAAACAAGATATTGTCACGTGAAGTTTGGGTTAAGCCTGTATGTGAGCCAACAGCGCCAAAGGCACCCACTGGTGTCCCAAAATGATCCAGCACGATAGATGTTTCAGGGAAAGCACGTGCTAAAGCGGTTAAATCACGAATTTGGTCTGAATAAACCCATGCATCAAAACTTAAATTCATTTGAGCAAGAGCTTCAAAACCTTTCATAAATTTTTTATTGGTATAGAGATGGGGCTCATTGGTCCATGCATGAACTTTTGGGTCTTCATGTACAGCTGCCATTTTTCGTATGCCACGAAAATGTGGGGAGGCTTGTTTATGCATTTTAAGAATTTTCTTAAAACTACTGTCACATGGGTCTGCAGTGCCGACTATGGCACCAAGTTTAATTTTTTGAGCATTAAAATCTAAGGATTCAATAAACTTGGTTTCACCAACCACCCCTTTGCCTTTATGGTCATGCCAGCTCGCTTCTACATGTACGATTTGATCAACCAAATAATGTCCTGCATCTTGCTTATAATTTTTAGGCAAATACGGTGTAGTCACATGTTTGGTTAAGCCAACCGTGTCAATTAATTCTTGCGGCTTAACCAAGCGCATCATTTTGTCGAGCAAGTAGGGATGTTTACCCAATAATTTCACGGCAAGTGAAGCGGCATGTGGGGTATTGTATGGATCCCATTGATGTATATGTGAATCCACGATGGCAAAATCGAGCGTCTGCATTGCTATCCTTGTCCTTAAAACCATGTCCATTTCTTGCGTATTTCATTGTATTTTCGAATACGCGAGGCACTGAAAATAGCATGAATGATGAAAATACAACGTTATGACTAAATATTAAATCAAAGCTTTGTGAAAGAGAAGTTGTATAAAAAAAGCCCCGAAGGGCTTTTGATTAATGCTGATGATCGTGGTCGTGATCATGCTTATTTGCATGGAATTCTTCGTTATGACGGAAGCGAAGATAGTTTTCAAACTGTTCGCAATATTCATCATAATTATCTTCAAGCATCATTTGAAATTGTTGAAGAATATAAGACATCACTTGATCTTTGGCATCACGCATTTCTTTGCCATCTTTGAAGCCATTTGCAGCAACCCAAGTATTAAAGCGAGCAGTACCAAATAACATGGCAGCACTCACTTGACCGCGCATTTCTGCAGGTTTGACTTGAGAACCTTTTTCAACACGACAAAATTCATTGGCTTGTTTAATAAATTCATCCGCACGTTCAAAGAAAGCTGCATTCAACGCTTCTTCTTCGGTTACATCAGTAGCTTCAATCTTTTGAACCATGAATGTGTCCTAGCATAAAAATCTAATGCAGTATTATAGGCAAAGCCTTGCAGAAACTAAACCTTTGACTTAATCTAAAAATAGCCTAAGTAAAGTGGAATACCCCATGCAAGATGCAATCGCAGTGCAAAGTCTGAAAAGTGATATTGCATTACTTCGACAAAATGTTTGGCCGCCCTCAACCTTAGCCAATGTAGAAGGGCTGCCCATTTATTATGGTACAGCGTCTGAAGTAGCCGAATATTATGCGCAGTGGACTGGCTTAATTGAACGTGCTCAGGACTTATTTCAGCCCTTTATGGAAGATGAAGTCCTCGATGCAGTCCATTTGCCGAGTCATTTGAATCTGCCGCTTTTTTATTTTCACGTGGATCGTATTCGAATCAACAAAACACGGGCGAAAGAATCTAAAACCTTTCGTGGTATTGCCAGCTTAGTTGAAAAATGTGGGCAATTTGAAGCAGATCAAATTCAAGCGATGCGGTTATGGCTAGACAGCGATGATACGGCAGCTTTGGTCGCACACCGTGAATTTATTGACCTCAGAACCTATGTATTTCAACATGGACAAAGTGAATACACCCGTACCCGTTTTTATGTGAATGGCATTGTACTCAGTGTCGAAAACGACTTTAAATTGGTGGATGCCCGTGACAAACCACGTAAAGCCCGTAGTGATAGCTATAGTGACCCTTTAGCAGATAACAATACGTGGAAAATCTTTGGGAAATATCGTTAATCAAATGTTTTGACGACATTAGTTAGAGCGTGGACTTAGTTCGCTGCACAAGGAAGCTTTGGATTATTTAATCCACGCCCTAATGTGAAAATAGCCACTATGGCGAAGGCGACAAAGATCATCACCGAATACAATAAAGTATTGGCATTAAAATGATCGACAATATAGCCGCCAAATAGAGAGCCACACGCAATCATGAGTTGGAAAATACCAATAAACAGCGGCATGCCTTTTTCAACAGCTTCAGGGGCATGTACTAACATCCAGATATTGGCCGTTGTAGGAAATGCACCAAAGGCGAAACCCCATAATGCGGTTAAAAGATATGCACCGAATAAATGAACTGCAAAGTGTGGAAAGCTAAAAAATACCACGATAAAACTGAAGGCGACAAAAACAAGGGTATAGCGGACATTGATGTTACTGCTATAACCCGCAAATAAATTACCAAAGAAACCTGCGATGCCGTAGATCAATAATAATGAACTGATGGTGGTCGCATCAAAGCCTGCATGATTTTTAAAAAATGGGGCGAGATAGCTATAAGAAGAAAAATGAGCAAAACCAATTAATAAAATAATAATCAGTCCTTTACGTGCTTTATCATGTTGAATCAGTGCAGGTAAATCACTAAATCGAATAGCCGATGTCGGTGGAAGTTTTGGGAGAAATTTGATTTCTAAAACTAAAATGATGATTCCGATTGCTGCAATGATTTGAAATGCACTACGCCAACCCAACCATTCACTTAGCCATGTACCTAGTGGAACACCTAATACCGTCGCTAGGGTAACACCTGCCATGACGATCGCAGTGGCTTTGGCTATGGCGAGATGACTTGGTGCAACACGTCCGCTTAAGGCTATGGCTGTTGCCCAAAATCCACCGATAGCAATACCCAGTAGAAAACGGCTAAACAACAACAGTGCAAAGCTTTCTGCGAAGCCAGTTATAAAATTAGAAATGACCATAATCACGGTTAAAGCAATCATTAAGATACGACGGTCAAGTTGCTTCACAGCAACAGAAAGCAGGGGCGCTGCGATCGCACCCATAATGCCAGGGAGGGTAATCACCCAACCTGCGGTACCTACACTAATTTTTAAATCCTGAGCGATGGCATTTAACACGCCAATGGGTAAAAACTCACTGGTGACAAGTGCGAAAGCTGTAATAGCAACAGTGAGGATTGCAAACCAATTCCCTTGATTGGGGGAAGACTCATCAGGCTGCTGCGTCAACTGTTCATCTTGTTTTAAAGCTGTAGCATGCGTATTCATAGCGTTACACCTTAATTATTTAATTAAATAGTGACTGTTATAAAAATAAACTATTTGATTAAATTGTGAGCGTCAATTATTTTATTAGTGAACGTTATAAAATATAAATGTTAGCTTATGATGAATGATTCAAAGCAAGAAAATCAGCACGCTAATTCAGCCGATTCGGTCAAGAAGCGTGGACGTCCTAAATGTTTCAATGAACAGCAAGCCTTGGAAAAAGCCATGATGTTGTTTTGGCAATTTGGCTATGAAGGAACGTCCATCAGTGATTTGACTCAAGCTTTGAATATCACAGCACCTAGCCTATATGGCACATTTGGCGACAAAACGGCGCTTTTTGAAAAATGTATTGAATACTATAGTGAACACGAAGTTCAGCCTGCAGAAAAAATTCTACAAGCAGGTCAAACGGCTAAAATTGCGATGGAATTGTACCTATATGACAGTATTCAGCATTTGGTACAAGCCAATAAACCTAAAGGTTGTATGGTGGTGGTGGCAACAATGAATTGTTCACAGCAAAACCAAACCGTACAAGAACAGCTCAAACAACGTCGTGCCTATACCAAAACAAAAATTATGGATCGGCTCGCTATAGGCGTGCAAAATTCGGAAATTGAAAGTTTGGCTCATGCAGAGCAATTGACTGATTTTTATATGACCTTATTACAAGGAATGACCATACAAGCCCGTGATGGTATGGCCTTGATGCAATTACAGCGCATGGTGAGTAATGCGATGAAATCATGGGGGTTATTAGCACAAGGTCAAATCAGTATGGATTATGAATTAAACCCCCAATAGCAGCGTAGTCTGAACGTACTGTTCTTAGTTTTTTTGAATGACTGTTATGCAAATACTATTTTGATGTTTATTTGCAGGGATGAATTTTAATGTCACCCAATTCCATCACACTTATATAACCATCAACCGCAATTAAATTGTCACTTTGACTCGATAGAGTTAGACATTCTCCAGACTTGACGCTTGACAGTAACTGACCTTGTTGCGGATTCAAGTTCATACTGTAAATACTTAGTATGCCAGCATTGGTTTTGATTTGGTAAGACTCATCACCATAGTCCTCATTATTATTGCGCAGGACTTTAAAGGTTCTTCGTGTCTGATCAAAGTTTTGAGTTGGAGAAAGCGGCTTTTCGACTTGTAAGGATGCCGTGCGCCTTAATTCGGTGCTTTGCACAGGCTTATGTTGTTCACTACAAGCACTTAGTAATGGGAAAAAGATAAAAATAAGTGAAAATGTAAATAGTGGATGAATTGCAGGTATGTGAATTTTCAACATAAAACCATCCTGAATCTAATTTTTCAGATAGCTTATTTTAAAAGTTTTTACTCAAAAAACAAAAATAATAGCTTCTCAAAATATTTCAATGTAACTGAGTCAAACTAAGGAAGTGATGAATTGTAAATAGCCGAATTCGAATCTGAATGTCCAATAAATGAATATCTATATAATAATGTGGGACGCAAATAAAAAGGGAGACTCATTGAATCTCCCTTAGTTTTATTTAATGAGTTTTCGACTGACAAGGAATTGTTCTGTCGCTTCTAAAAGTTTATCTGCATAAACTTCTTGCTTTGCAGTCAACCAACCGAGAACAAACCAATCGCTAGCTTCCAGCTCTGTTTGCTGAATATATTGTGCAGAAGAGGAAAGGACTTGGTATTCCTGTGCCGCAACTTGTGCATCATTGAGTGCTTTACTGTATTTCTGCAAATTTTTTACATCATAAATAGACGTCAAAATTGGGAAGCTAAATTTAAGCTCTTGTATGCGTTGAGAAAGCACGTCTAAGCTTTCAAAATTGTTAATGTCGGCATCATTTAAAGCCTCTTGGAGGGCTTTATATTGGTTTTGCAGGGTTGTTTGAGCATACCATTTAAAATCATGTTGCTGCGGCGCATCATCGAATTTCAAACTAAACATTAAAAGCTCAAGATAATGATGTACATTTTGAGTCGATTTAACCAAATTGCCTAACTTCTCTTTGGCATACAAAATATCTTTGGTTAAATTTTCTGAAGTCGTTGGGTTTTGTAAAAAGCCACCCAAGGTATTTTGCATGTGTTCAAAATGGTGTAATTGTTCAAATTGCTGCTTAAATGCGCCTAATTGCACAGCCCATTTTTCAACGATATCACTGTTCCAATCTTTAAACAGCGAAATGGTTAATTGTAAATGATGGAGTGCTTTCTGAGCTTGTGTAATGTGCTCTGCCTGAGCAACGCCTGCAGAAATTGCGGCAATATTAGGCAGAAGATGCTGCATTTCCTGTGCAATTAAAAGTCGTAAGTTTTTTGCGGCAGTGTCTTTTTTACTGAGTTGAAATTCTTTAGCCTCAACTGCTGGACTCACAGTTTGATTAAACGCCAGCAAATTCCCGATTTCCGCTTTACTGCGGACATCTAACCATAAATGATACTTTTTAACCCATTCGAAACTAAAGGCAAGGAGTGATTGAATAGAGCCACTTTTAAGCTCAAATTCAACTTCATGAACTTCTGTTTCTGTGCTGTTGCTGCGGATACAGCCGACATCTAAGCAAACTTCGATCTTGGCATCTTCAAACTCTATGACGCGATAAGTTCTGAGAATATCTGTTTCAAACTGAAGTTGTAACGAATCCTGCTGATCGCCTAAAGTGGTTTTTAAAACCGATTGAACTTCAGCTTCATTGGCATAGACCGATAAATCTAGGGCAGGGGCTTGTTCATGCTCGCCCAAATCTAAGTTATGTTCAAACCGTTCAATTTGACTTTTACCTGCAGCTTTCAGGGTTTGAATCCAGCGCGTTCCTTCTAAACGTTGACGCAAAGCTGCATGCTGCTGTGCCATTTTTCGATCTGGGGTATCAAAATATTTAGCTTTAAGTTGAATTTGTTCCGATTTTTTTGGATCGAGTGCTTTTAATAATGCAGTTCGACGTGCTTCTGGAATCTGGAACTTTAATTCAACTTCAACCATGGTTTTCTGTCCTGATGTTACAACTTCATAATCTGGCATGAAGCGATCTCTAAATTTTTATAAAAATGAAAAACTAAATCGTACGTAAATTTTCTATGAGCTAAACGCGTTTCGATTGTAGCGAAAAACAGTTGAGAAGTAAGACTTGACTGATTTGAAAGCGCTGATTTTGGCCAAAGAAAAGTTTTAAAAATGGATATTCCATCAATTGTATAATTCACAATAGTTCAATTTTCATTGGAACAAAATAAAATTTTACGCCTTTAAAGTGGGCGAGTTTTGAGCTATGTTGATTAAAATAAGTTCAGGATGAGCACAAAATGAATTCACAAGTACAACCCGAGTTTAATCGAGATTTAAAGCCCGAATTTCAGTTGCCTATTCGTGACTACTCGCAATTTTATCGATTTTATTTGACTGAACATCGAAATATCATGAGCCGACGTTTACATGCCACAGGCAGCAGTATAGGACTCTATTTCTTTGCAAAAGCAATTTTAAAAAGACAACCGAAGTATTTTGCTTATGGCCTGGTTTCAGGCTATGCCTGTGCATGGGTCGGACATTTTTTCTTTGAAAAAAATAAGCAGCTAGTTTCAAGCAACCTTTGTACAGTTTTATTTCCGATTGGCGCATGCTGTCTGATATTGTGAAGGGGAACTTAAGCTTAAAACACCGTAATTTAGATAAGATTGATAGTTAATTGTTTATTAATCAAACGCTTAATTTTTATGGATATGGGTGTGATTTTTTTGAGTAAATGACTTGCAAAATTAGAGTGATTAGTCTAATAATGTTCATATTGTTTATTTAATTCTTATCTAAAACATGAATAGTCGATAAACCCAGTTTTCCGAGCCTAGAGTGACCTTCTCTAGGCTTTTTTTATGGCCTTAGAAAAGTCTATTGTTTGAAATATATAACAATAAAAACTTTTATAAAATAGGCTAGACTTTTTGATGCTCTGAACGCTCCCCAAAACGTTTCTTACCAAGCACCAAAAAGTCTAATAGGTTACACATTTTTATTTTTATAAAAGTGTTGTGTTTTTATGCGCTGCGTTTTGAGTTCTTCTGGTGCACTATTAAATAATTTGTATCAGTTTTGTTCTATACCTGAAAATAGGTATTTTTTGCCATTTTCTACAGAAAATTTAATTAAACATTTATATAAGTAGTCCTGTGAAAAGGAATATAACTTTCTCAGCAGCAAAGCATTAAAATTTTATGCCCCAAGCAACATTTCACAGACCTAATCGTTATAATATTCAAAAGTTTTAAGTTGTGATTGAACTATGCGCGGTTTATACCTCATTACCAATGATGATCCTATCGAATTGCTTTTAGCCAAGCTTGAAGGCGCGATGGCAACTTATGAAGTTGCTGTTTTGCAATATCGTCGTAAAAAAGTGGCAAAGGAAGATCAGGCTTATGAAATTGAATACATGAAAAATATGTGTAATCAGTACAAAGTGCCTTTTGTCATTAATGATGATCTCGAAACTGCAGTTCAATATGGTGTGGGTGTCCATTTAGGGCAAGATGACGGTTCAATTGCTGAAGCTGTAGCACGCTTACCTAAAAATGTTTTGATCGGTCGAAGCTGCAATAACTCTTTAGAACTGGCTGAGCAGGCAATTGCAGACGGTGCAAACTATGTGGCTTTTGGTGCCATTTTTGCAACTGAAACTAAGCCTGAAGCAGGCAATATTGGCTTAGAAACGCTAAAACAAGCCAAAGCGAAACTAAATGTACCTATTTGTGCCATTGGTGGTTTAACTGTAGAAAATTCAGCAGAAGTCATTGAAGCAGGTGCTGATCTTTGTGCTGTGATTAGTGATGTATTAGGTCGTTCAATGTCTGCTGTCAGCAGTCGTGTTTATGAATGGTCTGAGCTTTTTGCTGAACAAGCTTAATTTTATTTTTTAGATTGAATAAGTAGAGAATTTTTATGAGCTTATCTGCTAAGCAAGAACAATTATTTAAACAAGCCAGCAAGCATATTCCTGGCGGCGTAAACTCTCCTGTACGTGCATTTAATGGTGTAGGTGGAACTCCGGTATTTATTGAAAAAGCGCAAGGCGCATATCTCTATGACGTAGACGGAAAACGCTATGTCGACTATGTCGGCTCTTGGGGCCCAATGATTTTAGGTCATGCTCAGCCCGACATTATCAAAGCAGTTCAAGACGCGGCTGTAGATGGTTTGAGTTTTGGTGCGCCAACCGTTCATGAAACGACTTTGGCGGATATTATTTGCGAAATTATGCCGTCTATTGAATTGGTTCGTATGACCAACTCAGGGACTGAAGCGACTATGACCGCCATCCGTCTTGCTCGTGGCTACACCGGCCGTGACAAGATTGTAAAATTCGAAGGCTGCTACCATGGCCATTCAGATTCGCTTTTAGTGAAAGCAGGTTCTGGCCTACTTACTAAAGGTGAGGGTGAAGCGACTTCTGCAGGTGTTCCGGCTGATTTCGCCAAACACACTTTAACACTGCCGTATAACGATATTGCGATGCTAAAAGAATGCTTTGCAAAATTCGGTTCAGAAATTGCAGGTGTAATTGTCGAGCCAGTTGCAGGCAACATGAACTTGGTTAAACCGATAGATGGTTTCTTGCAAGCAATTCGCGATGTGTGTGATGAACATGGTTCTGTCTTTATCATTGATGAAGTAATGACAGGTTTCCGTGTCGGTCTTGGTGGTGCGCAAGCGCATTATGGCGTAACGCCTGACTTGACCACATTAGGTAAGATCATTGGTGCTGGCTTGCCAGTCGGTGCATTTGGCGGTAAACGCGAAGTAATGGAATGCATCGCGCCGTTGGGCAAGGTGTATCAGGCAGGCACACTATCAGGCAACCCACTTGCAATGCGTGCTGGTATTGAAATGTTTAAACATTTGCGTAAACCAGGCTTCTATGAAACTTTGACTGAAAAATTGGCAGGCTTGCTTGCTGGTTTACAAGCTGCTGCAGACGAGGCGGGCATTCCGTTTTTTACGCAGCAAGTAGGTGGAATGTTTGGTATTTACTTTACAGATCAAACTGAAATCACTGGTTTTGATTCAATTTTGAAATGTGATGTAGATGCGTTTCGCACTTTCTTCCATGGCATGCTGAAACGTGGTGTTAACCTTGCACCGTCTGCATTTGAAGCCGGTTTCTTCTCAAGCGCACATAGCGATGAAGATATTGCATTTACCATTGAAATGGCGAAAGAAGTTTTTGCTGAAATGAAGTAATTTTCATTTAAATTAGTAATTTCTGCTTTAGAATAAAGCCCGCAGCCTGCTGTGGGCTTTTTTTGTTGTTTTAAGTTCAGTTTTTTAAGAAAAGGATTTTTAAATGAAAACCAAGCATTATTTAACTTTGGCAGATGCAGAATTTTTACTAAACACAGCACATGCTTATGCAGTCGAAAATGGCTTTAATGTCAGCATTGCGGTAATGGATGAAACAGGTAATTTGTTGGCAATGAAACGTATGGATGGTGCATCGCCAATGACAGCAAATCTATGCTTAGAAAAAGCCAAATGTTCTGCGATTAGTCGCCGGCCTTCAAAATTATTTGAAGACATTATTAAAGGCGGCCAGATGGGGTTTTTGACTATGGATACCTTTTCGGGAATGTTGGAAGGTGGTGAGCCGATTTTGTATGAAGGGCAATTGGTGGGTGCAATGGGCGTGTCTGGGGTAAAGTCATTTCAAGATGCAGAAATTGCACAAGTGGCGATTGAGAAGTTTTTCGCGCAGCAAAACTAAGCATGATCTTGAGTGAAATAGATAATTCAGCCCAATCGATATGTTGGGCTTTTTTTTATTTTGATTTAAAGGTCTAGGAACTTCGCCCATAGCATTAAATCGAAATTTTCTAAGATTGAGCCGAAGCATTCAGCATGAAATTGATAAATGCTTTGAGTTTAGAAGACTGATAGTTAGACTTTGGATAGAGTAAATAAAAAGGCCGAGTTGTTTGGCTATAAGATTTGAGAACTTCCACCAACGCGCCGCTTTGTAATTCTTGCTCCACTGAAAAGCGGTAGACCTGCATCAGTCCTGCACCAGATTTAGCTAAGATTAAGGTCGAGAGATAATCATCTTTACAGGTAATTTTTCCTTGGACATCAACCATAATTTTTTTGCCTGCATCCATGAGTGACCACGGTCCAGACTTACCTGAACTCGGTAATTCAAACAAAATACATTCGTGATGCTGTAAGTCTTGGATGTTCATAGGTGCAGGGTGCCTTTTCAAATATTCAGGTGTAGCCACAATGCATAATGCAGCATCTTCAAGTTTACGTGCAATTAAGCCAGAGTCGGTTAACTCATTACCGCGAATCGCAATGTCATAATCATCAGTCACTAAATTTACATTATGGTTGCTGACATGAATCTCGAGCTTAATATGTGGAAACAGTTCGGTAAACTTAGCCATTTTAGGCAGCAGACGATAATGTGCATAAGCTGTGGGCACGCTAATTTTCAGTAAGCCGATGGGGTGTTCCTGTTCACCGCTGATTTGCATTTCACCTTCGAGTAGGCTGTTAAGGGCTTGTTTGCAAAAATAATAATAATGCTGCCCAGCATCGGTAATTTTAAGTTGGCGTGTAGTGCGGACAAATAGCTTTACCCCAAATTTTGCTTCTAAGCGTGATATCGCTCTGCTGACTGCGGCAGGAGAAATGCCTGCTGCAATTGCTGCAGCAGAGAAACTTTTCTTTTCCACGGTTAAACAAAACAATTCAAGACTGCCGATTTGTAGATCATCATAGTGACGCAGCATAATATTTCTATTTATTAATTACACGATGTAATAAGTAAATTAAATTTGAAGGTCTTTTTCAAGAATTTATTTTCGATAAAGTGGGTTTAACAGCTGATTCAGCACTGGCTGAGAGCAATTATTTATACAACTCCACAACGAATATCGGAGATACATATGGCGATTCTCAACTACGAAACAGGCCCGATTCAGGCAGAAGCAGCGTTTACTTCAGACTTCCCAGTTGCAAGTGAAATCAAGATGCATGATTTAGTGAATATGCAGGAAATTGAACGTCGCACCATGGATGTGCGCCCGGGCATGCGCCACAAATATATGCCACTTGGTTTTGACCGTTTTAGTGGTGCGCTTTGGACTGGTGGACGCTACTTATTTGATACTTGGGAAAATGTAAAAGATTATGAGCGTTTCACCAGTGAAGAATTGGAATTTGAGCCGGATGTAAAGTTTTGGAGCCGTCCATTTTTCTTGAATGTACAGCGAAATATTTGGCGTGTTGCTGGTGCTCATGATTTTAAACCCTTAGCAACATCACATCATGTTGTGCGTTTTGAACGGTTTTCTACACAGCATGATCAGTTAGATCAGCTGCTAAAAGAGGTTTGGCCGACTTTGCGAGAGCAAGCGCAGGCGCTAGGTTTGTCCAGTGCTTGGCTGATGTTTAATCAAGATGAAAAGCAAGTCAGTATTGTGACTGTGGCTGCCAAAGTGGATACAGGTAATGCGGCTGAAGATAGCATTAAGGCTTTGGCTAAACTTGAAAGCATGAGCTCTTTGAGTGAATTGTTACCTTCTGAGTTAGAGTTAACGCCACTATTCGACCGAACCAATCCAATACTTGCACAGTGGCTGCCTCTATCTCGTGTTGCAGGCGGTGAACCTTCGGCACATCCGATGTCACCACCATTGGCGGCACCTACCGTCGAACCACAAAAATAAATACGATAAGCTGACAGGGGTCGTGCTCTTGTCAGCATTCATATTGTAGTAAAACAGTCTAGAAAATGTGGACGTTTGAAGTATCAGGGCTTATTGGAGTGCTAGCAGTGTGTTTTATAATGATCAGTTCTAGTTTGATATACTATGTAATATACAGATTTAGGAAATACATTAAAAAAATGTAATTCTTAATGCGATGTATACTAGGGAGGATCAGCTATACATATATTTTACAATTATGAGTATTGATGTATCTCGAATATTGTTTGTGAATGAAAAGAATATTAAAGAAATTATCGTAAAATAAAAAAATGATATTTGAAAATTTTTTATGTTCTTTTAAAAAGAATGGACGTTATACAAACTAAAATAAAGGGAAAGGTATGGACTCAAAAGAATTAGCATATTTACTCAAAATAGGAATTATTAACGAAAACCTAGAAATTTATAAAGGATTGTTCACAGACTGCTCACCATCAGAAATAAAAGATCCTTATTTTATTGATGCAATAAGTTTTTTTAATACTTTGCCAGACGAACATAAGAGAATTTTTTTCTCAATCTTACGACAAGTAATGATTGATTCAATTAGTAATGTATTAGGTGTTATTGATGGCAGCTCAAGTTTAGAAGAGCACGATGGTGATTTTTCTTTGCTGTATGAGGGTAAATCACTTGAATATTTACAAGATTATTTTTTATCCGAATTTGAATAAAACCAAAACTTAGGTTTATCTAATAAACTTAATAGAATTAAATAAATCTATAAGTTTAAAGTTGACCAAAAAGTAAATCATCAGTAGCCGAAAGTCACCTTCAGATATGATTCTGCGTTAGCATAACAGTTGTTCTAACATCAGTTTTGTGCCGAGCCCGTATGCTGTATCCCATGCCTAAAAAAATCCAATTTGCACCATCTCAAGCAAAATGGCAGCTGTCATCAACACAGTCAGTATTGGTACTGGTTGGCTTACAAAATTTACGCATGCAGCAGGGTATACAAGATACGCAGTTGATGGAAAATTTGATCCAGCTGACCAATAAAGCCAAAGCCTTAGAGATTCCTATTGTCGATTTATATGGCGATGATTTACTTCAAGGCATGCAGCAGCTCGGTGAATATGCAACCATACACCCTCAGCTCATCTTTGCAGGGCAAATCACGCCTATGCTGAAACAGATCTTGCTGTATCTATATAGGGTAACAGAGCAAATCTGTATTGTTGATGACGCAATTGTGCTGAATAATCAGGAACAGCATATTCAGTGGGTGGACTCCATGTCAGGCCAAGGTATTCATCATATGAGTAGTTATAATTTGATGCGGCTTTGGAATCTGTCAGCGCCAACGGAATTCGTTTTGTCAGCCAAAGGCATATTATTGGCTATTGCAGAGCAGCTAGATATGGAGGCATTGGAAATAGATCCCTTAACCGATTTACGCAGTTATGGGCTTGATTCCGTTGCCATGGTCAGCTTAATTGGTTTGTGGCGTGCCAATGGTGCAAACATCCGTTATGAAGACTTTTTAGATGATGCAAGTTTAAAAGCATTGCTAGAAAAATTGCTCAGTACAGACTAAACAAAGCCAATTGGAATTATTTTTGTTCTAAATCGGAAAATACGTCGGGAAATATGGCTTTGTGCATTGTAATTGTTGGCTAAGCTTTTTATTATTGCCGCCTTGTTTTTCGAGATCAGAACTGGATTGAACTTTGAGTAATTTTCTAACCGAACACCTGATACATCGTGACACTGACTTTATGGTGATCCATAAACCAGCAGGTTTACTCACAGTTCCGGGAAAAACAGCAGATTTACAAGACTGTGTTATCAATCGATTATTACAAATTGAGCCGAATACTTTGCTCATTCATCGTTTGGATCGTGATACCTCAGGTATTTTGGTTTTTGCATTAACCCGTCAAGGGCAAAATCGAATTTCACGCCAGTTCCAAGAACGTCAAACTTCAAAAACATATCAGGCATTGGTTGCGGGTACGCTTGAAGGTGAAGGTACTGTTGATGTACCCGTCGTGTATGACCCAAAACATCCGCCACTACATATTGCCGATCCTGCACATAATAAGCCTGCACTTACGCATTGGAAAGCCACTGAACATTTTGATATTCAGGGGCAAGCTGTAACACGCGTAGTATTAACTCCTATTACTGGTCGATCACATCAGCTTCGTGTTCATATGCAATATTTAGGTCATCCTATTGTTGGTGATACTTTGTATGCAACACCTGAGCAACAGCAGCTGATGCCGCGCTTATGTTTACATGCTGAGCGCTTGAGTTTTAACAATCCTGAAACTGAGCAAACAGTGGAATTTCACTGTCCTGTACCATTTTAGGAAAATCATTTAAATCCCTAAGAATTCTGCTCACTATTTAGTGGGCTTTATGTCAAAATATATTGCTTTATGGTCTAGATTTTTGCTCAAATAACGTTCACAGTTTGAGCATAATATTTTCAGACCGAACTTGAGAAAAAGGTGGAAAAATTGCAGCAGTTTGCTATTGGTCAACGTTGGTTATCAGATACAGAAACGGAACTGGGTTTAGGTGTTCTTATTGATGTTGATGAGCGATCGGTCAGCATTTTATTCCCAAAAAGTGATGAAACTCGTGTCTATGCCCGTCACAATGCACCTTTATCTCGTATTATTTTCAATGTAAATGACGAAGTCCAAGATCAAGAAGGTCAAATTTGGATTGTTGAATCTCTTGAAGACCGTGGTGGTGTGGTTCGTTATAACGCGGTACGTAAACTTGCCGATGGCACAGAAGAGCGTAAAGCACTGAATGAAACACGTATTGGTGCAAGTATTCAGTTAGCAAAACCATTAGATCGTTTGCTTGCAAGCCAAGTGGACTATAAAGAATGGTATGACCTGCGTATCGAAGCACTGCTTCTTCAAGCCAATATGAAGTCTAGCCCTCTACGTGGCTTGGTAGGTTCACGTGTGGGTCTCATTCCACACCAACTGTATATTGCGCATGAAGTGGGTAAACGTTTTGCTCCACGTGTATTACTTGCTGATGAAGTGGGTCTAGGTAAAACCATTGAAGCAGGTCTGATTATTCATCAGCAACTCAAAACGGGTCGTTCAGAACGTATCTTGGTCTTAGTACCTGATTCATTGCAATATCAATGGATGATTGAAATGCGTCGTCGTTTCAATCTTGAGTTCTCATTATTTGATCTAACACGTACAGCATCGATTAAAGAACACGATCCAGATCTCAACCCATTCTTAACAGAACAATGCATCATTGCGAGTGTCGATTTGATGATCGACCATGATGACTTGCGTGAACAAGCGCTTGAAGCTGGTTTTGATTTGCTTGTAGTCGATGAAGCCCATCATTTAATGTGGTCAGAAGAAGAAGGCGGCAATGACCGTTATGACCTTGTTGAAGAACTTGCTGAAAAAACGCCGGGTGTCTTGTTATTAACCGCAACGCCTGAACAATTAGGTGTGGAAAGTCACTTTGCACGTTTGCGTCTGCTCGATCCACAACGTTTTAGTTCGCTTGATCGTTTCTTGGATGAAGAAGAGCAGTATCACCAAACAGCTAAAATTGCTGAAGTGTTGATGTCTGATCTGCCACTCGAAGAAGGGCATTTGGCAGCGATTGAAAGCCTATTAGGTCATCGAATTACTGACGAGCCAGAACAACGCTTCCGTGCCATTCACGAATTATTAGACCGTCATGGTACAGGCCGTATTTTATTCCGTAATACACGTGAAGCGATTCAAGGCTTCCCAGGTCGTGACTGTCAGCCTGCGCCATTACCTGCACCAGAAAACTGGTCTAAAGATGGCAAGCTACGTGAACAAATGTGGCCTGAAGAAGCGCAGCTTGATGGCTCGTGGATGGAAACAGATCCACGTGTGATGTGGTTGATGGAACGTCTGCGTACAGACCTGAAACACAAAAAAGTGTTATTGATTGCACGTAGTGGTCCAGTGGTTGAGTCTTTAGAAAATGTACTTCGTTTGCATGCGGGTATTCGCACTGCGATGTTCCATGAAGGCATGAGCTTATTAGAGCGTGACCAAGCAGCAGCTTACTTTGCTGAAGAGTCATACGGTGCGCAAATTTTACTATGTTCAGAAATTGGTTCTGAAGGTCGTAACTTCCAGTTTGCATCGGACTTAGTTTTGTTTGACTTGCCTGCAAACCCAGATGTACTTGAACAACGTATTGGTCGTTTAGACCGTATTGGTCAAGAAAATCGTATTCAAATTCATGTGCCTTATCTGGTTGGTACTGCTCAAGAGCGTATGTTCCGTTGGTATAACGAAGCATTAAATATTTTCTGCAATATCTCGCCGACTGCGCAAACCTTACAAGAAAACTTTATCGTCAATCTGAAAGATTGTTTGTTGGCAGATAAAGGCCAAGAGTTTGAAGATCTGCTCGAAGCCGTAAGTGTGCAACGTGAAGCGCTTGAAGCTGAACTTCAAGAAGGTCGTGACCGTTTACTTGAGTACAACTCTTGCCGTCCAATCGTGGCACAAGAAATTGTGACTGCACTTGAAGACTACGACGACAATACTACTTTACCAATGTTCATGAAGCGCTTTATGGCGTCTACAAACATTGATTTTGATGAGCAAAGTAATGGTACCGTGATCATCAAGCCAACGGATCAAATGCAAGTTCAAGGTCTGACTTTGGACGAAGAAGGTATGACGGCGACGTTCTATCGTGACCAAGCACAGATCCGTGAAGATGCTCAATATTTAACACTTGAGCATCCATTCACTGAAAGTGTGATGGAAATGATTAATACGCAAGGCTTTGGTAGTACCAACGTTGCTGTATTGAAATCGGCCGCTTTACCGCAAGGTTCTGTGTTAATGGAAGTGTGGTTTAAAGTCGATGTCGTTGCACCGAAAGCATTGAATTTGCCGTCAAGTTTGCCACAACAGTTGGTTCGTGTATTACTGAGCGAAAAAGGTCAGGATTTATCGCAAAAAATTGCACCTGAAATTTTACGTCCTTATTTACATCATCTTGATGGCAACAGTTGCCGCCAAGTGGTTAAGGCGCGTCGTGATGTCATTGAACAGCGTTATACGCAAGCGCTTGAAATTGCTCGTGGTGCATTACCGGGCTTTAAACAACAAGCTAAAGAAATCTACGGTAGCAAATGGCAATATGAAATTGACCGTTTAACTTATTTGAAGCAGTTCAACCCAAGTATTCGTGAAGACGAAATTGCACGTTTACAAAAACTGCAAAAAGAAGGTTTAACACTGCTTGATGGTCTAGCGGTTACACCAGAAGCGATTCAAATTATGGTAGTGGTTAAGCCATAAGTTAAGAATCTTAAAAAAGCACCTTAGGGTGCTTTTTTTTATGGCTAAAATTATAACTGTAAAATTAATCACGACAGATTTACGCTAAATCAAAGTTTTGTATTGTTTATTTTTAATCTAAATTGTCGACATCGGCATAAAAAAAGTAACTATTCTTCAGCAATTCTACAGCTTGATCAAAATCTTCATTTTCATCCAACATATAAAATATGCCATCAAGCTTTGTATAGTCAGGATGATTTTTTGCTAACTGAATTTGGATCGTACTTCGTTCTGCTTGGCTGCGTGTTATATAATGAACACTAAGTAAATCAAAGTCGATGTCATTACATAGCGGCTGTTTTAAGGCAATGGCACCACAATAATCATGTATTTCAGGTAATAAGCGTAGAACTAAATCAGCCTCTTTGCTTTCCGCCACGATGAGCTCTGGGTCTGCAGTCTTACACAAGGCCAGTATTTCTGTTAATAGGGTTGTTTCATCTAGTGTATGGTCTAACACGATGACTTTTTGTGGTTGGGTTAAATCAAAGTCATTTATTAAAATCATAAAACCTCCTGAAAATAGAATGGTTATGCTTTATTTATCTGCGTTATAAAATGAAATGGTGCTACGTTTGGAATCTAAAATTTATAAAAATAGTTTTGAATAATGTGTTTAGTCTAAGAATGTTCTAAAGTTAATCATGGCGTAGAAAAGCACCATTTTCTGATTCGAAGCTCAGTTAAATACTGAAATTTTAAAATAGGGTCTACGCTTCATGGTCATTGCTAGACTCAATATACATGCTTTGATTAGTAAAAGAATCGGCATCGCGACATAAGCTGTCGTGATTGATGTCAATTGAATTATGAAAGTGAAATGATTAAATGTATTTGGACATATAGCGATAACATCATATTCAAATGATTGATCACGAACTGCCTTAATGTCGTGTTTTAATGCTTTAGTTAAGTAAAGTTTTGGCTTGGTTAAATTTATACGTCGATGCTAGCGAGTTGTGGGTAGTTCCGTTAAAATGCTTCAAATTTCAGCAGTTCGTTAGAAGAAAATAAAAATATGAAATCCTTAATTACCTTAGGTAGTAAAACGTCACACGGTGGTGTGGTTTCAGAATGTGAACCTTCATTTGTGATTAATGGTATTGCGGTGCATTTAAACGGCATGAAACATTATTGCCCGAAATGTAATTCGACTGTGGCTGCGATCGCGGCAGATCAAAGTACAACGGTAAAGGGGCGCGGTGTTGTGGTTGCTGGAGATAAAACCACTTGTGGCGCAACATTTTTACCGAATCAATCAATGGTCGGTTCACAAAAATAATCTGCAAACTGACTTTGGGGTCATATAGATAAACTCATTGAGTCCTGTTTAAATCGTATAGATCTCTTTATGATGGGTCATCATCAGCTGATTGGATGAGTTTTAGATGAAAAGCGCGATCCATTTTACCCATGCCAATGGTATTCCTGCTGCAAGTTATCGAAAGTTTTTATCCTACTTTACACCGCAATTTGATGTGAAGGCGATTCCGCTTATTGGTATGGATGAGCGCTATCCGATCACCAAAGATTGGCGATATTTGGTCGAACAAGTCATTGCAGATATTGAATATCAATTTCCAAAACAAAAAGTGATTGGGCTTGGACATTCTTTTGGTTCTTTAGTCACTCTTATGGCGGCTTATAAACGTCCAGATTTGTTTTCACAACTGATTATTATGGATCCACCTTTCGTAATCGGTCCTAAGTCCGCCATTTTTGAAGGTATGCAAAAATTAAAGCTCAAAGCTGTGGATAAAATTACCCCAGCGGCAATTACATTGAAGCGTAATGACCATTGGCCAAATTTGGATGAAGCCTATACGGCACTACGGAATAATCGTTTATTTAAAAGTTTTGATCCGCAATGTTTTGAGGATTATTTTGCACAAGGTGTTCGCACTGATGAAAAACGCGGTGGCGTGACCCTCAGCATTCCAAAAGCCGTGGAAGCGCAAATTTTCCGTACAGTACCTACATGGTGGTGGCGTACTCCACGTAAAGCCCCTCAAATGCCTGTACACCTTATCACCGCAGATAACAGCCATTTTTATAAACAAGGTTTGCCTGACGGAATGAAGAAAACCTATGGGATAGATTATAGTGTAGTTGAAGGTGGGCACATGTTTCCACTTGAGCAGCCGAAACAGACAGCGCTACACGTCATACAGTACTTACAGCATTAGAAAAATAAATTTTGTTCATAAAAAAGGAGACCTGAACGTCTCCTTTTTTTGACCATTAATTTTTAGCGAATCTGTGCTTCGTCTAAATGGCGAGCGCCTTCCAGGATCATACGAATCATAATCATGGTTTGTTCGGCAACTTCTTTGCGTTGTTCTGTCGGTAGATCAATGACTTTTGCACCCATGTTAAACACCAATTGGGTAATACCACGTGCCACGATGTCAGGATGAGCCAACTTGCTTTGATTTAAACGTTCAAGCACGATTAAATCTTCTCTTAATTCTTGTTGGAAATAGTTAAGTTGACGCTCAACTGCATTTTTATAGGAATGCGAACCAGTATAGCCTTCACGAAGTAAAAGGCTTAAGTTGCCTTCATCGGCATCTAGCTGCTGAATAAATACTTCAACTGAACTACGAATAATACTGCTTTGGCGTGATGCCTGAAGGCGTGCTTCATGCAAAATTTGACGTAACACACCACCAGCTCGATCAATCAACTCAATGGCTAATTCATCAATATCTTTGAAGTGACGATAAAAACTATTTGGAGCAATGCCAGCTTCACGTGCAACTTCACGCAAACTCAGTGATGAAATACTTTTTTGTGGACCAATTAAATTAAGCGCTGCCTGAAACAGTTCTTCCTTGGTAATTGTTGCTTTACGACCTACAGTGCGAACTGCAAGTGGAGTTTCAGCTTCAGAATGTAATTCTTCCTGGTACATGTTAACCATATTCGTCTGTGCAGACTGAGTCATATTTTTTAATAGATTAAAAACATTAACATATTATAGCGTCTGCTAATAGCTTTTGTGAAAATGTCGATTAAATGCACAAGCGTATATACAAATATATATACATATGTATAATAATTAAAAACCTCCCATGAGTTGTATTTGATTATGCATGTACTCGAAAAAGCGAAAAAGCCTTTAAACGCACTCAAAGACAGTGTTGTAGACGTCAATGCAGTAAATTTCTGGTTGCAGAAATTTAATCCGTTATGGTCTGGTAATCAGGCTCTCGGCAAAATTGTACAAAAAGAAAATGCAGCAAATGAGATGGTCAGCCTAACTATACAGGTGAACCGTTTGTTTAAAATGGGTGAAGCTGGTCAGCATCATCCTGTTTTTGCTCGTGTAAATGGGATCCGTTACGAACGTACTTATAGTTTGACTCAGTTAGATGATCAACACGTATTGCTAAGTGTAAAAAAAGTGAATACGGGTATTGTGAGTACTTGGCTGGTAGAACAAGCACAAGTTGGTGACATCTTAGAATTTGGTCAGCCTTTTGGTGATATGACTTTGGTGTCAAATTCTACACCGTTGCTACTATTGGCTGCGGGTAGTGGTATTACGCCAATGTTGAGTTTGTTGAAAGCGATGAGCAAAACTAAGCAAATTGCGGAGCAACCAATTCAGTTAATGTATTGGGTTAAGTATCACGATGATGCCGCATTCAAATTACGCTTCGAAGCTTTGGCAAATCAATATCCAAACTTTAAATTTCAAATTTTCTTTACCCAAGAAGAAGTTGCTGATCCACGATTAAATGCCGCTCACGCTGCTCAAATTGACGACATTGAGCACAGTACTGTGTTTGCATGTGGTCCATCGGGTTTCGTCACTCAGGCCGAAGCGTTATTTGATCATGCACAATGCTTTATGAGTGAAGCATTTAGCATGAGCCCAATTGCAACGGATGAAATTGGCTTTGTGAATGTCACGCTTACACAATCCAATAAAACCGTCAGTATCCCAAAAGGCCAATCAATTTTAGCCAGTCTTGAACAGCAAAATATCAAACCAAATCACGGTTGCCGTATGGGCATTTGTAATAAATGTGCCTGCAACAAAGTTGAAGGTTCGACTAAAAATATGGTCAATGGTAGCCAAAATACAGAACCGGGTAATTTACTCAAAATTTGTGTGAACTCAGCACAGTCAGATCTCGTTATTGATTTATAAGGTAGAAAAAAATATGAACATGCCTGTAAAAATTGAATATTTTAAAAATCCTAAAAACCGTGAGTTAACCCAATCGCAATTAGATGAACTTGCGCGTGAGCTTGACGCGATTAAGCAAGAAGTTTTAGATGACTTAGGTGAAAAGGATGCGAAATACATTCGTCGTGTGTATTCAACTATTCGATATTCATCTATGGCGGGTCGTGCATTATTGTTTGCAGGTTGGTTTCCGCCAGCATGGATTTTAGGCACAGGTCTTTTAGGTTTTGCCAAAATCATGGAAAACATGGAATTAGGTCATAATGTCATGCATGGTCAATATGACTGGATGAATGATCCTAAATTCAATGGTCAGACTTATGAATGGGATATCGTGGGTACTGCAGATAACTGGCGCCAAACTCACAATTTTAAACATCATACCTATACCAACATTAAAGGTATGGATGATGATATTGGTTATGGTCTCGTTCGTTTATTCCCTGAACAGCGTTGGAAGCCGGGCTATCTATTACAACCGATTTATAGCATTCCATTTTGTTTATTGTTCCAATGGGGTGTTGCCATTCAAAACCTTGAATTGGGTAAATACTTTAAAGGTCGCAAAACAAAACAGCAGACCAAAGAAGAATGGAAGCCAATGCAAGCCAAAATCGGCAAGCAATTATTTAAAGACTATGTGTTCTTCCCGCTTATTGCAGGGCCTGCAGCATTACCGGTGCTTACAGGGAACCTAGTGGCAAATGGTCTTCGTAATATTTGGACGTTTAGTATTATTTTCTGTGGTCACTTTACCAAAGATGTTGAAGTTTTCCCGAAAAAAGTACTTGAAAATGAAAGTCGTGGACATTGGTACATGCGCCAAATTCGTGGTTCTTCAAACCTTACCGGTTCAGAAGCATTTCATATTTTGACAGGGCATTTAAGCCATCAGATCGAACACCATTTATACCCAGATGTTCCTGCGCGTCGTTATCGTAAAATGGCGCCAAAAGTACAGGCCGTATGTGAAAAATATGGTTTGAACTATAACAACGCAAGTTTAGTGAAACAGTACGGCAGTGTACTAAAACGTATTGTGAAATATGCATTTCCATTTAAAAAGTAATAAACGCTACACTAAATTTACGGGAAAAAAAGCCATGCAATTGCATGGCTTTTTTATATTAACTTTGGGGAAAATATTTATTTCAATTTTTGATATGTAATTTGAGGATCTTAATCAAATTCATATAATTTCCTTTTTTAGCCATACGAATGACCAATTCAATTTCTTCTTTCGTCCACATCTGGCGAGTGGCTGAGAAGGCAAATTGAGCAAGGAGTACAAATGGATTTTCGCCAAATTTAATATGGAGGCCTTTGACATATTTCGGTGGATTGAATTGATTCATATTCTTTTCCCGCTTTTAATATTTGACCGCATTATTTCTAATTAATGAGAAAAATAGCACACTATAAAGTCAAAATAAAAGCAGAATTTTCAAAATTTAATCATATATTAGAGCGACTTAAATTTAAGTTTGTAATTGTTAACTTTGATTAATAAACCAAACTAAATCACTCGACTTTAGTCGAGTTCAGGTAGGCGTTTATCCTGTCCATTCATGAAATGGTGGGTGGCCAATTCAAACATAGCGAGGTCTTCATCGCTATTTCCATAGGCATAAACATGCTCATAGTCTTGAAGGTTAAATTGCTCCAAAACGCGAATTTTCTTTTGCTCGCCACTACAGTCTAAGGTTTGATACAAACCAGTCAGTATTTGGTCATTGGCTGCTGTTTCGGTACAAATCAGTTTGACCCCAAGCTTTTTGGCCACAGGTTTAAGATATAAATCGACGGATGCAGAAACCAATACGACTTCATGACCGCGTTTTTGGTGTTGCTGTAATTGTTCATACAGTGAAGGATTGAGTTCTGCCATCAAATGTTCAGCATATTGCGCTGCTTGATTTAAAACCTGCTCATGATTGGCTTGGCTAAACATTGCGGCATATAGGCGAGGACGCATTGCATGTGCAGGATATAGCTTGAGATAATAGCCTTGAATCCAAGGGAGAATTTTAATCCCTTGGCGCACGATATGCCTTTTAGGCAGGGAATAGAAGATGAACCCTGTAAAACTGTCTTTGTTACACAAGGTTCCGTCAAAATCAAATAAGGCTAGAGTTTTAGGTTTTTGATGCGGCGCATGCATGTTTGATAACGTCCATCGACTCGTGTGGCAAACCAATTGGTATTGTAATCACGGCTTAATTTCGGCCCAGAAATTACGACTTCAGGCATCATGGCATAAAATGGTTCTTTTCCGGTCTTTTCTTGGTACAACTTTTTGACCGCTTTATACGTCAAAGTATCTTCAAAGTCCTGATCTTTTTCTTTTTTAAGATCTGAACGAATTTGACGTGGAGTAGCGATCACATTATTTTCTGCAAAAACGGCAATCAGCGCGGTTTCAGACTGGCTTTTTGCTGAACGTGGAGAACCATCTTTATTATAAAGTAAGAGGTCACCATCTAAGCCGAGCTCAGCAGGGGTTAAGTCATTCAACATGCTTTGGAATGCCGCATTACGACTCGAATAACGACCCGAGTTATAATCTGCAAAACGATAAATCGGTTTGTCATATTCAGCTGGATACATCATTAAACGGTGAATGCCGTAATACAAACCGCCATATTGGCTATACATATCTGTACGTAGTGCCGCAATATTTCCACCTTGGCGTTTGTGGTCTTTGGCATAGCCTATATGGACTTGCATTGAACCCAAAGTGGTAATGGGGTTGAGCTTTTCACCAATATCTTGTCCAACCAGTTTCGCCGCGCCTGTTAATGCACTCACGTGATAATGTTTAGACATATAGTCAAAAATTTCACGATATAGCTCGTCTAGCTCACGTTCAGTTTGAACACGGCGCATTTGGCTGAGATAGTTATCTTCTGGACTCGGTTGATTTTTTAATACATCTTGGAAATAGCCAGCGACTGTACCACCGATGCCATCACCCAATTTATCTTTAAACTTTTCTTCAAGACGATCTTGAACTTCTTTGACGGCTTTTTCACCGAGTCCCGGCACATGTGGGTCAGCAACAAAATTGGACTCTTGATCGACCACAGCAACAATCGTACAGACATTTTCTTTCGTGGTCGGAATACCGAGCTGATCACTAATGTCGTAGATATCATTGGCCCATGACAGACGTTCATTCACGCGAGGTGGAATGGCTTTTTTAATCTGTTCTGCTTCCATAGTGGGTTCATCTTTGCTCCACCATGAACCATTACCACAGGCAGCCAAGCCAATGGATAAAGCCAGTACAGAAAGGGATTTAAAGCATAATGTGGTCGAAAAAGTTTTGTTCATATTTTCCAATAAACTCAGCCATATGGGGGCGACAAAGCAGGAGCAGTATACTATGCAAAATACATAAGTAATGAATAAATATGTATATGCCTCATAGGGGACTGTCAATCTATTTATGGAGATCTACGCGTGTAAAAACAAGCAGTTTGGTTGGGATGATTGGAAAAAGAATGCTTTTTGAGCTAAATAGATGAATATTCCAATATCATTTTCAACAGATTATAAAAAATGAAGGTATATACTAGTTGAAATCCATAATTTTTTAAGGGGATTGTTATGCCTGCTAAATTTTTCAGTCGTTTCTTAGGTTTGATTGCGTTAGTTATGGTATTGGGGGCAATCGTTATAAACTTTGTTGTGGCTAAACCAATGGTGGAATATTGGATCTTACTATTACTACCTTGTTTTGCAGTTCCAATTTTAACCTCAGTGATGATCACAAAGGATGAAAATCTTTAACATCATCGTTCAGTAAATTTATATTTCAATCCAATAGATGATGAATACTCAGTCTGTGCAAAAAAGCTCACATCGGGTGGGCTTTTTTATGAATTAGCCAAAAGTCTTTTATACTATGCAAATGAGAAGGTCAAAACGTCAGCAAAAATTAACAGCTTCAAAAGTTATTTGGTCAACTGAACAAGATGCCGAGTTGATCGAACATGCAGACTTAGCAATGCCTGAGTTAATCCAGCGCTTGGGATTTTGTGAAGAAGATATTTTGCAAAGAAAAGAAATATTAGGTTTAAACCGGCGGGCACGACAAATTCAACGTTTATATTTTAAATAATAGATGTCAAAGTGATTGTATACTGTGACAAACATAAAATGTCTGTGAATTTAAAAACCACACAAACTGTGGGTTTTTAAATGTTTACTCAATTATTTTGCAACGGCTTCAGAAGCAGGTGCCGCTTCAGTTGCGTCTTGAGCAACTTCAGTTGTTTGAGCTTCAGATGCAGCAGCTTCAACTTTTTGTTCTTCAGCAGCAAATGTAGTTGCAGCCGCCGTAGAGATAAGTGCAGCAAAAAGTGCTTTATTTAAAGTTTTCATGATTCAATCTTCAGTCTATTTTTGGAAAAAACAACTTAATGTATTAATCATGAGAAACGTGTAATTAAAATAGATTGTTCTGTGTCCAAATTGTGAATTTCAACGAAAAAATTATTAAAATAAATCAGTATTTTGAAGTCTATCACAAAATAATATGTGCCATTCAATTGCCGTTTATTATTTGAAAGCTTTAAAAAGAAAAACCCGAATAAATCGGGAAGTATATTTTACGTTGTTATTACAGCGAAACTTACCCACTTTTCGCTTAATTACAATTTATCGCACAATTATGACGCCATGATGAAACGGAGGTTATTCAGCAGGGCATTCAATTTTGAGTTTTTCTTTGTAATAGTCCTGTGCAATCTTCAAATCATTCAACATTTTATCTTGAGTATAGTCTTGGGCTGCGAGTTTGAGCATGGCAGGCATGTAGTTAGTTTTATATTCATGAGGGTAGTCATGACATAAGACTTGTGTTTTTTCCTTAATAGATGTGCTTGGGGCATCTAAAACATCAAGGTATTGACTGATTTGCGCATCTGACTGCTCAAATTGTTGAGTCGCTTGTTCCGTTGTTAAATCAGCGTTTTGGCTTTCAGCTGCAGCTACCTCGTCATTCGGTTGTTGGCAGGCAGTCAGAAATGTAGCGAAAAATATAAAAGAGAGAATTTTCAATTTTTTCATAAAGTTCAACTCACTCGTGTGAATTTATAGATTTAAGTTTTCAATCATTTTAGCAGTATCCCTCTATAGTAACACCTGTACAGGCAGATCTGCTGAAAGTCTGATGTTGAATCGATAGTGTGTTAACTACATGGCTGATGCATAAGTTTCAACGACTCTTAAGCAAAAGCGTAGAAATTTTTGTTTGGAATTACTAAACTATCGCATTGCAAATTTGCCGTCCAATTCCGAAGCTTCAAATTCCTCAATTCAATCGTTGAGCAATGTTGATATTCATTGTCATCATTCAATTGCATAATCATTGCCATGAAACGTTTTTACGCTCAACAGATTTTGCGAACATACATTTGAATTTAGCATTGTTAAAAGTGGCTTGGAAGATTTCGAATGTGGTTCAGGCATCATTTGCTAAATATAGCTAGAGGTTAAAACATTGAGTCAACATCCTGTCATTCAAGAATTATTCGATCGTCCCATCGAGAGAAAACTGTGGGTGGCACCTATGGCAGGTGGGTTAGATTACGTTACTATTTACAATAACATCCAATTTAATGAGTATAAATAGTGCATTATCTAACCAAAATTATTAACGGACTAACAATTTGCTTCCTAGCATCAGTGAATTGCTATGCTAAAGATGAACCATCAAATGCTAATAATGTAATTGAATTTAAGTGGTACGAAGCCAAAAATTATTACAACAGAATAATGAGAGAGTCTAGAGAAGCCAAAAGGAATGATAGTGATTGTGAGAAAAAACTGGATAGCTGTGATAAAGATATGAAAAGCTATCTTTATTACCCGAAAGCATTAGCTGACGCAAAAGCTCGCTTAGAAGCAGCTGAAAGTAAACTATATGAGAAAATATCATTAGAATTTAATGCAGAGAATGCTGGGGTTCAGAAAGATTAATACTTTTATAAGAAGCGGCGTAATCAGAAAAGTCTTGTCGCGTTAAATAATAGATATTCTTTTCAGAAATATCTAAACTAGCGATATGCTGTAGTGCTCCTGTTTTTGTCCTAGCAAAACTGTCCGCCTCATCCAAATACTGAAATATGAATTCTCTGAGTGTTTTTGTTTAAGTTGCACCTCAGGGTTCAACATTTTTTCAGGGTGCAATTCAATTTCTGCCTCTGCGCGTTTAATCCACTCATCAGCCAAAGACTTTTAGCTAAATGTTTTGGATTGCTTGAATTCTGGGTAGCCTTGAAGTTGTACGCGGACTTGAGCTCTATACCGAGTTGTACCGTCTTTTGTTTGTCGCTTAGTGACTGTACCTATAAATTTGCAACATTGAAATTTCGTGGTGCAAATAGGTTGCAACTAAAGAGCATTAAAAGTCAATACGAAGCGACTAAACGAAGTTAAACGAGGTTAAAAGATTTTGAGTAAAAACAATGTCATTCAAGAATTATTCGATCGTCCCATCGAGAGAAAACTGTGGGTGGCACCTATGGCAGGGGTTACAGATCGCCCATTTCGTACACTTTGCAAATACTTTGGCGCAGGTCATGCTGTCAGTGAAATGATGACGGCAGATAAGACCTTACGCATGAGTAAAAAGAGTCTTTATCGTGCCAATTTTGATGGTGAGATAGCACCTATCTCAGCTCAAATTGCAGGGTCAGATCCAGCTGAACTGGCTGAAGCCGCTCGCTATCAAGTGGCAAATGGTGCGCAAATTGTCGACATTAATATGGGATGTCCGGCGAAGAAAGTTTGTAATAAGTTGGCAGGTTCTGCGCTGCTCAAAGATGAAGATTTGGTGGCCCGCATTTTAGATGCTGTGGTTGATGCAGTTGATGTACCCGTGACTTTAAAAACCCGCTTGGGCTATCTCAATGGTCATGAAAACATTATGCGCGTTGCGAAACGTGCCGAAGAAGCTGGCATTGCTGCATTGGCACTTCATGGTCGTACACGTGAAGATATGTATCTGAATACGGCGCGTTATAGCTTAATTAAAGATGTGAAATCGTTGATCAATATTCCTGTGATTGCCAATGGTGATATTGATACACCTGAAAAAGCCAAATATGTACTGGATTATACTGGTGCTGATGCAGTCATGATTGGTCGTGCAGCTCAAGGTCGCCCATGGATATTCCGTGAAATAGGACATTACCTGACGACAGGTGAGCATATGGCGGCGCCAAGTATTATGGAGGTTCGTGACGTATTGCTTGGACATTTGTCTGAATTATATGGTTTTTATGGTGAATATTCAGGTTGTCGAATTTCACGCAAACATATTGCTTGGTACACCAAGGGTTTACGCTCTAGTAATGAGTTCCGCCAAAATATGTATAAAGTTGAATCTACAGCAGATCAATATAAAGTCGTCGAGGACTATTTCAATCACTTACTTGATCATGGTCAGATCATGAGTGATGTTCAGGTTGATCAGGTCAATTTGCTTGAAACCAAATAACTTAAAGCCAAACGAAATAGATCTGTGCAATTCGATGCAAAGTAAGTCGATTTAAGCTAGTTAGATTGATTTGAAATATGTAGATAATAAAAAGCCCTCAATGTTGAGGGCTTTTTTGTAAGCATTCATGTTTGAATGTCGCGTTGAGCGAGGCCTTAGTTAAAGCGCATTTCTAAAACCAATTGATTGATCAAGTCAGGTGCTTCCAATTCACGTATTTGAGAGACATTGGTTCCCGCCCAAAAAGCACCATATTCATGTACACCATGCTTGCTAGCAGCGGCATGTAATTGTTTGCCTAAATCATAGCTATATGGGTAAGCCGGGACGGTCGGGCGAGTCGGTGTGTCAATATCTGTGTGCCAGTTATTGATAATGCCACGAGCAGGGCGGCCTGAAATACTTGATGTAATCTGCGTGATGGGTGCATCAAATAATGCTTTGCGATAAGCTTCATTTGCATTTGATGTTTTGCATTGCACAAAAGCAGTGCCCAATTGAACAGCATCTGCACCTAACTCCATAATTTGATAGGCCTGATGTCCATTCATAATACCACCAGCCGCAACGATTGGACATTGAATATGGCGTTTCAAGAGCTGAACCAAGTCACGTGTCTTAACGCTACTATCAAAGTTTTCATTGAAAATGCCACGGTGACCACCAGCTTCAATACCTTGAGCAATCACGATATCAATGCCTGCAGCTTCGATCAGTTTAGCTTCTGCTAAGTTGGTTGCAGAAACTAGAGTCAAAATACCCGCTTGTTTCAAGGCTTGGATTTGATGTGGATGTGGAATACCAAAATGGAAGCTTACCGCTTTAGGGCGCGTTTCCAGTACGAGGTTTAGAAAATGGTCATTGTCTTTAAAGCTTGGATAAATACAGTTCAGTGCTTCTGGAGCTTCTGCATTATATTGAGCAAAGCGTGATTTAAATTGCATGATCCATTTGGCAGCAACTTGTTCATCGAGTTCTACTGTGTCATGACAAAAAAAATTGACCTGAAAGGGTTGTTCAGTGAGTTCTTGAGTTTGTAATATTTGTTGACGTGCATTCTCAACACTGCTTGCACCTAAACCCAGTGAACCAAGTCCACCTTGATTTGACACTTCTGCAGCAAGTTCAGGTGTAGAAACACCTGCCATTGGGGCAAGAAATATAGGGTGTTTGATGCCAAGTTTTTCTAATAAAGTCATGTGCATACTCCAATCACTCTAAATACTTTGCCCAAGCGAGTGAAATTAAGCAAATAATATTCGTTATTTCTTATCAAAATGGTCTTATTCTTAAACGAAAGTTGTACTTGAAATTAAGCGACACCTCGTGTCGTAGTAATGATGTATGACCCGACTTTTGAGGTGGATCCTTTTAAAATAATGCTGTGTTCACTTTAAATTTTATAATTCTCCCATGTCTGAACGGATCCGTGAAAAACTGCAAATTTTAGCCGATGCTGCCAAATATGATGTCTCATGTTCTTCGAGTGGTAGCAAGCGCCAAAATAAAGACAAAGGTCTGGGTAATACTGGAAACGGTATTTGCCATAGCTATACAGAAGATGGCCGCTGCGTATCATTGTTAAAAATTCTATTTTCCAATGTCTGTATTTTTGACTGCGCATATTGTGTGTCCCGTCGAAGTAACGACGTAAAGCGCGCAGCATTTACGGTACAGGAAGTGGTCGATTTGACTATGAATTTTTATCGTCGGAACTATATTGAGGGGTTATTTTTAAGTTCGGGGATTTTTAAATCGGCGGATTACACCATGGAACGTATGTTGCAGGTGGTAAAAAAACTGCGTTTAGAAGAAAATTTTAATGGTTATATTCATCTGAAGACCATTCCGGGGGCATCTCAGGAAATCATTACCGAAGCAGGTTTATATGTCGACCGTATGAGCATTAATTTGGAAATGCCGACAGAAGATGGTTTAAAAAAATTTGCACCTGAAAAAAGTCATGCCGAAGTCCAAAAAGACTTAGGTATCGTCCGAGACCGTTTGATTCAATTTAAAGATGAACGAAAAATTATACGCACAGTACCTAAATTTGTACCCGCAGGACAAACGACGCAAATGGTGGTGGGCGCACATCAAGAGTCTGACCGTGATGTCATACTGATGGCAGACCGTCATTACAAAGAGTTTAAGCTCAAGCGTGTGTATTACTCGGGTTATATTCCAATAAATGAAGAGGAGCGTGCGCTGCCAGCTGTGGGTTCTGCGCCACCGTTATTACGAGAAAATCGGTTGTATCAAAGTGACTGGTTGATGCGTTTTTATGGGTTTGAAGCGACGGAATTGGTCGATGAAGAACATCCAAATTTAGAATTGGATATTGACCCTAAATTAGCGTGGGCACTGCGTCATCCCGAGCAATTTCCCGTGGATATCAATCGTGCTGAATATCAAATGATCTTACGTGTGCCGGGCATCGGTGTGCGTTCTGCTAAAAAAATTGTTCAAGCACGACGTTTTGGTAAAATTCATATCGACCAATTAAAACGTATGGGTATTTCCTACAATAGGGCGCAGCACTTTATACGCTGTGAAGATTCACCCAAATTTATTCGTGAACAACAGCCTCATCAAATAAGACAGCAGATTTTGCAAAGTGGCCAGTCGAAATATACGCAGCAAATTTCTCCACAATTGAACTTCGGTTTTTAGGATACAGTCGTGAGTATCTATGTCTTTGATGGCACGATGACAGGACTGTTAAGCTGTGTTTTTCGGGCCTTTCAATTTAAGCAATTTGACATTCAGATTTGTACAGATGGGCAAGTGCAGGCAGGTCTTTTCGCCGATGTCATTGATGTGGCTAGTCATGATGAACAAGCACAGCGAGTATGGCAAGGATTAAAGCTTAAAGCATCTGAAAGTGCTTTAAAGCGGTTTTATTATGCGTTTTTATCCGAGCAGCAGCAGGCTTTTCAGCATTGTTTTAATTTTGCGATTTATGTGTTCCAGCAACAGCGTGATGTGTCTAAAAACTATGGCCATGCTGATGTATTAGGGATGAGCCAGTGGGCGAAGCAAGTGGGGCGTGAAAAGCACCGAATGGAAGCTTTTGTGCGTTTTAAAAAATGTCAGGATGGCTTGTTTATTAGTTTAGTCTCACCTGATTTTAATGTGCTGCCCTTGATTGAGCGGCATTTTAAATCACGCTATCAAGATCAACGTTGGCTGATTTACGATGAAAAACGAAATTATGGCTTTTATTATGATTTAAAACAGGTGCATCAAGTGGATATGGATGCCACAACTATAGATAGGCAAATACAATCAGGCCATAGTCAATCCTTTAATATCGAACTGGATGATGATGAGGTTTTGTATGATCAGCTTTGGAAAGATTATTTTAGAAGTGTCAATATTGAAGCCCGACGTAATATGAAATTACATGTGCAGTATGTGCCACGTCGTTATTGGCGTTATATGAATGAAAAAGCGATTTAGGTGCGAATCATCTAGCAATTTTCGGGCATAATGATTGCGCTTTTGATTGTTTAAGTGAGACTTTGATGAAATTATTTCTTGTTACAACCGTTCTGACGGCAATGACGCTCACGGCGTGTTCTGCAAATGAGCAAGAAAAGAAAACATTCGATCCAAAAAGTTATCAAGTTGCCGATGCTGCTGGATTACAACTACGCTTTGAACAATTAAATCAAACTCTAGCTATAGATTTTAGCCAACTGAAAAAAGTAGAAAGTTTGGCTTTTTCAGACCAATCCGCTTTAGATGTTCATAACTTAAAAACTTTAAATCAGCATTTTGTTGCCAACACCGCTTTAAAAAGCTCAAAAATTGCCTATTGCGAAGTAATGAATCATTATTTTGCCGAAATGTATCATCTCGGACATGTGAACTTGGCCTTGGTGAAAGACGTTAAACTACCAAATGCCGCAAACGAAGATTTGAGTCAGGTATTTGCGAATGCAGACCAATTTTATGATTTTATTATCAACCGCTATACTACATATAAACAGGCACAAGAAACCATGCAATATGGTTGTAATCTAAAAGCCGCACTAGCAGATTAAAAAAAGCCCCTCAATGAGGGGCTTTTTTTTACAGAAATTAGCAGCCTGTTAACTTTTCCGGTTGTGGACGTTCGCCAGGGAAGAAGATTGGACGTAGTTTGACGCCGATACCGTTCCCAATGAAGGCAAATACTAACCATAACCAGCCATGCAAACTACCTGAAGCAATACCACTGAAATATGCACCAATGTTACAGCCGTATGCTAAACGTGCGCCATAACCCAACATCAAACCACCGATCACAGCCGCTAGCAGTGAACGTTTTGGAATATTAAAGTTTGGTGCAAATTTACCAGCTAGGCTTGCTGCGAGTAAGGCACCGAGTATGATGCCGAAATTCATCATCGACGTGATATCAAACCATAATGATTCGGTCAGTGCCTTGGCATTTGCAGGTTGCTGCCAATATGCCCAAGATGCAACATCGATCCCCATAACACTTGCTGATTTTGCGGCCCAAACGGCTAAGGCAGAGGTCACGCCCCAAGGACGGCCCGCAAGTGCGAGTGTGGCAAAGTTCAGTAAAGTCAGGATAATTCCACCCCAAACCAATGGCCATGGACCACGTAGAAAGCGTTTCCAGCCGTGTTGGTTAGCTTGCGGCTCTACTTCAAGCTGACCATGGCGTTTCTTTTCAAAGTAAACTGTTGCTGCGGCAATCAATGCAAAGAGCACAAAGTTTAAAACCAGTGCAGGGACTACACCAAAGCTTTTGACTAAAGAAATCGGTTCAAAGTGGGGAAGGTCAAACCACCATTGAATATGTGAAGTTGCAATCAGCGAACCTGTACAGAAGAAGATCAGCGTTACAATCATACGTGCGCTACCTGCGCCCACAGTGTACAGGGTCCCTGATGCACAGCCGCCGCCAAGTTGCATACCAATACCAAAAATAAAGGCACCGATCATCACGGACATTGAAACAGGATTAACGTTACCTTTGACTGGGTTGCCAAATAATTCACCCGCACCTAAAGCAGGGAAGAAGAGCAATACAGCCAAAGCCAACATGATCATTTGTGCACGCAAGCCACGACCACGGCGTTCTTTAATGAAGACACGCCAACTCGAGGTAAAACCAAAAGATGCGTGATAAAGGGTCATACCCAAAGCACCGCCAATTAAAAATAGCAATGCTTGGTTAACGCCCACAACCAGATAAGCACCAATGGTGCCTAATATTAATAAAACAAAAGCCACCCAAATCGATACATTGGATCGATTGGCTGGCGCAGCAATAACAGACATGGGGAAAAAAGCTTAAAAAATGTATTTCTATTTTACGGTTTTTATATATTGTAAAAATTAATATTGTTTAGAATTCACACAATCATTGCTGTGAATAATTGATTTTCAATATTTGTAAAACTGATAAAAGAAACATTAAACTGGATTTACATTAAATAAAGAACCAATCCAACTTGAAAATAACATGGCTGCAATGCCCCACAGTGCAACACGTAGACTGCCTTTCAACATAGAAGTACCTGCCGCATAACTGGCTAAGGCACCGAGGAGTGCTAGGGAAATCACGCCAACGGCCATAACGGTTTTTTCAATATGCATGTCAGCACTGATCATGATCGCAACCATCGGAAATAGTGCACCAATTGAAAAGGCTAAAGCCGATGATAGCGCTGCTTGAACGGGTTTTGCTGCTGTATTGTCATGGATTCCAATTTCATCTCGGGCGTGGGCTTCAAGTGCATCATGTGCAGTTAATTGGACTGCGACTTCATGGGCCAGTGTAGGCTCTAAACCACGTTGAATATAAATTTGGGTAAGTTCTTTAAGTTCTAGCTCAGGGTTCTTTTGTAGTTCTTTATGCTCCATGTGAAGATCTGCTTTTTCGACGTCTTCTTGAGATTTCACAGAGATATATTCGCCCGCAGCCATAGAGGTTGCACCAGAAATGAGTCCTGCAATACAGGTAATGAGTAAGGTATGGCTAGAAGCACCACTTGCGGCCATGCCCATAATTAAACTGGTGACGGAAATAATGCCATCATTTGCACCGAGTACAGATGCACGTAGCCAACCTGTACGTTCCATAAAATGTTTTTCGGTATGATGTGAATAAGACATTCTTTTCTCTAAATTTGTTATTTATATGACGACATAAGATTGACCTGACGTCAGTTAAATTTCAAGTTAAAAATGGATTGAACCGACACGTTGAACAAAAGACAAATATAAAAAAAAGCACCCGAAGGTGCTTTTTTTATAAAATGCTTATTGCTGCGCTTTTTCTTTCACGTTTGCTGCACCTTGCTCAACAGCACCTGCTGTTGCAGCAGTCGCGTCTTTAGCTGCTTCTTTTGCATTGTGTGCAGCAGCTTCAGCATTTTCTGCAGCATTGTCAGCTGCTGTCGCAGTTGCAGTTGCAGCATTATCTACAGCAGTAGCTGTTGCAGTTGCTGCTTCTGAAGTTGCATCAGCGATGTCATGGCCTGCTTGGTCAGCAGCGTTTTCTAGGTGTTCACCAGTTGTTGCACCTGTTTCCGGCGCTTTGTCTTTATTACAGCCAACAAGTGCAACAGTTGCAGCCAAACCTAAAGCAACAAGTAATTTATTCATTTTGATCTTTCCTTTTTTTGTTATGCCCGTAGCATGGGCTGAATTTATATTAGCTGAAAAAATATTCAAAAATCGATCAAAAATTGTTGATTTAGTGTAATTTTATCCAGCTTATTTTGTAGTTTGAAAGGCGTTATATCTGCTTATGGCGTTAAGGGTTTTGACTAAATAATCCTTCAATTGAAGTCACAAGTAGATAGATAAATTCACTGTCTTCATGGCGCCATAAATATATTTCTTCCCCTAATTGCGTATCGTCTACCGTGCGCATCAATAAATAATCGCCATCGCCGTTATGCGCAATAGCAATGCTGTTTTCAGGGAAGTCTTCAATTTCACTTATAGTTTGATGTTCTGCGGCTAGATGATTCGTTGTACGTTTTATTCTTTTCACATCGCTGGTGTCTTGGAAGGGAAAAAGCCACCAAGCTTCGATGTCATCACCATCTTTAAATTCATCCGCGCTAGAAAAGCTAATGCCGAATTAGCCACCATTTTCAATTTGCATTTTGGCTTTATATTTTTGTGGAAACTTAAATCCTAATTGTTCTTCAGTTGCAGTAATAAATTTTAAGTCTAATGGAAAGGGCATGATGTTGTTCTTAAATTATTTTGGTGATTTATGAATAAGCTAGGCGTAAATTTTAGTCAATATTTTTTTACACTCGTTATTTTTATCCTAGATGTTTTTGTTATGGACATACGGGCCATAAAAAAGCCTGCAATCAATGCAGGCTTTTTTGAGAAATTAATCTACTAAGATTAAAGACCAGCAGATGCTTTAAGCGCTTCCACTTTGTCAGTTTTTTCCCATGTGAATGCGGTATCAGAACCTTCACGACCAAAGTGACCATACGCAGCAGTTTGTTGGTACATCGGTTGGATCAAGTTCAACATACGAGTAATACCGTATGGACGTAAGTCAAAGTGTTCACGTACAAGTGCAATAATCAAATCTTCAGATACTTTTGCAGTATTAAATGTGTTGATCGAGATAGATGTTGGTTCTGCAACACCAATCGCATATGACACTTGAATTTCACATTTGTCAGCTAGACCAGCAGCCACAATGTTTTTAGCAACATAACGGCCTGCATAAGCAGCAGAACGGTCAACTTTTGATGGATCTTTACCAGAGAATGCACCACCACCGTGACGAGCCATACCACCGTAAGTATCTACAATGATTTTACGGCCTGTTAAACCACAGTCACCTACAGGGCCGCCAATGACGAACATACCTGTTGGGTTGATGTGGAATTTAGTGTCTGCATGGAACATTTCAGCAGGAATCACTTTTTTCACGATTTCTTCAATTACCGCTTCTTTCAATTGAGCTTGAGTAATTTTTGGATCGTGCTGAGTCGAAAGTACAACTGCGTCTAAACGAACTGGCATGCCGTTTTCATAAGCAAATGTTACTTGGCTTTTTGCATCAGGACGTAACCAAGCAAGTTTGCCTTGTTTACGTAGTTCAGCTTGTTTTTCCATTAAGCGATGCGCATATGAAATAGGTGCTGGCATAAGCACATCAGTTTCACGGCTTGCATATCCAAACATTAAACCTTGGTCGCCTGCACCTTGATCTTCAGGTTTTTGACGGTCTACACCTTGAGCAATTTCAGGTGATTGTTTACCGATCATGTTGATCACGGCACATGTTGAGCCATCAAAGCCAAGATCTGAATGATGATATCCGATACCATTTACGGTATTACGAACAATCGCTTCAAAGTCAACATTTGCAGTTGTTGTGATTTCACCGGCAAGTACAACCGCACCCGTTTTTACAAGCGTTTCACAAGCAACCCGTGCATATGGGTCTTCTTTTAAGATTGCATCCAAAATAGCATCACTGATTTGGTCAGCCATTTTATCCGGATGGCCTTCGCTTACAGATTCCGAGGTAAATACAGCGTACTCGCGCATAAGTCCTATCACAGTTAAATTTAAAGACGCAATATGTTACATCGAGAAAGCGTTTAGGACTAGCTTAACATGACCAAATTGGATGAAATTAATTCATTTCAATGACTTTTTAATTGATATAGGCATCTAAAAAATTGATATGAGCAATGGATTTCTCAATTTAATTTTTTATGATGAGATAAAACTGAAATATTTTGTTTTGGCACAAGCAACAATGTGATTAGGCGTTAAAATGCCTAAAGTGGCATTTTAAGTGAATCAATTATAAGAAAAAATCAAATCAATATCCTGAGATTTATCAATAATGAATGTCATGAACTGCCAGAATATGACTGTAAACGACAATTATTCGTTTAATTTGAAAAATAAAACACAATAAGTATGGGCTTTTGAGACTTGGTACACAAATTGCCTATTTGTCATTACGTTGAATGGGGAAACGTAATGAAACAGTCTGGTTTTACACTCATTGAAATCATGATCGTGGTGGCAATTATCGGCATTTTGGCTGCAATTGCTACTGTATCTTACAATGGCTATGTCGCTCGGGCGCAAGTAGCTGAAGTATTAACAATGATTTCACCCTATAAATTGAAACTGATTGAAAATTATTCAGAGGAACAAAGCTGTGTAGATTTGAATACAGCGCTGAATGAAAGTATCAGTACCAAGTATATTGCAAGTAGTGAAATTACTGATGTGGCAGGAACGTGTTCAGTGGTATTTACGTTTGAAGCAGCAGATGTCAATTTTGCTCTTCGCTCAAAGCAGATCTATTTTAATATTCCTGATGGTTTAAATGGTGCTTGGAATTGTCAATCGGATGATATTTCGCAGCGAAATTTACCTGCTACATGTCGTGGTATATAAATATTGAATGTGAAACCGTGAATATATTGGATAAGTGCTGATTTCAAAGGGATGATTACGACGTTTGAGTTTCCCAAACCATAGTGGGTTTAATTATTGAAAGTATTTCATATTTCTAATGGCCATTTATCTGGATCGGCTTTGGCTGCTATTTATATTCACATTTTCCATTCGATGTATTGGACTTTTATCAATTACGAAGCGTTTGCTTTCGCCACTAAACTCTAAATATGCATTGCGCTGTCATTGATTCGCCATATAAAAGCGTCACTGTATACAAAATAAACGACATGCATAGGCTTGAAATTGAGCAATAAGCGCCCAAAATACAGGTGGTGCAGGAATAATTAGCGAAAATTTGCCCCTGAGGCTTTACCCATTCCGCTTTTTTTAAGACAATATGCGCAGCTTTGAATTCTTATTCATCTTACTCTTTTAAACCATTTGTTTGGACTCTGACCTATGACAACCCCGCTTAACGAACGTCGTATTGCAAACGCAATTCGTGTATTGGCAATGGATGCTGTGCAAAAAGCAAATTCAGGACATCCAGGTGCTCCAATGGGGATGGCAGATATTGCTGATGTGGTATGGCGTGAATTCCTCAACCACAACCCTGCAAACCCACAATGGGCAAACCGTGACCGTTTCGTATTGTCAAACGGCCATGGCTCTATGTTGCAATATGCGCTATTGCACTTAACAGGTTATGACCTGTCTATTGAAGATTTGAAATCTTTCCGTCAATTACATTCTAAAACGCCAGGTCACCCAGAATTGGGCTATGCACCGGGTATCGAAACAACGACTGGTCCATTGGGTCAAGGTATTGCAAACGCTGTAGGTTTTGCACTTGCTGAAAAAACTTTAGCGGCTCAATTCAACAAAGAAGACATCACAGTTGTAGATCACAACACATACTGTTTCTTAGGTGATGGCTGTTTAATGGAAGGTGTTTCTCACGAAGCATGTTCATTGGCTGGTACTTTGGGTCTGGGTAAATTAGTTGTTTACTACGATGACAACGGCATTTCAATTGATGGTGAAGTAGAAGGTTGGTTCTCTGACGACACAGAACAGCGTTTCTTGGCATACGGCTGGCAAGTACTTAAAGTTGACGGCCATGATGCAGACGCAATCCGTGCGGCAACTGTTGAAGCAAAAGCTGAAACTGCGAAACCAACCTTAATTATCTGTAAAACTATTATTGGTTTAGGTTCACCAAACAAACAAGGTAAAGAAGATTGCCACGGTGCGCCGCTTGGTAATGATGAAATCGCTTTAACTCGTGAAGCTTTGGGCTGGACAGAAGGTCCATTTGAAATTCCTGCTGATGTTTATGCAGCTTGGGATGCAAAAGCCAAAGGTACTGCTTCTGAATCTGCTTGGAACGACACATTTGCTGCTTATGCTGCTAAATATCCAGCAGAAGCAGCTGAACTAAAACGTCGTCTTTCTGGTGACCTTCCTGCTGACTTCGCAGCAAAAGCGGATGCTTATATTGCTGAAGTAAATGCTAAAGCTGAAACAATCGCTACTCGTAAAGCGAGCCAAAATGCCATTCAAGCATTTGCACCACAGCTTCCAGAAATTCTAGGTGGTTCTGCTGACCTTGCAGGCTCTAACCTGACTTTATGGAAAGGCGCAGAAGGCGTTGAATCTAACCCAGCGGGTAACTACGTTCATTACGGCGTACGTGAATTCGGTATGACTGCGATTGCTAACGGTGTTGCACTTCATGGCGGTTTCGTTCCTTATGTAGCAACATTCCTGATGTTTATGGAATATGCGCGTAATGCAGTACGTATGTCTGCATTGATGAAACAGCGTGTGATTCATGTGTATACCCATGACTCAATTGGTCTAGGTGAAGATGGTCCTACACACCAACCTGTAGAGCAAATTGCATCTTTACGTGGTACACCAAATCTGAACACTTGGCGTCCATGTGACACTGTAGAAGCGTCTATTTCTTGGAAATCTGCGCTGCTTCGTTCAGAAGGCCCTACAGCATTAATCTTCTCTCGTCAAAACTTGCCATTCCAAACTCGTACAGCAGATCAAATTGCTGATGTTGCGAAAGGCGGTTATGTACTTGCAAAAGAAAAAGGCGAATTGAAAGCAATCATCATTGCGACTGGTTCAGAAGTTTCATTGGCAATGGATGCTTACGCACAGCTTGACGGCGTACGTGTGGTTTCTATGCCATGTGCTGAAGAATTCGTAAAACAAGACGCTGCTTACCGTGAAGCGGTTCTTCCTGCTGCGATCCGTGCGCGTGTTGCTGTTGAAGCTGCGCATGTGGACTACTGGTGGAAATTTGTAGGTCTTGATGGCCGTGTAATCGGTATGACGACTTACGGTGAATCTGCTCCAGCAAAAGACTTGTACAAACACTTCGGTATCACAGCTGATGCTGTTGTTGCTGCAGTGAAAGAAATTACCGCTTAATCTATAAAGATTAACCGTAAAAAAGACGCCCCAGAGAAGGGGCGTTTTTTATTGCAGAGATTAAATATATTTTTTAATTGTGAAATAACGATTTGTAACGAATGAATTAAAGCATTGGTTTAAAATTAATTCATTCATGCAGTATTCAGCCACGGGTGCAATGTTGCCCCAAGTGAGGAAACGATGAGCCTTTACGATCAGATAAATGATGAAATTGTACTGATGGATGCTGGTGAACAGAAATGGATAGGCACGGACTTAGAGCTTGAAGCCATGGTTGCAGTAGAATTGATGTTGCAAGATTTGCAAGAAGACAAAGTGATTAAGATTCGCCGTAAGAACCATGAAAAGCATACAGGTTTAAAGCAGGTAGATCGGATCTTGGTTGAAAAGCTATAAGCTGAATGGTTAAAAAGTCCGAATCTTCGGGCTTTTTATTTGTCTATTGTATTTATAAAACAGATAAGAAAACGTTCTTTCAAGACTCATCATGTTTAAAAAGAGCGCATAAAATACAGTGTTTTCAACACAAAAAGCTTTATTTCAGTTATAAAAATCCAGTGATCATTTAAAAAAGACATTGAATGTGCAAATACAAATTAAAAATTTAACTGAAATTTCAAAAAGCCAATGGCAGCCGCTCTGGGAGCTGTATTTAGAATTTTATAAAAGTCAGGTGGCGGATGCAGTGACCGAGCGAACATGGCAAAGGTTACATGCTGCTGAGTGCGAACATATGTATGGCTTTGCAGCCGTAATTGAACATCAAGTGGTTGGGATCGTGCATGTCATTGAACATGAGAGCTGCTGGACATTGCAGCCTTATGCCTATTTGCAAGATTTATATACGCTTGAAGAATATCGCGGGCAGGGTATTGGCAAGGCGCTGATCGCGAAAGTGAAAGAATATTGTGATCAGCGGCAGTGTGACCGTGTGTATTGGCTTACGCATCAGGACAATGAAACAGCACAAAAGCTGTATGATCAAATCGCGAGAAAAACTGGGTTTATCCAATATCGCTGTCATTAACTTAATGTAAAAGGCCATTCCAAATCAACAGCAGCTCTTGCGTGAAGAGCTGCTGCATCTAAGTATTAAGCTGAAACTTTAAAGTTTTTAGCTGAGTCTGCATCTTGCTGAATGATCCATTCTCCGCCTACGCGGAAAGATGATGCTGAGGCATAGGTATCTTCCATGAATTGGAAATAGCTGATTAAACCATTTTGAACTTTGGCTTTAATTGAAAAAGGCGAGGTGAAAGTATTTTTTGCATAGACTGAGGTGTAGGTGAATTGACCAAATACAGCTACGGTTTCATCTTCAGCGATCATATCCGTGATTTGAAAGTCGTCGATATTCCAGTAGGTGCCGACGTTGGCAAAGGTATAAATATAGATGGCTCTGCCTGTGCCAGACCCAGCCCACGGCTCAATTTGTTTCAGTTCTGGGTTGCTGAAGTTTAGGGAAACATACGCTGCGTCTTCTGCAACCAGCAGTTGAGTTGCATTTTCGACGAGTTCTTTTGAAGTATTCATAAGAAATGCCAAAACGACATCTTTGGGCGTTTTAGTATTTAAGGCTTTTTCAATAGCCAGCGATTGTTCTGTCATTTTTGGGTACTCAGATTTTTATGATGTCTAAAAATCTTAAGTGGATTTGTATTGAAAACCTACGACTCTGATAGGTTGATGTTTCCTAAATTTAGGATAAATAACTCATGGATCAATTAAATTATTAATTATTTGAAATATATGGGAAATTTAATAATTGAGAGTAGTTGTGGATGCTGCTACAGATTTTACAAAACTATCGTTCTAAACATGCAACAAAACGTTTTATCTTTAAAGCTGTAATACGGCTAAAAATCTATAGACTTAATGGTATTCGAAAGTGAGATAAAAACATGAACTTTAAAGCATTAACAATCGGTTTGGCGGTAGCATCAGTTACAACAATTTCTATGGCAAAACCTGTTGCCTATCAAATTGATCCTACTCATACAGCAACAGTATTTACGTGGAATCATTTTGGTTTCTCAACGCCTTCTGCAAACTTTAGTGACATTCAAGGGACAATTAATGTCGATAATGCAAAACCTGCAAATTCGTCTGTGAATGTGACGATTCCATTATCGAGCTTAAATACCAATGTCAAAGCATTAGATGATCATTTAAAAACAGCTGATTTCTTTGATGCTGAAAAATATCCAAATATCACGTTTAAAAGTACAAAAGTTCAAGCGATCAGCAAAACTAAATACAAAATCACGGGTGATTTAACAGTTAAAAATGTGACTAAACCAGTGGTATTGGATGCTGTATTGAACAAGCAAGCCGTTCACCCAATGACTAAGGCGGAAACGATTGGTTTCAATGCAACGACTTCTTTTGATCGTTCAGCATTTGGTGTCGGTGCATATGTACCAAATGTAGGCGACAAAATTACGGTAAATATTACGACTGAAGCGGCTGTATCTACAGCAAAGGCAGCAGCGAAATAAGATTTAGCTCCCTCAGCTAAGTTAAGAAAGCACCCATTTGGGTGCTTTTTTATGTCTTATTTAACTGGTGTGTGATCAACTGCGATTGAGCAGCAATAGGCAGCCAAAACTGATGAAAATTCCACCGGTAATGGCGTCAATTTTTTTACTAAATTTTTGATAGTAATGGGTCATTTTAGGTGCTGAGAATAAGACCGCAACCAATGCAAACCAAATCAAACTTTCAATAAAGACTAAAGCCAATAAAGAGCTTTGATCAAAAAAGCTGACCTTTGCACTGATCCCAATGGAAAATACACTAGTGAAATAAACCAATGCTTTAGGATTGGCCATATTGGTCAAGAAACCTTGGAATAACAGCGTCAAAGGCGATTTTTTCTGTACAGCTTGCTCGGTTGGTTTCGTTATTGTGCCGAGGTCTTTACTCCATGCAGATTTTAATAACTGAGAGCCTAAATAAAAAAGATATAAGCCACCCAAAATCATGAGGCATTGTTGTAACCAAGCCATTTTTTGAAATAGAAAATGTAAGCCACTTATTGCACAAATTGACCAAACTAAAATACTAAGTGAAATACCTAATGCGGCAAATAATGCATGTGATCTGGATTGTCGAATAGCACTTTGAGTGACAAAAAAGAAGTCTGGGCCTGGGCTGATGAGAGCAAAAAAGTGGATGAGTGCAATGCTGAGTAAGGGAGTCATTCTAATGGCTTATACGTTTTGAAGTGCAACTGTTATAAGCCATTTAGCTTTAAATTAATAGCTGTTTTAAAGCTCAAGCTGTTGTAAAAATTGTTGCAAAATAAGGGGAGCAACACGTTCTAAATGAGGTGTATGTTGTTGGCTTTCCATGCGCAAATTTGGAATGTTAATTTGTGCTTTATGCAGTTCACATGTATGCCCAATTAGCCATTTTTCCATGGCCTGAGCTTCTGCTTCAATATGAAACTGTAGAGCTAGAATATTGGGCCCATAGCTAAACGCTTGATTTGGATAAATTGCTGAGCTGGCGAGTAACTGTGCATTTACAGGTAAATCAAAGGTATCACCATGCCAATGCAGTACAGGCACTTGATCTAATGGCGCTAATATATTGTCAGCAATAGCATCAAGTTCTAAGTTATTCCAACCGATTTCTTTGCTATGACCTGGGTAGACTTTCGCTCCCAATGCATGTGCAATAAGCTGAGCACCTAAGCAAATGCCTAAAGTCGGTAAGTTACTCTCTAAACGTACTTTAAGTAAGTCTATTTCTTTTTGTAGGAAAGGGTAGTCATTAGTTTCATAAACTCCGATCGGGCCGCCCAAAATGATGGTAAGCCCTGTATGTTGCATAGCTTTACTGAGGTCATCGACACCAGCTTCGAAGTATCTTACCCGATAACCCAGTTGGTAAAATACATCTTCCAATGAACCCAAATCTTCAAATGCAAGGTGTTGAATGACGTAAATGGTTTCGTTTAATGCAGTACTCATAGGGATTTTTCAGGATTAAAATTTCAAAATAGAATGTAGCTTGAATTGTCGGAGATTAAAAAGGAAAACTGTAAATTTTTCACAATTGCGAAAAGAGATAAATATAGAAGTTGGCTGAAGCGTATTGTTTTTTTCTTTGAATGATTAGGTCTGAAAATTGAACTTAGCATTTAAAACTTTTGTACTGTGAAGTAAGGGATTCTCGAAAGGCTTTATTGGCAAAATTTATGAGAAAAAGTGCATGATATTTTGATAAAGCTTTGGTTTAGTATAAAAAAAAGATGAAAAACCAATGGAAAAGCGTTTAGAGATGCGTATGATGAAATCTTCGACAAACAACAGTTCATTTTTCTTTTAATATCATCACATAATTAGATAACTGATTTTAAAAGTAAAAAAATATAAGCCAGGGAACTTGTATGCAGTCAAAACATAATCGAGATGCCAGTCTCTTGCATGCGATACATAAAATTTTATTGAAGGAATGGGACCCGTTAGGGATTCGCCGTATTCCTGCTTTACGTGATGAATATGATGATTATTTGCCCAATATTTTTAAATTAATTCAAGAGGATTCAAGTGAATCAGAAATTTTTGAATATTTATGGTGGGTTGAGCAAAAGGTCTTAGAGAAAAAAGGGCAGAAGGAACATACCCTAAAAATTGCGAAAATGTTGAAGGCAATTGAGCGCTAGTTTGCGGTCGTGTACGCATAAAAAAACCGATTCGTTGTCCGTATCGGTTTTTTATTTTAAATCTCTTAGAAGTCTCTTAGAAACGGTTTAGAATTTCTTTTCTAAGGTAAACATAAAGCTTGGAATTGCTTCATTGATACGAGATTGGTATAGCGCGCCAGAACTTTGTTCTTTTAACACTTCTTTATAATCTGAGCTGAGAATATTACGTGCATTCACCGATGCAGACCAATTTTGATCAAAGCGTTTAGTAAAACTCACATCCATATTGACGCGTTCATTGCTGGTGCGATTGTACGGTTCGTTACTCAGCGCACGTGTATATTCAGGGGTATAATTGAGATTCACACTAGTTGCTATACGCCAAGGTTGATAATTATAAGATAAACCAGCACTTGCGGTATAAGGTGCAACATCACTTGCCAAACGGTCAGAGCCGTCAGTTTCTTCAATTTTTGCACGTACAGTTGAAAGCTGAGCATTCAACATAAATGAATGACCATTCTCCGTTTGCTTCAGTGCATAACGTCCAGCAATTTCCACACCATAAGTAGTTGCACTGTCTTGGTTATATGGGCGTTCGACAAAACTGCAATCGGTATTTCCTGTTTCGCAACGACCGCCTGTAGCATTTTCTGACAGGATCGATTTTTCGATATAGTCATTAATTTCTCGATAATATGCAGTGATATTTACGCCGCCAGCAGGGGTGTTATAGCCTAGGGTTGTTTCGTAAGCATTAATAGTTTCAGGTCGTAAGTCTGGATTACCACCACGATTAGGGTTGTTTAGTGTCCCTGCATCGCTATCTGTAGAAACTGAAACCGTCGGCATCAATTGATTGCTACGTGGATTTTTAAAAGCCTGACTCAAGTTGGTTTGGAGTGACCATTGGTCATTAAAGTCAAAACGGTGTGCTAATACAGGACTCAAATGCTGATCTTGATAATCCACTAAACCTGAACGATCAATCCACTCTTGGCGTACACCTAGAGTTAAGGTTTGGCGCGGCGTATATTTCCAACTTCCTTCAACATAAGCAGCATACAATTGTTCATCTAAGGTCTCTGCAATATTGCTTTCAAGTTCATTGCTACGTAGATCAGTACCAAATTTTATTTGGCGTTTTGAGTCGAACTTGCGGACACCGTCGTAGCCTAAGCCATATTCATTAATTTGTTCATCAATATATGATTGAGAATTTCTATACTCTGTTAATTCCGTTTCATTTTGCTGCTCGATTGATAAGCGAATTTTGTCGGAATTACCTTGGTCTTTACGCTCATATCGTGTGTTGAGTCGAATGCTGTCATTTTTATCTTTTTGGACTTGGGTGCCACTTGTGCCTTTGCTTTCATTGTTGCGATAAAACATTTCAGCGACCAATTTTTGTTGATCATCAAGTTGATATTCAACACGTGGGGTGAGCATTTGCGACGTACGATTGGTGATGCGTTTCTGGGTTTTCGTTCCTGTTGCATCTTGTGTACGGGTGAGCGTATCTGAATCATTCCACATTTGGCTCCCAGATAAAATATAGATCCAAGGGTCTGATCGACCATCCATTTGAAAGTTTAAATTGGTGCGTTCTTCTTCACGTGTATTTGACTTTGTTAGACCATAACCAGCACGTACAGATCCACTCAAACGCGTGCCATTCAATGGTTCTTTTAAAATAATGTTGATGACTGCAGATGAAGCAACCGAGCCTTGAGCTACACTTGGTTGTTTGGTGATTTCAAGGCGTTCGATCATTTCCGGTGTAATGCTATCAACAACTGACATGCCACCACGAGGACCACCTTGTGCAGGTTCACCATTGATTAAAAACACGGGTGCGCCACCACCACGAAAACGCATGCCGCCAGCACCTGCACCACCACGTGGACCATCGCCGGCACCGGGGAGTTGAAACCCTGCAGCACGGCGCAGCGCATCATTGATGGACTGATCGCCAAATTTCAACATTTCATCACGGCTTATAATGGTTTTTGCGACAGCACTGATATCTGGGTCTTTGGGCTTAGTGCTTGCTGTTGGAACTTCAAATGTTAAAGCTTCCATTTGCTGAACTGCTGCAGATTCTTGAGGATTTTGAACAGTATCTGCGGCCCAAATTGATGTTGAGATCGTAAGTAATGCGTAACTTAAGCTGGTCAGTTTGAGTGTGGTGTGCGCGCCGTGCATTATTTGGTTGTCCAAATGTAATTTTGGCAAAGAATAACGGAAAATTATGGAGAAAAATTGAGGAAAATAGCCTAGATGAGCATTTCGTTAGATTATATTTTAACAGGTAGGCGAAAGGTCATATTGCAATAAGGAAAGCCTTAATCGTTGGGAAGAAATTAAGGCCTATAAACGCCGCTACAATATAATAAATAACAGATGTTACGCAGTAATATCAGAAGCGTACTTTGCTTCAAATAATAAAGATACGCGGTAATGTCATCCGCAATGGTTTGAGACAGGACGACTTCTAATCAAAAATGTTTTTGCGATACATTGAATCATTTGACGGTAGTGAACGCGTTTTGTTGGTGAGGTGCATTGCACCGCAAGATGGTTTCCTTGCGAAGCTTCGCATCTCATTTTGCCGAATGAGAAACAACGTTTCGTAAGAGTACTTCCAGCCGGAAGCTAATTCCTGTATTCAATCCCTAAATGTAAGACTCCGTCGAATAGACTTAAATATTATTTTAAAAATGCGAAATTGCTTTCATGTGCATAACATGAGTAAATACATCTAAAAATAAGCCTTTGAAGGAAAATTTAAACATAAAAAAACCCTCATCTTTCGATGAGGGTTTTTCGTATTCTGGAGCGGGAAAGGAGACTCGAACTCCCGACCCCAACCTTGGCAAGGTTATGCTCTACCAACTGAGCTATTCCCGCAATGAGGTGAATTATAGAGAATTTCACGCAACTGTCAACTCTCTATGCTTCTGTTTGCTTAATTAATCAGCGCGACGCCAAATAGTACCTTGACGTGTATCTTCCAGAACTACGCCCTGATCCAGTAAAGATTGACGAATGTCATCTGCTTTGGCAAATTCTTTGGCTTTTTTCGCATCTTTACGTTGTTGAATTAAATCTTCAATTTGCTCTTCAGAGAGACCTAGAGCTTCCTGACCGATATCAGATTTCAGGAAATCATCTACATTGTGTTGCACCAAACCTAAAATATTGGTCAAGTGACGCAATGTCGAATAATACACAGCCGCTTGTTCAGCATTTTCATCTTTTACGGCACGGTTCAATTCTTTGTTGACTTCAAACAATACCGCAATTGCTTCTGCGGTGTTGAAATCATCACGCATAGCGGCATTAAAGCGCTCAACTAAAGCATCATCCAAAGTTTCTACGGTTTTTTCACCATAGACTTGCTGATAAGCTTTAAATGAATGATAGAAACGGGAAAGGGTATTTTTCGCTTCTTTTAAAGCAGTGTCAGAGAAGTTTACTGGGCTACGGTAATGTGATGACACAATAAAGAAGCGAATCACTTCAGGGTGGAATTTATCCATCACATCACGAATAGTGAAGAAATTACCTAAAGACTTCGACATTTTTTCGCCATCGACATTAATAAAGCCGACATGCATCCAGTAATTAACATACTGTTCGCCAGTAGATGCCTCAGATTGCGCAATTTCATTTTCATGATGCGGGAAAGTTAAGTCTGAACCGCCACCATGAATATCAAAATGGTTACCTAAGCAGCAGGTCGACATCGCTGAACATTCAATATGCCAGCCCGGACGGCCATTGCCCCAAGGCGAAGCCCAAGAAGGTTCATTTTCTTTGGCATGTTTCCAAAGCACGAAGTCAAAAGGATGTTTCTTTTCTACTTCTACATCAACGCGTTCAGAAGCACCAGCCTGCATATCGTCAAGTTTACGACCCGAAAGACGACCATATTTGGCAAACTTTTCAACTTCAAAATAAACATCGCCATTTGCAGATGGGTAGGCAGTGCCTTTGTTGACTAGGTTACCAATCATATTCTGCATTTGATCGATATAGTCTGTTGCACGTGGTGCTTCATCAGGTGCTGCACAACCTAAATTGGCAGCATCTTCGTTCATGGCCTTGATAAAGCGATCGGTTAACGCAGTAATGCTTTCGCCATTTTCATTGGCACGGGCAATGATCTTGTCGTCAATATCGGTAATGTTGCGAACGTATTTAACGCTCCAGCCCTGACTGCGCAGGAAACGGATAATGTAGTCGAATGCAACCATAACTCGAGCATGACCAATATGACAGTAGTCATACACGGTCATTCCACAGACATACATGTCGATATGTCCTTCTTTGCGAGGTACGAATTCTACTTTTTTACGTTGCTCTGAGTTATATAGAACAAAAGGTTGCATAGGTCTTCAAATTGTTTCTACCAAAAGATGGCTCATCTTAACCTAAGCATTTTTTTTCATAAAGTTAAAACCCAAAAAAGCAGATATTTTTTAATGCTTGATGTAATTGTACTGCTGTAAAAAGAAGTTTAAGGCTCATTTGATTCGGGCTGAATTTCATTTGAGAGTTGAATTCAATTTATCTGTTCCTAAAATAAAAAAGAAGAAATGCATCTTTTCTGCATAATTCATGAATTCTTATACATTTGGAAACGTGCTATTTGCATAGTTATGATAAAATTGTGAAAATTTTTTTATTTTGAAAGTGAGAGCGCACCTCTCACGGCTTAAGGTATAACAACTTTGAATCCACCAAATATGCCGAATCAAGTCGATTTTCAGAAAGTCGCATTAGAAACTTTGCGTATTGAAGAGCATGCTTTACAAGTATTAGCGACGCAAATAGATGATCGTTTTAGCCAAGCCTGCGAAATCATTTTACAGTGCAAAGGGCGTTTAGTGATTACTGGTATGGGCAAATCGGGGCATATCGGTCGTAAAATGGCCGCTACGTTTGCCTCGACAGGTACGCCATCTTTCTTCATGCATCCAGGTGAAGCTGGACATGGTGATTTGGGCATGTTAGTTAAAGGTGATGTGCTCATTGCAATTTCAAACTCAGGTAAGAGTGATGAAATTATGATGCTGATGCCATTGATCAAACATTTGGGCATTCCTCTTATTACCATGAGTGGTGACAATAAAGGCCCAATGCCACAAAATGCCGATGTCGCATTGACCTTGGGTAATATTCAAGAAGCATGCCCTTTGGGTTTAGCTCCGACCTCAAGTACCACTGCAACATTAGCCTTAGGTGATGCCCTTGCGGTTGCTTTATTGGATGCGCGTGGCTTTACCTCGGATGATTTTGCACGCTCTCATCCTGCTGGAGCGTTGGGTAAGCGTTTGTTATTGCATGTAAAACATCTAATGCATACAGGTGAAGACTTACCCAAAGTGTCGCCAGAGACACCAATGAATAAAGTCCTGTACGAAATTTCAAATAAACGTTTGGGACTCACCACGATTGTCGATGAAAACGATACCTTATTGGGTATCTTTACCGACGGTGACTTACGTCGTTTGATTGATAAACAGCAAGGCTTTGATGTGAATATGAAAGTCTCAGAAGTGATGATTAAAAATCCTTTGACCATTTCACAAGAAGAACGCGCGGTACATGCTTTAGAACGTATGAACGAAAAGAAAATTACACAATTTGTAGTTGTTGATGATGTCAATAAAGTGATTGGGATTATCAGCATGCATGATTTGATTCAGGCTGGGGTAAATTAAGAAAATGGCATCGTATGTATTGCTAGAACAAGCGCGTCACATAGAAGCACTAGTACTGGATGTAGATGGAATTTTAAGTGATGGATTTGTAACGTTGACCAATAGCGGCGATGAAATCAAATCCTTTGATATTCGAGATGGCTTAGGCATGAAGTTGGTGCAAAAAGCGGGTATCAAAGTCATCATTATTACTGGCCGTAAAAGTAATATTGTTGAAAAACGCATGTCTGACTTAGGTGTGGACTTGGTTTTTCAAGGTCGTGAAGACAAAGGTGTTGCTTTGACTGAAGCTTGCGCACAGTTTGGTATTGATCCTTCAGATTGCCTATATATGGGCGATGACTGGCCCGATCTTTCAGCCTTTGCTATTGCAGGGATGAAAGTGACCGTACCGAATGGACATTTAGAAGTACGTCGCCGTGCAGATCTTGTTACTCAGGCGATGGGTGGACGTGGTGCTGTTCGTGAAATCTGCGATATGCTTTTAGTTTCTAAAGGTGTATACCAGGAACTACTTGAAAAATATGCAAGTGCACCTTATTAATAAATTGATGCAGTCATTGGATTGAATCTCCGCTTATGGATACTAAAGTTTTATACGTGACAGCTGTGGTCATTGCTGCAGTAAGCGGTGGTTTTTACTATTTCGGTGGAAAGGGTAATAAGCTTCAGGCGGACTCTTCGAAAACTATGACTTACTCAGCTGAAAACATTAACCTGACGCAGACTGATGAGCAGGGAAAATTGCATATTCGTGCGCAAGTCGATCGACTTGAGCAGGATTTGCAAAAGCAAACGTCTCATTTGGTCAATCTGAAAGCATCGACCTATCAAGATGGTGCTGTCGATGCCACGTTTTTTGCCAAACAAGCCAATGGTATGGACGATAACCAAAAAGTCGTGCTGAGTGACAATGTGGTTGCAACAAAATTGATGCGTGAAGGGCAAATGGAGTTTCGTACTGAGGAACTAACTGCTTTTCCAAAACAGCGTGAAATAGAAACGGACAAGACTGTAACGGTGATTTCACCACAAGCCGAATTTGTCAGCCAAGGTTTAAAAGCAAATTTAAACGACGGTCAATACGAATTTTTTAATATTCGAGGAAAGTATGAACCATAATTTTAATCGAAAAACTGCAAAAACTTTCCTAAAACGTACAGTGCTACTCGGTTCACTGGCGATATGTGCGGTTGCAGCTTTTGCTTTGCCTTCAGATCGTAATCAACCGATTTCATTGGTTGCCGATCGTGCAACATTTAACGAAAAAACCGGGATTACGACGTATACTGGTAATGTCATCATTGAACAGGGTTCGATGAAGCTTCAGGCAAACTCAATCGTTGCGAACTTAAACAGCAAAAAAGAGATTAGTACGATTACAGCAACGGGTGGGCCAGCACATTTCCAACAAAAAACTGACCCTGCCAAAGGCTATGCAAAAGGCCAAGCTCAGAAAATTGTCTACAATGCTGAAACGGGTATTATCACCATGACAGGTGGTGCTTTGTTACAACAAGATGGTGCAAGTATTCGGGGTAATAGCCTGAAATACAGTATGAATAAAGGTGACATCGTTGCTGAGGGTACACCAAATAAATCTGGATCTTCTTCGGGTCGTGTACAGATCGTAATTCCACCGTCAAGCACTAAGTCCTTCCCAGGAGCACGTGATTAATGGAGCAAACCTCGCAAGTTCAAACTTTATGTATTAAACATTTAGCCAAAAACTACAGTAAGCGTTGGGTGGTAAAGGATGTGTCCTTTAGCATGCAAAGTGGTCAAATTGTGGGTTTACTTGGTCCAAATGGTGCAGGTAAAACCACAAGTTTCTATATGGTCGTTGGTCTAGTGCGTATGGATAAAGGTGAGATTCATTTAGATGATCTTGATTTGTCTGACTTAGCAATGCATGAGCGCGCTCGTAAAGGTATTGGTTATCTACCTCAAGAAGCATCTATTTTTAGAAAATTAACCATTTCAGAAAATATCATGTCGATTTTAGAAACCCGTAAAGATCTAAATAAGCAACAACGTCAGCAACGTTTAACGGAATTGCTTGCTGACTTTAAAATCACTCATATTAAAGATTCTCTTGGTATGAGTGTGTCGGGTGGTGAGCGTCGTCGTGCGGAAATCGCACGTGCTTTAGCTGCAGACCCTAAATTTATGTTGCTCGATGAACCTTTTGCAGGGGTCGATCCTATTTCAGTGGGTGATATTAAAGACATTATCCGAACATTGAAAGATCGCGGTATTGGTGTATTAATTACCGACCATAATGTGCGAGAAACCCTTGCGATTTGTGAGCATGCCTATATCGTGAGCGAAGGTTCAGTGATTGCAGAAGGTACTCCAGAAGAAGTCCTTGCGGATGAAACTGTACGTAAAGTTTATCTTGGTGATGATTTTACTGTTTAATTGAATAAAATAAGAAATTTCCCGTTGAATGGCGCTAGTTTCATTCAGCGGGTTTATGTTATTGTCTGAAATGACAAAAACTGAGCGATTAATCTAAAAAATTAGCAAGAATTCAGTATACTTTAAACTAAAAATACGACCTGCAAAAATCATGCGATTACGAAAGATGAATGGTCCAGAAGTTGGGCGTCCGCGTAAAAATAAGTGCAATTTCTTTTGTATATTATTATTACCCTTTTCCATTGGTTCAGTGTATGCAGCAGATACTGGCACTACACAAAGTACCATTCAAAAGACATTAGATAAGATTTTTTTACCTAATAAGCCGAAACCTTCTGCCGAAAAAATTAACATCACAGAACTCAGTAAATATAATTTAGATACCTCACGTGTCCAAGAAATGCCAGCCGTTGCTTATGGTCGAACGCAACAAGGCAGCTATAATCCAAACACAGTAGCGAAGAATCTAAGTTTTATTGATGCGATACATATCGCCGTCCAAAGACGTCCAGAAATCACACAAAGTATTGCTACAGTCGCATCGCAAAACGCCAATATTGACCTTGCGAATGCTGCATATTATCCCCAAATTTCAGGTGGATTAAGTACCGCAGATCTGACAAAAGGCGAGCGTGGACGTCAGTTGGTATCTTTAAATGCGACGCAGATGTTATATGACTTTGGTAAAACCAAAAGTGCTGTCGGTATCGAAGAAGCAAAAATGTTACAAGAGCAGGCTAATGTACTTGTAAATTTAGATGAAGTTTCATTTGATGTTGCAAATGCAATTATCAACATTAAACGATATCAAGAAGTGGCTAAAATTGCGCAGCAGCAAATTGCCGGTGTGAGCCGGATTGCTGAGATTGCTAACTTACGTGCAACCGCAGGGATCAGTAGTCAAGCAGACCCTATTCAAGCCAAGTCAAATTTAGAAGCTGCAGAATCAAATTTAATTGTGCAAGAAACTCAACTTCGACAGTACCAACAGCGACTTCGTACCTTGTTAGGTTTTGATGTAAGTCAGATCAATTGGGTGATCCCAGATCGCATCTTAACGGCTGCAGCTCTATATGAAGATCCGGATTTCAAGATGATTCCGAGCATGATGAAAGCACAGGCTGGGGTTGAAATTGCCAAATTGCAAAAGCAACAGTCAAAATTAAGTGCTTATCCAACACTCAATGTCAAAGGCAGTCTGAGTCAGGCGGTGAATGGCCGTAATCCAAATAATGATGAAGATGATGGTTTATATAATTCAATCATGTTGGAAGCCACCAGTAATTTTTACCAAGGTGGTGCAATTGCAGCGCAAACACGTGCCGCAAGCTATGCAGAAGAAGCAGCAAAAGCACAAGTAAATACAGTATATTTGGATGTGATTGATCAAGTCCGAATGATTCGTGAACAAATCGAAAATAAAAAGCGTCAAATGTCGATATTGGTGCAGCGTCGTGAAACAACGGTAAGAACTAAAGAACTGTATCAAGAACAATATAAATTAGGAACTCGAACGGTTGTCGATCTACTGAATGCAGAGCAAGCCATACATAGTGCCGCACAAGAAATTGTGACATCACAATATGATATCTACTCAGCACTTGCGCAGTACATCCAAGTGACAGGACGTTCACGAAATATTTATGAGCTTAATAATATATCTATTCAGGGGTTTGAAGTTCAGCCATGAGTAATACAATAAATTATCAACCGTGGCTACAAGCGGTTATGAATATTGCAAAGCATTATCGAATTGAACCCTCTGAAGAACGTATACGGTTGCAGTTGGATTGGGATCAACACAAAAATGCCGATGAACTGGTCGCAGTGATGGCACGCCAAATTGGATTAAGTGTTCGTAAAAACAAATACGACATAAATCTACTTAATCCATGGCGCTTACCTGTATTGGTCGAGTTCATCAGTGGTGAAGTGGGTGTGGTAGAACGCATCGACGTAGACGGCAATGCCAGTGTTCAACTAAGCGGTGATGAAGGCCTATCTCAAGTCTTCTCTATTGAGCGATTGAGCCATGGTGTTCGCAATATTTATATTCTGCGTCCAGAGTCATCTGTACCCGATGCACGTGTCGATGAATACATCAAACCGTTTGAAAAAAATTGGTTCTGGTCGATTGTTTTAAAAGACTGGAAGCGTTATATCGACATTATGTTCGCTTCATTAATGGCGAATATTTTGGCCCTAGCCACTATTTTGTTCTCAATGAACGTGTACGACCGCGTCATTCCATCTCAATCTGTACCGACTTTATGGGTACTTGCGGGTGGGGTGTTAATTGCAGCGATATTTGAGTTTGCACTACGTGTTTCACGAATTTATTTATCGGATATTATTGGTAAACGTGCCGATTTGAAAATTTCCGATCGTGTATTTGGTCATGCATTAAGAATTAAAAATAGCGAACGTTCAAAATCAACAGGTACTTTTATTTCACAAATTCGTGAATTAGAAGGGGTACGCGAAATGGTCACTTCGACGACTGTTACCGCAATTGCCGATTTACCGTTTTTCTTCTTGTTCCTGTTCATCTTCTGGTTAATTGGCGGCAATCTATTCTGGGTCATGCTGTTGGTGGTTCCTTTGATGATTATTCCAGGGATTTTGGCGCAAAAACCATTGGCTAAACTTGCACAAATGGGTATGCGCGAGTCTTCGATTCGTAATGCCTTATTGGTTGAATCTGTGCAAGGTATGGAGGATATCAAATTACTTCGTGCTGAATCACGTTTCCAAAACCAATGGAACCACATGAATGAAGTGTCTGCTGATGTCAGCATGCGTCAACGTAAAATCGTGGGCTTAATGTCGGCATGGACACAAAAAATTCAGGGTCTAACGTTTGCAATTGTTGTACTTGTCGGCTGTTTTGCTGTGATGAAAGGTGAAATGACCACAGGTGCTTTAGTGGCTTGTTCGATTTTGTCTTCACGAATGTTGGCACCGATTTCTGCACTGGCAGGGGTATTAGGTCGTTTACAACAGGCTAAAGTGGCAAAAGCCGGTCTGGATGAGCTCATGAAGAAACCTGTCGATCAACCGGATTATTCTCACCTCATTCATCGACCATCAATTAATGGTCATTATGAACTCAATGGTGTGTCATTTAAGTATGGTGAAGATGACCCACGTCCAAGTCTTTTAATTCCAAAACTGGAAATTAAGGCTGGAGAAAAAATCGCAATTTTGGGCCGTAACGGTGCTGGTAAGTCGACGCTACTCCAATTGTTATCGGGTATGCAAACGCCAGTACAAGGCAAAGTTAAATTAGATGGGATTGAGCTGTCTTTAATTGACCCCGCAGATGTACGCCGTGATATGGGGCTATTGAACCAAAATTCACAGTTATTTTATGGTACGATTCGTGAAAACTTGACCTTGGGTGCTCCGCTGGCTACGGATGAACAATTGATTGAAGTACTGAAAATTACGGGTGCAATTCACTTTGTTCAAGAGAAAAAAGAAGGGCTAGACCATATCATTTTAGAAGGTGGTGTAGGCTTCTCTGGCGGTCAACGCCAAGCTTTGTTGCTTGCACGCTTATTGATTCGTCAACCCAATATTCTATTGCTTGATGAACCTACAGCAGCCATTGATGACGTATCTGAGAAGCAGTTGATCGATCATTTAAAAGGTTATTTACAAAACCGAACTATGGTGGTGGCAACACATCGCCGTGCGGTACTTGAGTTGGTTGACCGCATTATTGTGGTGAATGAAGGTAAAATTGTCATGGATGGACCTCGTGATCAAATTCTGAATCAGAATGCTCAGAAAAAAGTAGCTGGGGCTTAAATCATGAGTGAAAATAAACAAGAAATACAACGCTCGACCAAAGTCAGCTTTAAAGAGCCACCATTACCGAAATCGAGTTTAATCATTTGGATTATTACGATTGGTCTGGCAATCCTTTTAGTTTGGGCTTGGTTGTTTAAATTAGAAGAAGTCTCTACAGGGACAGGTAAAGTGATTCCATCTTCGAAAGAACAAATTGTTCAGTCGCTTGAGGGAGGGATTTTAACCAAGTTGAATGTGAAGGAAGGTCAAATTGTTGAACAAGGTCAAGTCCTTGCGCAACTTGATCCAACACGCTTCGCATCAAATGTTGGTGAAACCGAGTCTTTACTTGTGGCATCACGTGCGACAGCAGCACGTTTACGTGCAGAAGTGAATGGTACACCATTAACCTTTCCTGAAGATGTTCAAAAGATTCCAGCTTTAGTGAAGGAAGAAACAGCTTTATATCATTCACGTCGTGCAAACTTGGAAGAATCTGTTGCCGGCTTAAAACAAGCTTTGGTATTGGTTCAACAAGAATTGGCCATGACTGAACCTTTAGTTGCTAAGGGTGCAGCAAGTGAAGTTGAAGTACTTCGTTTAAAGCGTTCAGCGAATGACTTACAAAACCAGTTAAACGATGTCCGTAACCAATATTTGGTAAAATCACGGGAAGAATTGTCGAAAGCCAATACGGATATTGAATCACAGCAACAAGTGGTGAAAGGCAAATCGGATACACTCAGCCGTACCGTTTTTAAATCTCCAGTTCGTGGTGTGGTCAAAGAGATTGATGTGATGACATTGGGCGGTGTGATTCCGCAAAATGGTAAATTGATGACTATTGTACCTTTGGATGAACAGCTTTTGGTAGAAGCACGTATTTCACCGCGAGATATTGCTTTTATTCGTCCGGGTCAAGAAGCCTTAGTTAAAATTACGGCATATGACTATTCGATCTATGGTGGTCTAAAAGGTAAAGTGACCGTCATTTCACCAGATACGTTACGTGATGAAGTGAAACAAGATCAGTTCTATTATCGTGTTTATATCCGTACAGATAGTGATAAATTAAGCAATAAAGAAGGTAAAAGTTTTAGTATTACACCGGGTATGGTGGCAACAGTTGATATCCGCACAGGCTCGAAAACTGTACTTGAATATTTAATCAAGCCATTCAATAAAGCCAAAGAAGCACTTCGCGAACGTTAATAACGCAGTGCCAATCAAGCCTCCAGCATTGGAGGCTTTTTTGTGGATGTAAGTTTTCAAAAAACGCTATAATATCCTTTGATACAGGATCTAAAGACGTTATGCCATTTACACTCGCCGCACAGTTTGAATATGAAGAAGACATTAAAAAAAGTCGTTTTCAAGCCATCGCAGTTCCTGTGGAAAATGAACAAGCCGTTAAAGAATTTCTCGAAGCCCATAAAGATATCTCAACAACACATCAGTGTTGGGCATGGAAAATTGGACATACCGTACGTTTTAATGATGATGGTGAGCCTTCAGGCACAGCAGGTCGGCCCATTCTAGCAACCATAGAAGGGAATGACCTAACCAACGTGTTGGTCTTGGTTAATCGTTGGTATGGCGGAATTAAGCTCGGGACAGGGGGATTGGTACGTGCCTATGGTGGCTGTGCAGGTCAATGCCTTTTACAAGCTGAAAAAATTGAACTTATTGAGAAGAAAAAAGTGCAATTTAGTTGTCAGTTTAATGAATGGGCAATTTTCCAATATGAACTCAATCAGCAGCAAATTGAATTTCAGGAAGACTATACAGCGCAGGGCGTAAATGTACTTGCAGCATTGCAAATTCATCAAATCCAACCGCTACAGTTCAAGATTCAAGATGTAACTCGCGGACGTGAACAACTGTATATCGTAGAGGCTGCTGAAGATGAATGAAATAGATCCATTATTGAAATATCGAGAGCAACATAAGCATCGTTTGAATTATATGCCTTGGTTATATTGGTCACTCAAACCAAAAAATCGTGGTTGGGCTGAAGCTTGGCAACAGGAATATCAAGACTATCTCAAATCGATGGAAACCGTTGAAATTGGTGAAAACTGTTTTATATCGCCATTGGCTCATATTTTTGCCGAACCGGGACGTAAGATTGTTATTGGAGATAACAGCTTTATTGCGGCGGATTGCACCCTGCATGGCCCAATAGAAATTGGTAATGAAGTGGCGATCAATCATCACTGTATTTTAGATGGTGGGCGCGTGGGCATCAAAATTCACAATCAAGTCCGTATGGCGGCGTATTGCCATTTATATGCTTTTGATCATGGAATGGATGTCAATCAACCGATCTATCAACAAGCTGTACGATCACAAGGGATTGAGATAGAACGTGATGTTTGGCTAGGTGCGCATGTTGGAATCAAGGATGGCATTCACATTGCTGAGCAGGCTGTAGTCGGTATGAACAGTATGGTGACGAAAAATGTCGAAGCGCGTGCAATCATTGCTGGAAATCCTGCAAAATTCATTCGATATCGTGAATAAATAATCGCCAAATACGTCATAAATATTTTTTATGCTTACACAATTGCATGCACAGTGAAACAGAGTTGTGATAAGTTAAAAATAACAAACAACATTTTATAGCCAAGCAATAATAAAACGAGGGCTAATCATGAAACGAGTTATCGCCTGTATCGACTCTTCTCCATGCATTAATGCACTAGCTGATGCTGCTGCTTGGGTTGCTAAACAAACTCACCGCGAGTTGGTTTTACTACAAATACTTGATTACTATCCGGCAAGTTATCACTTAGGTGAAATCAGTGGCGTGATTGGATTTGAAAGTAATGCCATGCTCTTAAAAGAACTCGCGGAGTTAGAACAAAAACAAAGTGATTTAGCGTTAGATTATAGTAATAACTTGCTCAAACACATTTCTGAAATGATCCAAGATAAGCATGGGATTCAAACCACCCATATTCAGGAAAAGGGTGACTTCTTAGAGCAAAGTTTTAATATTTTGCAAGATGACGATATTGTTTTAATTGGTCGGGTAGGTGAACGTTCAGCAGAGCGCAATAAGCCGCTCGGTAGTAATGTTGAAAACTTTATTCGTGGTGCAAGTTGTACAGTTATGACCGTAGGACCAACGTTTAAACCACCGACTCGCTTTATTTTTGCCTATGAATATTCGCCTAAATGCGTTGAGTTAATGAAACGTGTGGCACAAAGTGATCTACTCAAACTCTTACAATGTCATTTGGTTTATGTTGGAGATCACCCACAAATCTTGGATGATCCAAAAAATTATTTAACCAATGCCGGTCTCGATGTGGTGACGGAATACCGTTATGGCGATGTTTCGGAAAATATTCTGGACTATCAACAAGAGCATGGCATTCAGTTAATCGTACTTGGCGCTTTTAGCCACAGTAAAATCCATCAGTTCTTCTTGGGCAGTATCACCACCAGTATTTTCAGAAATTCGAGTGTTCCATTGTTGGTTGTAAAATAAGTTGAGCAAACGAACAGAGTTGATTTAATAGACGGACAATTACGAGTAAATAAATAATAAGTTGTTGATTTAAAAATAATCAGAGTTATCCTCAAAAATTGTGGATAACTCTGTGTGTAGTATTTGTAGGTAATTGTTTTTAAAATAAAATATTATATTGATTGTTTTTTATACCTTTATTCGAGGTGTTTAAAAAACACCTCGATTGAGATTATTTAACGATTGCAATCGCAAAACCATCATGACCTTTGCAACCAACAGTTTGAAGTGCTGTGCAAGATAAAATTTTCGGATGATTTTGCATGGCTTTGAACATATCACGGATACCTTCAATGCTGGGTTTGTGGTTTTCAGCGTTCAGAATCTCGCCTGCACGAATTACATTGTCTAAAACAATCACTGTACCTGAATGAGATAAATTTAAGCTTAATTCTAAATATTCAGGGTAGCTCTGTTTGTCTGCATCGACAAAAATAAAGTCAAAAGGTTCGGTATCTTCAGGAAGGGCACGTAAAATATCTGCCGCACGACCACATTTCAGTTCAATCGTTTGTGTAAGCTTTGCATTATCAATATTTTCTTGACCGAGGGCCGCGTGTGTATCACGACCTTCAATGGTCAGAATGTAACCATCATCAGGTAATGCACGTGCTAACCACATGGTGCTATAGGCTGCAAAAGTTCCAAGTTCTAAAACGCGTTTACACTTGTTCATTTGGATTAACATTTGAAGCAGCATGCCTTGATTGGCCGCTACAGCAAGATGATCAGGAAAGCCACGTTCATCCGTATGTTGAAGTGTTTGGGTCAATATTGGATCTTCAGGAATTAAATGTGAATCGATGTAAGCATCAATGTCTGTCCACATTTGTTGCATGTTGTCGCACCTCGTGATTGATGCAAGCATTTTAAACCTTTCCACCAACATCGCAATTTATTGTTCTATATTTGAATATTTTATGTACAAAAAAGACCTCCGAAGAGGTCTTGATATGACGATGTAATGTTTTAGTAATTACACATTGAAGAGCGACTTGAGTGATCAGGTCCCCAAGTACGGTAGCCTTGAGTATCAATATGAATTTGTCCGCTGGCATATAAACCTAATCCCATATTGAGACTCTGCCCGTGTTGTGACCAAAATTGGCATAAACGGAACTTGGTATTTTCAATATAACTGTAGTCTTCGGGCTGCGGGTACGCAGGTCCAATACGGAAATCAATCGCCGAGTTATATAGGTGACGAGATGAACTTGCACCACCGGCACATTGGTTCAAAGGCAAATCACGATAAACCGAAGTCACTTCAAAGTCCGTTAAGATATTGGCCGCAACTAAATATTTAAAGACACGTAAGGTTGCAATTTGGTTTTGCCATAATTCACGGTTAGGCACCATATATTCTGAGCGACCACATTTTTGCCAATCACGTGCAGTACGCATCAGCTCAAATGAAGGGATGATATTGCCTACACCATTTTTCTCTAAAAAGACTTCATAGTCTCGAACGCGACGTAAATTATCAACAGACGCGACCCATGAGTTGTATGCATAAGGCACCACTTTAGGCGGGGCTTGTCTGATGGTCGTCACTTTTTCTTGAGGTATGTAAATACGTTTACCGTCGGGAGTTGTAATAGTGTGACCTTGTTTTTGTGGTGTAGTTGTACAACCAATGAAAACAAGAGGGAATATTGCAACGGACAATAATCCCTTGAGTAAATGCTTCATTATAGAAATCAATTATTTATAAACTCGTTCTATTTTAATCCAATTTGATTGAGAAAATTTGAATAATTTGCAATGAAATGTGTGCTTTAAGTATAAAAAAAGATCAGCATGTGCTGATCTTTTCATGAAAGCGTAAAATTACTTTTCAAGATATTGTAATTTATCAGCTTTACCGTTCCACTCTTCACGGTCGGCAGGTTGATCACCAATTTGAGTGATGTTCGGCCATTTTTGAGAAAGTTCAGTATTAAGTTCGATAAATACTTCTTGGCCTTCAGGTAACTCATCTTCAGAGAAAATCGCGTTAGCTGGACACTCAGGTTCACATAGCGCACAGTCGATACATTCATCTGGATTAATAACAAGGAAGTTTGGACCTTCATAGAAACAGTCAACAGGGCAAACTTCTACGCAGTCTTGATATTTACATTTAATACAGTTTTCAGTGACAACAAAGGTCATGGCGACAGCTACCTAAAAAATATGGTTCTAATAAACTAATGGTGTATTTTAGGCAAAAAATAGGGTAACTAACAATTCCTTTTATTGATAATTATTATATGCAGTGCTGTTAAAATCACTAAAAACTGAACAATTTATGTAAATTTCACAATGAATGAGAATCATACTCAAAAACTGATTAAATTACATCTGTTTATCGAACAATATTTTTAATGTGTATTTTAAGCATGAAACATTTAACAACATTAATTTTTTATCAATTTATTGCTGAATAGCCACAGTAGTAGATAGCAAATATTTACTAATTTACACATTTAAATGGAGTCAATGCAAAGAACACCTTCATAGGTGTTCTTTGCATATCTCATCTATCGCTTCTGCTCAATTTAGATCTTAAGTAAATCCTTTAAGGCGTAAAGCTGTTGTAGTGCTTCGCGTGGACTTAAGTTATCTACATCTAAATCTGCTAAGGCATCAAGTACGGGCGATGTTTTTTCAACTTCCACCACGCGTTCAATGACTTCGGGCTCTGTGAGTGCCGAGAATAGATCGGTTTGTACAGCAGTATTGAGTTGCTGTTTTTGCTGAGTTTCTAAAATACGAAGTCGATTTTGCGCTTCTTTGATCACTGCTGCGGGAATACCCGCAAGCTTTGCCACCTGTAGACCATGACTTTGACTCGCCGGGCCTTGTTGGACTTTATGTAATAGGATCAAGTTGCCATTTAGCTCACGAGCAGTTACATGATAGTTATCGATATTAGCGTCTTTGCCTAACTCGGTGAGTTCAAAATAATGCGTTGCAAATAGGCATAAACATTTAATACGACGCGTGAGATCGAGTACACATGCCCACGCCAAAGATAAGCCATCATAGGTACTTGTACCACGTCCGACTTCATCCATCAGTACCAATGATTGATTGGTCGCATGATGTAGAATCTGTGAGGTTTCAGTCATTTCCACCATGAAGGTTGATTTGCCTGTAGACAAGTCGTCTGCAGATCCTATACGGGTAAATATCCGATCGATCGGCCCTAATATGGCAGATTGGGCAGGGACAAAGCTACCACAGTAGGCCAATAAACTGATTAAGGCAGTTTGGCGCATAAAGGTCGATTTACCGCCCATATTTGGCCCTGTGATAATCGCCATACGGTGATTAAAGTCCAAACTGGTATCATTTGGAGTAAATGGTGATTTGCTCAGAGATTCCACAACTGGGTGACGTCCGGCTTTGATTTTGATCCCAACTTCAGGGGTATATTCAGGACGTGACCAATTGCGTAATCGCGCTTGATGGGCAAAATTGGCCAATAAATCAATTTGCGCTATAGCGGCGCTCATCATTTGTAAGTTGCCAATATCTGCACGTAATTCATCGAGTAATAGTTCAAAAAGCATTTTTTCGCGCGCTAATGCACGTGACTCACTTGAAAGCACCTTATCTTCAAATGATTTCAGCTCAGGGGTAATGTAGCGTTCCGCATTTTTAAGGGTTTGGCGGCGAATATAATGATCAGGTGCTTGCTCAGCTTGAGCGCGTGTTAGTTCAATATAGTAGCCACTGACACGGTTATAGCCAATTTTTAAGGTTGAAATTCCGGTTTGTTCACGCTCTTTGATTTCGAGATCGATGAGGAATTGTCCTGCATGGTCACGAATTTTACGCAGTTCATCCAGTTCAGTGTCGAAACCCTCAGCAATCACATTACCATCACGTAAAAGCACTGGCGGGTTTTCTACGATGGCAGACATAAGACGCTCATGTAAGCCGTGAAAATCACCCATTTCATCATTTAACTGAGCGATCAGCTTAGATTGGTGTGACTGAATGATCGGTTCAAGTGCATGTCGAAGATAGGGAATTTGTGCACAAGTTTGACGTAACTGAACTAGGTCTCGTGGACGAGCACTACCGAGAGCTACACGAGATAGCACACGTTCAATATCACCAATTTCTTTGAGAACTAAGCGGATCGGAGACTCATGATAGCCTTGCAGCATCGCTTGTGATGCATCTAAACGTGCATCCAATAAAGCGGTATCTCGTAAAGGCTGCATTAAGGTACGACTTAATAGACGGCCACCCATCGCAGTTTGGCAATCATTGATTAGTTGGAACAGGGAGGTACCATGTTCAAATAGGGGATCAATCAGTTCTAAGTTACGACGAGTGACGGGATCGAGCGCCACAAAATCACTACTTTGTTCGAGTTGAATGCTGCGGATATGTGGTAAAGCAGTTTTTTGAGTCACTTTTGCATAGTGAATCAAAGCCGCTGCGGCAGCTTTCGCCAAAGGTAAATGGTCAATACCAAAACCTGAAAGTGTGGCAACTGCAAATTGGTCACACAGCGTTTTTTGTGCGTTATTTAAATTGAAGTCGACGTTTGGACGTTTAGTGACAGGGCAGTCTAATTGACGTTTAATTTGTTCGACAATATTCGGATCAATAAGATCTTCATCAATCAAAATTTCGCTTGGCATTAAACGTGAAAGTTCGATTGCTAATTGTTCCAGCTGATAGTCCATTTGCTGAACTTTGAAAATACCTGCACTGAGGTCTAGTAAAGCAATCCCGATCTGATTTTGTTGTAAGCAGATCGCGACTAAATTTGAACTTTGATGAGAGGCAATTAGTGCATCATCCGTTAATGTCCCCGGTGTAATGATACGAACAATGCCGCGCTCAACCGGCCCTTTGCCAGTTACCTCACCAATTTGTTCGCAGATCACCACCGTTTCCCCTTTTTTTACAAGGCGGGCTAAATAGCCTTCAGCTGCATGGTATGGGACACCCGCCATAGGAATAGGCTCACCATTGGCTTTACCACGATGTGTTAGTGTAATTCCTAAAAGTTTTGCTGCCTTATGCGCATCTTCAAAAAAGAGCTCATAAAAATCACCCATCCGATAAAACATCAGTGAATGCGGATTTTGCATTTTGACTGACATGTACTGTTGCATCATCGGAGTCAGGGTTGAAAGGTCAACTTTGGAATTATCAGCTTGCATGAAACGAAATACCTTAAAATAAAAATTTGTGCGCTGCTAAACGAAAAACACTGTTTTGATGAAAATTGGATTTAAAAAAAGTCCTTATATTTATATTGTCTCTTCGTTCAAAACCACAGGTGTACGTTAACAAATCGTGTTGCTGATTCTAGCAAAAAAAGTAGTAGGAAAATGCCAGAAAAGGTTTGTCTGCATGTAAAAAAAGCAGACTTGAGTATTCTTTAAAACACTAAAATATCTCAGTATAAATTCAAAAAGCTTAGACTGACTCAAATGCTAGGCTATGCTTCAGCCTTAGCTAATCGATATTGGTTGCGATCGCTACCTTATGCAAGGTAAAGTGCACGATCGGCAGCCTATATAAATTTCTGAATTTTATCAGGTTTAGATGGAAGGATCGTTTCCGTAGCGATGCTAATCTTCACAAATTTAGACATATGGCTGGCTGGATGTGGAAGTTCGAGTGATTAAATTCTGCGTAATAAATCGGCTGCCAAAGGTTCAATTTTCAGCTTCAGTTAACACCCTAAAGAGGAGTAAAAAACCTTCGCTGCCATTGTGTGCAGCTAACTCACTATTTCGATTGGTGATTTGAGACAAAACCTCTGCAATTTGGGTCAGGCAGATGTCAACCGCCTGATGACCTAAATGATCAGTTTAATTTTCAAAAATTCGATATCGATCACCATGATGCTTAAAGGCTGTTGATGGCGTAGGGCATAATGCCATAGCTATTCTAAAGCTCCTTATAATGGACGACAGTCAGTGGTCATGTTCTACCAACCCGTAACCATGGCAATATAAAAACGCATACCAACAATGGCATAGATGATGACCACGGCATACTTCATGGCTGCATGTAATAGCGCATCATTGTGATCATTACAAATCATAGTAAAGATGATAAATATGATCGCAACAGCGCACATCGAGCCTAGACAAGTATAAACATTAAAATAAGGGGTTAATGCGGAAAAAAAGAAAAATCCCATGCGATCAGAGTGATAAACACTACCCAAATATACAGAGGAATCTACAAAACTGCGTTATGGAATCACTTGATAAATCCCCGTACATGACAGGGCATACAGGAGAAAAATAATGATTCCGCGAAAACAAAATTTTTTCGCCGCTTCATCGCGGTAGAGCGGTTGATAAATGGATTATAAACTTGACGTAAAATATACTTAATTTTATATAGTTATGATTAGACCCTTAATTTCACAGAAGAAGTGACTTAAAGCCTTAAAATTTCATAATTCGATATGCTCATAAAAAATTAGGAAATGGGCATAATATTTTTTCTTTATTTTTACAATAATTTATCTCCAATATAAGGTTTATGTAAAGTTTAACGAGTGCCTTTGAGTTTTAAAATAATTAAAAAAAAGCTTATATAGTAATTACCTGAATAATGGCATATTCAAGTAAATGCAGAAATAAAAAAAACCGATCCTGAGATCGGTTTTAAAATATGTAGATCGATTTAAATGCTGTATTGCCTTATGGTTTATAGAGGCCAAGTTCAATCAAATGCAAACGTAATATACGGCGTAGTTCGAGTACAGCTTCAGGGGTTTCTTGAATCGAATGACTCCCTTTAATGATTTTTTCTGAAACAGCACCCTCTAGATGAGCACTAGTGTATGGTACGATATCATCCGTCATAATATTTTTATCTTGACTGTTGGTGTTATTTCCCATAATTGAATGAAACTTCAAACCCTTACGCGGCTGAATATCTTCAGTGAGCGCGATAAATTTTGATTGATGACTTAAGTCACTTGGTCCATTTTGGATCAAGCCATGGTCAATTTCACGAAATAAATCTTTCAGGTCTTCTTCTTGAGTTAACACATCACCCATGGCCGATAAAAAAGCTCCTGGGAGTTTAATAATTTTTCGAGCGGCTTTGGTAAACCAGCGATCTGCATATTCTGTACCGCGATGAGGTGCAGCTAAAAAAATTGCACGGCTGAAATTTGGAATATCTTCAATCACCATACGCTGCTTCACGACTGGAATATTTCGGTACTGATTTAATTGACGTGAATTCATCATTTTCAAAGCTGCTTGCGTGGTATCGGCTTGGCTGACCAGTAGTCGTGCAATAATGCCGCCCATACTATGACCGACTAGAACAGCATCTTTTTTAGCTGCGGCATTGGCGTCTACTTTGCTAAAGGTCTGAGTCAAAATGGAATAAATTTGGAAGCGGCTTTCAATAATCGGCATATTCGTTGAATAGAAGACTTGCCACACTTGATAATGTTCACGTAGCACTGAATCGCCCATAATATCGTTAGTCAGACGAATCCATGCTTCAGGGCTGCTAGCAAGACCATGTACCAAGACGATAACTTTCTTGTCAGGATTATATGGTTCAAGCATGTAGAGATGCGGCATCGTCAGTTTTTCATCTCGGTCAATCAGTGATAAATAAGCTGCCTTACCCAAGTTATTTTGTGCTAACCAAAGACCATATGGAGCAGAAAAATTGGCAGCAAGCGCATAGTTTTTATTGGCAATATTGACCTGTTCATACTTATACGGGTCGTAAGCTTTAATTTGAAACTCATGTTGATTCAAAATTTGATCAACTGTAGTTGCAGCGCTTAGTGGTTCAGCCGTTAAGGTTGCAGCTAAATAGCGCGCTTGATGGATATTAGGATTTGAACCAGACGGATATTTAAAATCAATCGGGTTGATAATATATTTGGCTTTGCCTGTTTCAATCGTATGTTCTTCGGGTAAAACCACAAGAAATTCGGAGCCAAAACCATCTCGACGGGTAATTGAACGTAAACCTGAGAAGTTGAGGTTATAGGTTGACATCAATTGTTCAATTTTACGATTTTTGAGTTCTAGGTAGTGGCTGAAGTCTATGTGATAGGTGGTTTGTCCGACTTTAATCTGTTGGGTGACTTCTTGCGGCTTATAACGTAGTGCATAGCTGCTAACCAATTTGGCAATCCCTTGATTATAGAAATCACGGATTTGAACTTGACGGTTATCAAAAATACGATCAGCAGGCGCACGTTTGGTTTTAAACATGTACGCATAGCTATAGCGAATACTTTTATCGAGAAGTATCAATTGTTGATCTAAACACTTATTATAAGTGTCTTGTTCAATTTTTTGTTTTTCTTCAGATTTGTGACTACTGAGCACACCTAACTTGCAGGCTGAAGAAGATTCATATTCTATAGCTTTAGCTAAATATAATTCACTTGCTGTAGAAAGTAATTGTTCATCTTGAATCTGAGGAATTTGTTGTAACTCATCAACACAGGCTTTCGGGTCTTCTGTGCAGGCTTTGGCTTCCCGACCTGTCATCGACAAGACATTTAAACTGGCTTCGCTAAGTTTATTTCGAGAAATAATACTTTCACGTTCATTGGCAATCGAAACATTGAGTTTTTGATTTTTGACACTGACGACCTGACATCCACTCAGTACGCTTGTACTTATGATTCCAAGGAGCAGTATTTTTTTAATATTTTGCTGCATAAAGAGGCCGCGCATAAGGTTAGGTATCTTCAAATCATACGATAATTGTCAGGATTTTCAATTCACCTTAAATGAAAAAAGACCGTTAAAACGGTCTTTTTTCAAAAGAATTTTCTAAATCGTCTGATTTAAGACGCAGCTTTAGGTGGATTTAAAACTTGCCAAACATTCCAGCGACCTTGCTTTTCAATTTCTTGAATTAAACGATCAGCAACTTCTGCTTCTTGTGGATATTTAACTTTATAGTTCTTTAAAACCTGAATGGCGTTCTTTTTTTGTTCCATGGCAATATAGTTATTTGCTGCAGAAAGATACGCTTCTTGAACACCGGCTTTCATTGCTTTGTCTAAGTATGGAATCGCTTCACGTTGACCACCACCTTCAGATAAACCAAAACCGAACCAGAAGTTTGCTTCTGCATCATCTTGGTTGATTTTTAAAATACGTTGTGCGTAAGTTAATGATTTAGTTGTGTACACAGAACCCAAATCAAGGTTACGTGCCATCACACTGGCTTTAAATGCACGAACTAAAATATCAAAAGAGGCGTTGTCTTTAGACGCAAGCGTATCTAATTTTTGCGTAACTTCCTTGAGTTTAAGCTCAAACCCTTTGCGTTCTTGGCGTTGAACAAAACGTGGTGGATAGTGACGTGCTTTACCTTCAACAAGCTGTAAGAAATCATCAATTTCAGTAATGTCGATTTCATTGTCACCTGCTAAAGCAGCAAATTTCATCGAACGTTCTTTGCTGTCAACAGTGGGGATAATCAGGCGGTTTTCTTCAAGGGTTAATTGCTTAGATGGGTCGGTTGGGCTAGTTACCACCATCTTAGTCACAGGCTGTGCTGCAGCTTTTTGTAAATTTAATTCAAAAGGAGGTGGTGCATCGTAGTTAAATGGGTTGAGTGCGTAGAAAGGTGGAGTCAGTTCAGGCTCTACAAAAATCATGGCATCTTTAGGAGCATTATTTTTAGTTGGGGCGCTTCCACAAGCGGCAAGGGTTAAAGCAATACAAGCAACTGCCAAGGGCTTAAGCGTCATATTATTCATCCATTAAATTTATTTTATAAAAAAAGCATGTTGGTCAGTCTAAAAAAACTCTGAACAACATGCAAGTTAAAGGCAATTTATTCTGATTGCTTTTGGTTAAGCTTTAGATTGACTACTTTGAGCTTCGCATTCGCGGCGCACATCTTCAATGATTTTAAGTTCTTCCTGACTAAAAGGTTGTTCATTAAGCTGTTGCTTTTTGAACGTTGGGTCAAGGAGAGACAAACGCTGACACAAATTATTCATACGTTTTTCATTGTGCTGAATACGATCTAACAATACACGCATACCTTCTAACATTGGGTCAGTTTGGTCTTGTGTTGCAGCATACGGTTGGAAACCAATACTTTCTGCATAATCGCGACGACGGGTTTCCGCTTCATCTTTTGGTCTATCTTTGGTGATAAAGCGTGCTGGATTGCCCACAGCAGTAGTATTTGCAGGAACTTCTTTAGTCACGACGGCATTTGAACCGACTTTGGCATTTTTACCCACCGTAAATGGGCCCAAGATCTTTGCACCAGCGCCAACCACTACACCATCTTCCAAAGTTGGGTGACGTTTGCCTTTGTTCCAAGTCGTGCCACCTAAGGTCACACCATGGTAGAGGGTGACATCATCACCAATTTCAGCTGTTTCACCAATCACCACACCCATACCATGGTCAATGAAGAAACGACGACCGATTTTCGCACCCGGATGAATCTCAATGCCTGTGGCAAAGCGGCTAAAAGAAGACAATAGACGAGCTGAGCCTTTACACTCTTTTTTCCAAAGTTCATGTGCCATACGATGCATGATTAAGGCATGAATTCCTGGATAAGTCGTTAAGACTTCGAGCGTATTTCGTGCAGCAGGATCGCGCGCGAATACAGCCTGTATATCTTCTTTGAGCTGCTTAAGCATTAGATTGATCCTCATTGTCTGTAGATTTTTTCCATGTTCCGTTATTTAAAGCCTGTACTCGGCTAAAGATGCCACGTAATAAGTGGTATTCCATACGATCTAATTGTATACGTCCAAATAGGCGACGCAAGCGTAAAGGTAATAATCTTGGATTTTTTGGATCCATAAATTCAATCTCTGCCAGCATTTTTTCAATATGCGGGTAGAACTGTTCCATCATTTCATGGGTCACCAAAGGTTCATCCCATTCCATATCGATGTCATCGGTAACATGCATATTGGCATCAGGATTTGCAGTTAACTCAGTATGTGCAAGGGCGGCCATGCGCATTTCATAGCAAATGACTTGAATCGCTTGGGCAACGTTTAAGACGCCATATTCAGTATTCACTGGAATAGTGACATGGTAGTTGGCCATTGCCAATTCTTCATTGGTCAAACCACGGTCTTCACGGCCAAATACTACGGCAATTTCTTGTTGTTGTTCGCAGACCGCTTTGAGAGACATTTCGGCAGCAGGGCGAGCGTCAAGTAATGGCCATGGGATGGTACGACTACGCGCACTAGTACCAAAGACAATATGACAATCTTTAATGGCATCTTCTAGTGATTCAACGATATCAATTTGATCAATTAAATCGACAGCACCGGCAGCTAAGGCATTAATGTCCGGATGCGGGTAAGTCTTCGGTGCAACTAAGACTAACTTTGAAAGTCCCATGGTTTTCATGGCACGTAATGCACTACCAATATTTGCGGGTAATGTTGTGTTCACCATGACAATACGCACATGGGAGAGATGTGCTGAAACCGCAGCATTGTCAGTTTGATTCATGATATTTCCAATATGTTTATTTAAAAAAGCAGTTCAAACAGCGTTTAAACTTTAAGAAAATTGATTGGCTTCTGCTTGGTATAAATCCATGGCATCATCCATGCTCATCCCATCTGGCGGTGGCGGAACCTGCGCAGGAATAGAGGCTTGTTCATAACTTACCGCTTTGGCAGCTTTGGATTTGACATGATATTCGACATGCAAAGATTCTTTACCGAAGTAGTCACGCAGCTTAGACAGTAATTCATCTAGTGGGGCAACTTTCCAGTTTAAGCCCAAATGAATGTCAGCCGTCGCATATGGATAGTCAATATATAACTGCACAGGGATATGCGTACACATATCGACATTGCAAAAAGGCAGTAAAATATTTTGGATGTCGCGTGATAGCGTTTTACTAAAATGTTCAGGTGTTAATTTAATTTGAATGGCATTGGCACGTTTTTGACGGATTTCATTCAAACTGAAGGCTTTAGTTAAGCGACCCATTGGCCGATCAAAACCTTCACGTTCGTAAATTTCACCTTCAATGACCACCACTTTTTCGTTTTGAATCACATCTTTGAAGCGGTTAAAACGTTCGTGATTCGCAGACACTTCTATACGTGCAGTACCATCATCGAGCGTCACCATCATGCGGTTCGGGAAGTTGGCAATATCGACGACTAGGCCTGCAAATACTGTAGTGACACCACGTCGTGTAGGCGTAAGCTCATTAATGCGCTGTGAAATAAAGGCTTTTAGCTCTGATCGATACACATCGATCGGATGACCTGTTAGATAAAGCCCAAGAGTATCTTTTTCACCTTTAAGACGAACTTCATCTGACCACGGTTTAACAGGTTTAGAAGGTTTACGTTGAACTTCTTCAACTTCACCAAATAAATCCATCATCCCTGTTTCGCGGTTTGTACGGGCTTGGTCAGCCGCTTGTACAGCTTCTGGCAATTGCGCCATCAAGTCAGCGCGTTCTAATCCTAAACAATCCAATGCGCCACCACGAATCAATGCTTCAAGCGTGCGCTTATTGATTTTTTTTAGGTCAATACGATGACAGAAGTCAAACAAATCTTTATATGGGCCATCTTGGATACGTGAGTCAATCACAGACTGCATGGCAGCTTCACCGACACCCTTGATCGCACCTAAACCATATACGATGGTTTTTGGATCGCTGGCATGGAAATTATATAAAGACATATTGACCGAAGGTGGCAAGACTTCAAGACCATTAATACGACAGTCATCGATCAAGAACACCACGTTATCGGTATTCTGCATTTCCGAGGTCATCACTGCTGACATAAATTCAGCAGGGAAATGTGCTTTTAACCAAGCGGTTTGATATGCAACAAGGGCGTAGGCTGCGGCATGGGATTTGTTAAAACCATAGCCTGCGAATTTTTCCATATAATCGAAGATATGGTTGGCCGTATCTGCATCAATACCTTTGGTTGCAGCACCTTCAGTAAAGATCTGACGGTGCTTAATCATTTCTTCGACTTTCTTTTTACCCATGGCACGACGAAGTAAATCCGCGCCACCCAAGCTATAGCCAGCACAGAACTGCGCTGCCTGCATTACCTGTTCCTGATACACCATAATGCCGTATGTCGGTTCAAGGACACTTTCTAGTAATGGATGTAAGTATTCAAACTCGCCACCATGCATACGGTAAATAAAGTCAGGAATCAGATCCATCGGGCCTGGACGATATAAAGACACGAAAGCAATAATTTCTTCGAACTTACTTGGACGTGCCTCTTTCAGCATTTTTTTCATGCCGACGGATTCAAACTGGAAGACCGCTGTGGTATTTGCATCTGCGAACACAGCATAGGCAGGTTTGTCATCCAAAGGAATCAAGGAAATGTCGACAGGTGTAGTGATATCTGGACGGGCATTAATGTGCTTAATGGCATCTTCAATTACCGTTAAGTTACGTAAGCCCAAGAAGTCGAATTTAACTAGACCTGCAGCTTCCACATCGTCTTTATCGAATTGGGCTACACGGTTAGTTCCATCTGCATCACATAGGACAGCCGAATAGTCAGTTAACTTAGTTGGTGCAATAACCACACCACCGGCATGTTTACCTGTGTTACGGGTAATGCCTTCAAGTTTGAGTGCCATTTCCCAAATTTCGGCTGCATCGTCGTTATCTGGGTTAGATGGATTAGTGACAATGTCTTTGAGTTGTGGTTCGGCCTCAATGGATTCTTCCAAACTTAAACCTAAAGGCTTGGTCGGAATCATTTTAGAAATACGGTCAGCCAAACCATAAGATTTACCCAAGACACGGGCTACGTCACGAATTGCACCTTTTGCCGCCATGGTACCGAAAGTTGCAATCTGAGAGACCGCATCTCGACCATAAGTGCGTGCAACATAGTCAATAACACGGTCACGACCTGCAATACAGAAATCGACGTCAAAGTCGGGCATTGATACACGTTCAGGGTTTAAGAAACGTTCGAACAGTAGGTCATAACGCAGTGGGTCTAGGTCAGTAATTTTTAAACTATAGGCAACCAAGGAACCTGCACCCGAACCACGGCCTGGACCAACAGGGACGCCATTACCTTTAGACCATTGAATAAAGTCCATGACAATCAGGAAGTAACCTGGGAATTGCATGGTCAGGATGATCCCGACTTCATAAGCCAAACGTTCATCATAAGGCTTACGAATTTCTGGCCAGTCGTCACCACGTTGTTCGACAGGGTACAAATGCGCTAAACGTTCTTCTAAACCTTCTTTCGATAAATGTTCAAAATAGGTGTCAATTGTATGGCCTTCAGGAATTGGATAATCGGGAAGGTCATGGAAGCCTAAACGTAATGACACATTACAGCGTCGCGCAATGTGATAGGTATTTTCTATAGCCGTTGGAATGTCTGCAAACAGCTCCGTCATTTCCTCAGCAGTTTTAAAATACTGTTCAGGACTGTAATTTTTAGGGCGACGATTGTCACCGAGGACATAGCCATCGGCAATACAAACGCGTGCTTCATGTGCCTCGAAATCTTCTTTACGTATAAAATGCACATCGTTATGAGCAACCACACCAATGTTAAATTTCTTCGCAAGTTTTACTGCTTCGTGAATAAAGTCTTCTTCACCCGAGCGCTCAGTTCGTGTAATCGCTAGATAAACACGATTGCCAAATTTTTCGACCCATTCAGCTAACAGGGGTTCAGCTTTTTGCGGGTTAGAAGAGCAAAGCATTTTGCCGACATCACTTTGCATACCCAGTAAAACAATCAAGTCTTGGTGTTGATTTAAAATCCAATCTTTTTTTACGCAAGGAATATCAAGCTGTTGACCTGAAATATAACCTTCAGAAACCAACTCTGTTAGACTGCGCCAACCTTTATTGGTCATCGCTAGAAGAGTAGCTTTGTGTTCAGCATCATTCAAACGAATGGTTGAACCAAATATGGGTTTAATGCCTTTATCTAAGCACTTTTTATAGAATTTTACAGCAGCATGTAGATTTGAAAGGTCAGTAATGGCCAGAGCGGGCATTTCATCTGCAGCTGCAGCTTTTACAAGATCAGGTATACGTACAATAGATTCAGTAATGGAAAATTCTGTAAAAATACCAAGATGTACAAAGTGCATAGATGAGTCCCTGCGAAAACAGCTGATGATTTTAGCATGCTCTGAGATCAAACTTGCGTTTATTGCATGGCTTTATGCAGATTTATAAATTCACTGTTTAAGCAATAAACGCTGTATGACAAGCACCATTTAGCAAGCAATACCTTGATTCACTGAAAAGGCAGGTAATTTGCCATTTTTAAAGTTGAAGGCTAGATTGCCAATATAGGGTAAATCATAGTTATGCGGCTCTTTCAGTACGGATTTTGCATGAGTCGGTGAGAGTAAAATCACATATGCAACTTCATTTGGATTGGCTAATTTTGCACTTTTGGGAAAGTCTTTTACAAATTGTTGATAGTTATATTGGCTTGTCAGATGTTTTGACCCAATTTGAATTTTATCGCGTATTTGAGTGGATTTATGCCATTCCATCCAAACATCCCCTTTGGTCTGTCCAAGTTGGGCGAAGCTGCTTTTATTTTTATAGAATGAATCATTCTTAACTTGAGGATTGTCCTCTGCATAAATTTCAAATTTTAGAAATTTACCTTTTGATGTGACATGAAATTCAGTATTGCCGGTACATTCTGAATATTCATATTTAAGCTTTACTGGATTTTTGCTGATTAATGCATTTGCTTTTGATGCAGGCAAGGGTAAGGCTAAGTCAACATCATTTACCTTAATACTAGTGACATAGTCATAATCAGCAATGGATGCAGATGCTGCTGAAGTGATCAATATCTCAGTTGTGAAAAAAGTTAAGCGGAAAATTTGTGCTGGCAGTGTAGTTTCCATGGGGAATATAAAATCCTGTTCTTTTGATGTTTTGTCGTAATTCAAGTTTTTGGAAACGTAATATTGAAGGTTATATTTTAAATTTTATGGTGTTGCTAATTTGCCGTCAAAGTAATTTAGGGTCAAAGAAATCTTGGTTTTAGTTCTGCATTAAAAACTAAATTTTAAACACTAAAAAGCCCTCCGAGGAGAGCTTAAATATATGAATTATGCAGGCTTAGCGCAGTTTTGATAACCAGTCCCCCAGACTTTGAACAATTTGTACTAAAATCAACAATACAATGACGGTCATGATGACCACGCTACTATCAAAACGTTGATAACCATAAGAAATGGCAAGATCACCGATACCGCCTGCACCTACTGCACCCGCCATGGCTGTTGCACCAATTAAGCTAATGGTTGCAGTCGTTAAGTTTAAAATTAAAGAGCTACGAGACTCTGGTAGGACAAATTTAGTAATGATTTGCAGCGGAGATGCACCCATCGCTTGAGCAGACTCAATGATGCCGTCATTCACTTCAAGCAACGAAGTTTCAATCAAACGACCAATGTAAGGACCAACATAGATTGTGAGAGGAACAATTGCAGCCCAAGTACCAATTGAAGTACCCACAATGACTTTGGTCAAAGGGATGACCGCAATCAGGAGGATAATAAATGGCAATGAACGCAGCGCATTCACAATCGGGTTCAAACCATGGTAGATGACACGGTTAGGCAAAATGCCTTGTGGACGTGAGACATATAAAATCACGGCCTGGATAAAACCCCAAATACAGCCAAAGAGCATGGCAAAGAACACCATGTGAAAAGTTTCTTGTAGGGCAGTGACGAACTGATCCATAGACAAAGAACTTTTCCAAAAGGGTGCTGTAATTTGAGTCAGCCATTGAACAATTAAATCTCTCATTGCTGAACTCCTGCTTGAGTGACTTCAACGCCATGTTGTTCTAAGAACGCCACCGCTTGTTGAATCAATGCTGCATCACCTAATAGCTGAACGAACATTTGTCCAATCACCGCACCATTAATTTCAGTCATATTGGCAAACAAAATATTCAGGCTAATATCAAACTGTTTAATTACCGCTTGAATGACGGTTTCCTGTGCCGAACTGCCCAGAAATTTTAAACAATAAATACTGTTATGGTTTTGATTTTCTAGATTATTTAAAATATTAACAGGAAGCTGTTGCTGCAATACAGTTTGAATAAAGTTTTTGGTTGTATTGTGTTTTGGCTGACTAAAAATCTCTAAGGTTGAGCCGTGTTCGATGATTTTCCCTTGTTCCATCACCGCAACATAATCACAAACAGATTCAATCACATCCATTTCATGGGTGACCATCACAATAGTAATGCCTTGTTCTTGATTGATTTTCTTTAATAACGCCAATACCGATTTGGTAGTTTGCGGATCGAGAGCTGATGTTGCTTCATCACACAGTAAAATTTTAGGATGATTGGCAAGCGCACGGGCAATCCCGACACGTTGTTTTTGACCACCAGAGAGCTCATCTGGATAGGCATTTTTCTTATGTTTTAAGTCAATAAATTCGAGCAACTCTTCTAAACGTTTATGGCGTTCAGCTTTAGAAACACCTAAAAGTTTAAGCGGCATTTCAATATTTTCTGCAACAGTTTTGGTTTGCAGTAAATTGAAGTGCTGGAAGATCATGCCAATATTGGTTCTTTCTTGACGTAGCTCTGCCGAATTTAAAGCAGTAAAGTCTTTATCATGAATAATAATTTGCCCTTCACTAGGACGTTCTAGCAAATTAATTAAACGGATTAAGGTACTTTTGCCTGCACCACTGTAGCCAATTAGACCGAAAATACAGCCATCTGGAATGTCCAGATTAATCTGATCCAGTGCTGTAACGGTTTGGCCTTTTAGCTCAAAATGCTTGGAGATATTTTTAAATTGGATCATAGCGTCAAAAAAGGGTTCAAAAATGAAAAAACAGGCAAAGTAAACTTTGCCTGTTTATTTGAAGAAATTATATTACTATTTTGCTTCAGTGAGGTAGCTAGTTGGTTTGTTTACATCAATTTTAGTACCACCAAAATGTTCATCGATGTAAGCTTTAACTGCTGGAGTGTGATAAAGCGCGCCTACTTTTTGTAGAACTGGGTCATTTTGACGGTCAGCAGCAACAGCAAGAATGTTCACGTTCATTTTTGTACTTTGGTCGATTGGCTCATAGTAAACCGCATCTTTCAGTACGTTTAAACCACCTTCCATCGCAAGGGTATTACCCAAAACAATCGCATCAACTTCGTCTTTAACACGAACCGCAGTCGCCATTTGAATTGGTTTGATTACGATTTTCTTCGCATTTTCAGTTACGTCAGCAGGTGTACCTTTTACATCGTCAAAATCAGCTTTAAGTTTGATTAAGCCAGCAGATTGAAGTAGTAACAATGCACGTGATTCGTTTGCGCCATCATTTGGAATCGCGATTGTTGCACCTGTTTTGAACTCTTCAAGTTTTTTGACTTTGCTTGAATAGATACCCATTGGCTCTAAATAAGTAGTCGAAAGCGGTGCGATTTTATCTTTATTGTTGTCATTAAACGCAACCATATAGGCATATGACTGGAATGCATTAACATCAATTTCTTTGTTCGCTACAGCAGTGTTCATAGACACATAGTCAGTAAAGTTTTTCACTTCAAGTTTAATGCCAGCTTCTTTGGTTTCAGGAAGCGTAGCAATATAGCGCCAAATATCAGCATCTGAACCAGTCGAAGCCATGGTAACAGTTTGCACTTCTGTAGTGTCTTTTTGTTGTGCGGCGTCAGTTGCAGGAGCTTCTTGTTTACCACAGCCTGAAAGGCCAACAGATAAACCGAGAACTAATCCTAGGAGCTTTTTCATATATTCACCCGAGTAAATTTATAAAATTAATAAATTCACAAATCATATTATGGAGAGATTTACTTAAGTCTTTTATCAGACAGGCTGATAGATGCTTAATAATTTAAAATGCTACACAGACTTATACAATTAGATCTGAGTCTATTTCCAAATGGGAAAAGATAGCCATTGCAAGCTGCTGTAAACAAAAGATTTAATAAAGCAAATCTCTATATTTCGCTAGGCATCATATCAATTTTTTATTATTCAATATAGTGATTTAAAAAGTTATGCTTAGCACCAAAATTGTATATGGAATATGTTTAATTAAATAATTTAATAAGTAAAAACAATATATTATTTATAATTAAACTATTTCAGTACATCATATATATAAGTTTAGGTCTATATAACAAATTTTAAAATGTATTGCTGAAAAAATGATAAAAATGAAATAAGTCCTGTCATACACAAAATTTGTAACATTCATATGTGAAAATAACGAAGTGCTCCAATCTAATCTGCATTGAAATCTTTATTGATACATTTACAGTTCAACTCTGATTCATGGTTTTTCAAAATCTTAGATCTAAATCTGAGGAAGATTGAATCCGCTACATTGTTTAATATAAGCTGCTTTATAATTGATCATAATAAATTGCTATGTGCGGCACGCTATGTTAAATCAGTTTGATTTCGTCTCAATTGTAAAAAGCCTACAGTACATTATGGCGGTAGATCGGTGAGCCATGTTTTAAAAGTGGAAGATGGTAGCCAAAAAACCATTGGTGTATTTTTGTCATCAGAATAACCTATAACGTTTGAGCTGCATGTGAAAGAACGTGTTGAAATCACATCGGGGCAGTGTGTTGTGCAAATTGGGGAGCAGGGAGAGTTTGTAGAATATATGTCTGGCGAAAGCTTTATTGTTCCTCAAGATTCAATTTTAAAAGTGCAATATACCGATGTTGTCGATTATGTATGCCATTTTGATTAAGCATGCTTAGACAGGTTTGCAGTTGCTTCAGCTTACACCTCAAGATGTTTTAATTGCCAGTGATCGATATTGATATTTTTTCTTAACCCCGCACTTAGCGGGGGGTATATGATTCAATGAATGATTTAGCTTTCTTATGCGAAATGCTGCAGTAACTAAAATTAAGCTTTTTAACATCATCTATAGCCACTGTTTGGCAGAGTTAATGTACTTTAGTTTTGCCGTGAATAATTATTGAATTAGCAAAATGGAATGTGCAAGTAATCACTACGCTGTATTTCATAAAGCACGTGACGGTTTAGTGGGTGTGCAGCTGGTACACGTGGATGATTAAATTCACGGACTTTTTGCATACCAATTTTTTGCATAACATGTTCGGATGGTTTATTTAGACACGCTGTAAATGAAATGACTTTCTCAAGTCTTAGATTTCGAAAAGCATGTTTGAGAACTGCTTTCGCACCTTCGGTGGCATAGCCTTGATGCCAATATTGCGGCAGTAAGCGCCAACCAAGTTCAGGGGCATCAGCTATTTCGAACTCGGGTGGATGTACGTGTAAGCCGATAAAGCCAATAAATTCGCCTGTGGCTTTAAGCTCGACTGCATATAAACCCCAACCGCGTGTTTCGATTGCATCTTTTAAGCGTTTCATGAATACGGTGGCTTCATTAGCATAAAGTTTGTTAGGGAAATAGCGCATGACGTTGTCATTTGCACACATTTGGATAAATGGGGCAGTGTCGGAGTCTTGCCATTGGCGGAGGATAAGGCGAGGGGTTCTAATAGTCTGTGTCATAAAATAATGTTTCAGTATTAATTGCTTATATCATTTTGCTGGATAATATTTGACGCTGAAATAACCCACCTGTTGAGGAAGGTACAAAGTTCTAAATATATGCGCTGAATTGACTCATCATTGGTTTTACATTGGATTAAATCATCATAAATAATGATATGGGAGTATAAAGAGCCTTCTTGTATGTAATTACCTACTTCATGGAGATATTCTGAAAGAAAAATTAAATTGTGAAGATGGTATTCGTATTGATGATCAAAAGTTATAGGCAACTTCTTTTGGATATATTCTTCTAAAATGGAAAAAGCGATATTTTCTGTATTGATATTTAATAATTGGGGATTAAGTTCAATAAAATATTTCTCAATTTTATCTGCTGATTCCATAAAGCAGAAATTAAGTGCAAACTCGTTATGGATGTCTTTTGAGATCGTAGCTTCAGTCCAATCTTGAATGTCTTTTGCTGTACAAAGTTCCACAATCAATTTGAGTTTTAGAGGAAATTTTTCCTCATCATTCATATTTTTTTATTTAAATAATAACAATTGATTTCATTTTGGCATAAAAAACCCACCTAAGTGGGTTTTTGGAACTTAATTTAAATTAAGCATTTTCACGAGCAATTGCACGGTAACCAATATCTTTACGGTATTGAACGCCGTCAAACGTTACTTTTTGGCAAAGCTCTAAAGCTTTCGCTTGCGCTTCGCCAATGGTGTTACCAAGCGCAGTCACACAAAGTACACGACCGCCAGCAGTTACAATTTCACCATTTTCAAGTGCTTTAGTACCAGCATGGAACACTTTCGCATCCGCCATTTCAGTGTCTAAACCTGAAATTAAATCACCATTGCTAGAAGTTTCAGGGTAGCCCTTAGATGCAAGCACGATGCCTACAGTTTTGCGCTCATCCCATTCAGCTTCCGCAGGTAAGTTACCCGCAATCCCAGCTTCAACTAAATCAACCAAAGATGATTTTAAACGCATCATGATTGGCTGAGTTTCAGGGTCACCAAAACGACAGTTGAACTCGATCACTTTAGGTTGACCTTGTTCGTCAATCATTAAGCCTGCGTATAAGAAACCTGTATAAACATGACCGTCTTTTTTCATACCTTCAACGGTAGGACGCATCACTTCATTCATGGTTTTTTCAAATACGTCAGCAGTCACAACAGGCGCAGGAGAGTAAGCACCCATACCACCCGTGTTTGGACCTTGGTCGCCTTCAAAGATACGCTTGTGATCTTGAGACGTTGCCATTGGCAAAATGTTGTCGCCATCAATCATACAAATGAAAGATGCTTCTTCACCTGCAAGAAATTCTTCGATTACTACACGTGAGCCAGCATCGCCAAATTTGTTGCCTGCAAGCATATCATCAATCGCATCAAATGCTTCTTGATTGGTCATGGCAACAATTACGCCTTTACCCGCAGCAAGACCATCTGCCTTGATTACGATTGGTGCACCATTTTTTTCAACAAATGCTTTCGCTGCATCTACTTCTGTAAATACATCATAAAAAGCAGTTGGAATGTTGTGGCGTTTTAAGAAATGCTTCGCAAAAGCTTTAGAGCCTTCAAGCTGCGCAGCAAACTTCGTTGGACCCCAAATTTTTACACCCGCTTCACGGCAAGCATCCACAACACCATTTACAAGCGGTGCTTCAGGGCCAACCACGATTAAATCCACCGCATTGTTTTTAGCAAAGTCGATAATCGCAGCGTTGTCTAAAATATTTAAGGAAACATTTTCGCATTTATTTTCAGTTGCAGAACCCGCATTACCCGGTGCTACAAATACTTTTGCGACTTTGTCATCTTGTGCGATTTTCCATGCAAGCGCATGTTCACGACCGCCATTACCCAAAACTAAAATATTCATCGGTTCATACTCCATGAATCGAAAATGACATAAAGTCCTCAACCTGAAAGCAGGAGAGGACTTTATGCAAGATTATAAATCTAGTGTATTAAGCAAAAAACTGTGCTTAATTGTCATGATCACGTTGCCAACTTAGTGACGGAAATGACGCATGCCAGTGAAGACCATTGCAATACCCGCTTCATCAGCTGCAGCAATTGTTTCTTCATCACGCATAGAACCACCCGGTTGGATAATGCATTTGATGCCCGCTTTTGCAGCGTTATCAATGCCATCACGGAATGGGAAGAATGCGTCAGATGCCATTACCGCACCTTCAACCACTAAACCAGCATGTTCAGCTTTAATTGCTGCAATACGAGCAGAGTTAACGCGGCTCATTTGACCTGCGCCCACACCAATGGTTTGACGACCTTTTGCATAAACAATCGCGTTAGACTTAACGTATTTCGCAACTTTCCAAGCAAAGATTAAGTCATCAATTTCTGCTTCAGTTGGCGCACGTTTAGTCACAACTTTAAGGTCATCTTTCGTGATCATGCCTAAGTCTTGGTCTTGAACCAACAAACCGCCATTTACACGTTTGTAATCTAACTGAGCTTTACGTTCTGTAATTGCAGGAAGCTCACCACATACTAATACACGTACGTTTTTCTTCGCGCCAGTTACTTCTAGCACGCCTTCAGCAACGCTTGGAGCAATGATCACTTCAACAAATTGACGGTCAACAATTGCTTGGGCAGTTGCAACGTCTAATTCACGGTTGAATGCAATGATGCCGCCGAATGCAGATTCAGGATCTGTTGCGTATGCAAGGTCATAAGCCGCTTGGATGCCGTCTAAAGATACTGCTACGCCACATGGGTTTGCGTGTTTAACGATTACACAAGCAGGTTTAGCGAATGATTTAACACATTCAAGTGCTGCGTCAGTGTCTGCGATGTTGTTATAAGAGAGTTCTTTACCTTGAAGCTGTTTCGCAGTAGAAACTGATGCTTCAGTCGCTGTGTCTTCTACATAGAAAGCAGCAGATTGATGTGGGTTTTCACCGTAACGAAGATCTTGGACTTTATTTAATTGCGTGTTGAATGTACGTGCAAATTTATCTGCTTGACCTTCTTCCTTACCTACGCGAGCGCCTAAGTAAGATGCAATCATGCCGTCATACTGTGCAGTATGTTCAAATGCTTTAACCGCAAGGTCAAAACGAGTTGCATGTGATAATGCGCCTTCAGCTTTTAACTCTTCAACAACAGTTGCATAGTCAGATGCATTTACTACGATACCTACAGATGCATGGTTTTTCGCAGCAGCACGAACCATAGTCGGACCACCGATGTCGATATTTTCAATCGCATCAGCAAGTGAGCAGTTCGGTTTAGCCACAGTCGCAGCGAAAGGATAAAGGTTAACAACAACTAAATCGATTGCATCGATGTTGTGTTCAGCCATCACAGCTTCGTCTAGACCGCGACGAGCTAAGATACCACCATGAATTTTCGGATGTAGCGTTTTTACACGGCCGTCCATCATCTCTGGGAAACCTGTGTGCTCTGAAACTTCAACTACGGCAACATTATTGTCTTTCAACAATTTGTATGTTCCGCCAGTAGATAAAATTTCTACCCCTAGAGCAGCAAGTTCTTGTGCAAATTCAACAATTCCAGTCTTGTCAGACACAGAGATTAAAGCGCGTTTAATAGTCATGATCTTCGTCACAGTTTTCAAGGAACAGATTAAAACAAAATTAGCAAAATGCAGGTTAAAAAAAATGCCTGCGGAAGCCGCAAGCATTTTATCATTTATTCACTCATTAAACCGTGAGCTTTCAACTTTTTACGTAAAGTACCACGGTTTAAGCCGAGAATCTCAGCAGCGCGGGTTTGATTACCACGTGTATATTCAAGAACTACAGATAGAAGAGGCTTCTCCATTTCCGCCAGCACCATATCGTATACCTGAGATGGTTGCTCGCCTTGCAATTGTGCAAAGTAGTGGCGAACTGCGCGATCTACGTGAATACGAAGAGCGACATCAGATTGTGCAGTAAAAATAGGAGATTTGCTATTCATGCGAATTAATCCGAAAAATCAAATATCACTTGGGTAAAGTGATTTGTTAAAAGTGGTCTATAAACTTGAATGAACTCCGTTTTAGTTCCTAATGCGGAGTTCTAAAACTTGTACATTACTTGTAGCTTGACACAACTCGCGAAATTGTTCGAAAAATAAGCGTAACAATAGATTAATAATTGTTACAGCCTAAAAAACAAACAAAAAATCTACTCAATACGCAATAAATATTAAAGCGCACGGTTGGGATTGTATTTGTTGTGAAAAATTAGCGAGGAGTTTGCAGCACAAAGCTTTCGTGGCGCGTATCATACCATTGTCTAGGAAAAAGTGAGCAAGAAAACTGCATTTTTTTTATGTTTTTTTTACTTTTTTAATAGTTTTTTCCAATATTAGGGGCGAATCAACTCAATTGAATAATTATCGAAGCTTTTGCGTGCAATTGGTAGGCTAAATTGGAATTTAAAAGGACTACTTTTTGGGATCCGTTGGATGCCATGCAGACTTTTGTCCAAATATTCTTCAGGTAAAAGCGTATAGTTTGCTATTTCAGTACCATTTTCTTTTAGTGAAATTTTCATATTGGGTAAGGCAAGGCTACGGTCATGAAAATTGATCATTTCACCAGTAAAACGTGTTTCATTATTTCCAATGCTACGAATTTTGACTTTTTTGGTACTAATTAAACTGTAGTGTTCTTCGAGACGTGAACAATTGAATACATCACAGACCGCAGTAAATGCAGCACCCATCACTGGACTATTTTTTAAATATTGAGGATTGAACCAGAAAAACTGGAATATAAGTGCACCAAATAAGAAGGCATTAATACAGAACCACATAAAATAGTTCAGTGGGGTACGTTTTTTATCCTTTTCAGCCTGTTCTGCCCAATTTACTGCAGGAAGGTTGCCGATTGGTTCGGTGCTGAAATAATTTAAGTTATTTAAATAAGTTTTTAGATCGATATTAGAGTTTTCGACTTTTTGATCAAATAGTTTTAATAAATGGTGGGTTGGTGTTTCTTCAACAGTCACTGGCGTAAGCGTATTATTAAATTCGCTGACATTAATAATAGTATTGGTATTTTTTTGCGGCGCATTTTCTGGCTCAGGGGTAGAAAAAGACAACGCTTTATCTACCACCAAATGAGACAGTGCATTAAAAGATGTAGAGCACTTTGGGCAACAAACCATGCCCTGAGCGACAGTAAGCTGCGGAACAGTTACTTTATATGTTGTAAAACAAGTTGGGCAGTTAGTTAATTTGTCGCTCATAAGTACACATTTTAAATTTTAATACTGTTGGCGTTTACCCGAAATTCGGCACCATGTTTCGTCACGTTTTTCTACGTCTAATATATCAAAAAATTCAGAATAAACACTAGAAACATCAGAAACTTGCTCTTCAATTACACCTGCAAGTGCGAACTCGCCCTCAGATTTAATTAAAGTTGAGAATTCTGCAGCCAAGGCCATTAGAGGGCCTGCAAGAATATTGGCAACAAACACATCGGCTTTTTGTCCAGCGAGTTCTTGGTTGAACTCTTCAGGTAGGCCTACATACAAATTTTCCAGTACACCATTCAATTCGGCATTTTGTTGTGTTGCTAAAACGGCTTGTGGGTCAATATCAGTGGCATAAACTTTTTTTGCACCCAAAAGTAAAGCGGCAACACCTAAAATACCAGAACCACAACCGTAGTCGATTACGATTTTATCCTTTAGATCAACTTTACCTAACCATTGTAGGCATAAGAATGTTGATGCGTGGTTACCAGTACCAAAAGCCAGACCTGGGTCTAGTTTGATGTTTACAGCGTCTGCTTCTGGCGCTTCCATCCATTCTGGTACGATCCAGTATTTTTCACCAATTTGAATAGGCTCGTAAGCATCCATCCATGTGCGTTCCCATTCTTGGTCTTCGATGAATTCGCTACGCATTGGCGCATCAGGAAGTTGAGCTTTAATAAATGTTTCTAATGCAGCAACATCAATTTCTTCATCATCTTCTTGTGCATAGATACCAGTAACGATCACTTTATTCCAAAGTGGTGTTTCACCTGGAAGTGGTTCAAGTAAATCCTGATTTTCTGCATCATCTAGCGTGACACTGACTGCACCTAAAGAACTGAGCAGTGTTTCAGTGTAATCAACTTGAGCTTTTTCAACAGTAATATGAATTTGTAACCACTTCACGGACATAACCTAAATGAGTTTTATAAAAAGCTATTGTAACGGAACTCGGCAACTTGCAGCTAGCGATTATCAAAATTGACAAAAAATAAAAGGATGCACGTGGCATCCTTTTAACTTTTCAGCGACTTAACTTTTAATTGTTTCTGTTGTCGTTGTCGAGATCGGTGCGAAACGTGTAATTAGGAAGCCAAATACAGCGGCAAAGATGTACATAAAGATTGAATAAACCGCCGCAGGCATTGCAACGGCCGAGCTTGCCATCACTGTTAAGGCGATGGTCATGGCTAGCGTGCTGTTATGAATCCCGATTTCAAATGCACATGCACGTGCCTGAGCACTATTGATGCCAAATAGTCTCGGAACAAAATAACCGATACATAAGCTGAAAATACAGAATAGAACCGTTGCTAAGCCAACTTGGGTTAGATAAGCCGCAATATTATGTCGTTCAGAGTAAATAGCACCGATAATAATTAAGATGAGAAAGACCACAGCAAAGATACGGAGTGGTTTATGCAGTTTCTCAGTCAGTTTAGGTGCATAGTGACGAAGCAGCATACCTATACAGACTGGGATGATAATGATGCCGAAAACTTGGAGGATTTTTCCAAACTGTAGACTGATTTGTTGCCCTTCTTGCATGAAGTGCATGATCGAAAAATTCACGATCAATGGAAGGGTTAATGCTGCAATGACAGAGTTGATGGCGGTCAGGGTAATATTTAAAGCCAAGTCACCTTTAAATAGATAGCTAAATAAGTTAGCTGTGCTACCACCAGGTGAGGCTGCGAGTAGCATCAAGCCGACAGCAAGCAGTGCTGGTAATGCTAACAGTTTACATAGTAGAAAGGCGATACCGACAAGCAACACGAGTTGGCAAAATAATGCGATCAACACGGCTTTAGGATGTTTGGTGACACGTGCGAAATCTTTGGGGGTAAGTTCTAGCCCAAGCCCGATCATAATAAAGGCCAGTGCTAATGGCAAAAGAACCGTAATAATTCCAGAATCCATCGTATTTATTCTCCTTGAGCATATTTAATGGTTTTTCACCAAAGTCCTTATGGTGATTACGTTTGAAAAATAGTTTAGGTTTTCACTTGTTGAATTAGGTGGCTGCCACGGCGTGTCAAAATAAAACCAAATAAGGTTGCCAATAAATACATAAAAATAGAATAAACACCGGCAGGTATTGCGACTGTGGTGTTTTCAAGCACACTCAGTGCGATGGTTAGGGCGATACTGGTGTTATGAATGCCAATCTCAAAGGTACACGCACGAGCCTGTTTTTCAGGCACACCCGAGAGGAATGGAATTAAGTAACCCAAAAATAGTCCACTGAAACAGAGTAAACAGGTTGCAATGCCGACGCTGGCAAAATACGTAATAATGTTGGATTGTTCACGCAAAACTGCGAGTGTAAAGATAAGAATTAATAAGAAAATAGACAACATTCGCATCGGCTTGTTGATGTGATATGCAATGGTCGGAAAGGAGTTACGAATAAACATACCGAAACATACCGGTATCAAAATAATCAGAAATACATGGGTGATCTTATCGATAGGCATACCAATACTGGTACTTTCACCAACAAAATGCAAAATGGATAGATTGACGATAAAAGGCAATGTAAAGCACGATACAACTGAGTTAATGGCCGTTAAGCTAATGTTTAAAGCAATATCACCTTTATATAGGTAGCTAAAAAGGTTAGCAGTGGGGCCGCCGGGTGAAGCCGCAAGCAACATGAGCCCGACCGCGAGTAAAGGGGGTAACTCCAGCAACTTACACAGGAAAAAAGCAATACTGGTCAGTAGAATAAGCTGAGTAAATAAAGCGATGAAAATAACTTTTGGATAGCGTCCAACGCGTAAAAAGTCTTTGACTGAAAGTTCAAGCCCCAAACCCATCATCATAATGGCTAAAGCGATGGGTAGAAAAAATGCAAATAATCCCGAATCCATGGAATTTCCTGATATTTTTATCCTTATAGTGTTTTTGAGTTTATCTCAGTTTAATAAATAAGCAATAAATAAAAGCGAGTAAAAACTGATGTTTTACCCGCTTTATTTTTGATCTGTTAATTGGTCGATATTTTCATCGACAACTGTTTATTTAGGACGAGGAGGAGTGAACCCTAAAGCACATTTTCCTTTAATTTCTTGTCCATTAATCGTTGCAGTAGTTGCTTTTGCATCTGCACTACATGTGCTTAATAATTCGGCTTCTTCGCCATGAAGATTTGCATTTTTGGAAGAGCTAAAAAATTGTGGTTCGCAGGTACCATTCCAGATAATACCGCGATAGGCAAATGATACTTGAGCGCCTTGGCTTTTACCTTTACAGACTTGTTGATATCGCTGTGCATCATACACTTTCTCAACTTTATCATTGGCTGAGGCAGCAAGTGGTGATAAACATAAACCGCATAAAACCGTGGATAGCAAAATATTCTTATTCATGCTTATAGTCCTTATGATTCTCATGGGATCTATAACAGAATAAAAAATCATCAGAATAAAACAACAATCTTCGAGTAACATTTGCTTGAGAAATGTATATTTTTATGTGGAATATGCAAAGTATGTATGTTCATAAAGAATATATAGGCACAAAACAGTAGCCAATAACAATAAAATCGAGTTAATCAGTCAACTTATCGATGAATTTTTGCTATAATCTTCCGTCATTCTTTTTTAATCTCCTTTACCACTATGCATTATCCTAAAGTTTACGATGTCATTGTTATCGGCGGCGGTCACGCGGGTACTGAGGCAGCTCTTGCTGCGGCACGTATGGGTCGACAGACTTTACTCTTAACTCATAATATTGAGACTTTAGGGCAGATGAGCTGTAACCCAGCCATAGGTGGTATTGGTAAATCACATTTAGTACGTGAAATTGATGCGCTTGGTGGTGCAATGGCATTGGCTGCCGACAAAGGTGGTATTCAATTCCGTATTTTAAACTCACGTAAAGGTGCAGCAGTACGAGCGACTCGTGCCCAAGCTGACCGTGTACGTTTTAAAGCTGCGATTCGTCATACTTTAGAAAACCAGGCGAATTTGGATATTTTCCAACAAGCAGCTGATGACCTTATTGTTGAAGGTGATACCGTTAAAGGTGTAGTCACCCAAATGGGTATTCGCTTTGATGCGAAAACTGTTGTATTAACTACAGGTACATTCTTGGGTGGAGTGATCCACGTAGGTCTAAATAATGCTTCAGGCGGTCGTGCGGGCGATCCTCCTTCAATTTCATTGGCTGCGCGCCTTCGTGAATTGAACTTACCTGTAGGTCGTTTAAAAACAGGTACACCGCCACGTATCGATGCGCGATCAGTTGATTTCTCTGTGATGACGCCACAGCCGGGTGATTTCCCATCTCCGACTATGTCATTCATGGGTGATGCGTCGATGCATCCTGAGCAAATCAATTGCTATATCACACATACCAACGAGAAAACTCACGATATCATTCGTGGCGGCTTAGACCGTTCACCAATGTATACCGGTGTGATTGAAGGTGTGGGTCCACGTTATTGCCCATCGATTGAAGATAAAATTCATAAATTTGCCGATAAAGATTCGCATCAAGTGTTCTTGGAACCTGAAGGTTTGGACACACATGAGCTTTATCCAAACGGTATTTCAACTTCTTTACCATTCGACGTTCAATTTGAATTGGTTCGCTCGATTCGTGGTATGGAAAATGCGCACATTTTGCGTCCGGGTTATGCGATTGAGTACGACTATTTCAATCCACAATCATTGAAATTTTCTTTAGAAACCAAATCGATTAATAATCTGTATTTTGCAGGTCAAATTAACGGTACAACAGGTTATGAAGAAGCGGGAGCGCAAGGTTTGCTTGCAGGCTTAAACGCAGCACGTCGTGCATGGGATCAAGAGCAATGGACACCAAAACGTGATGAAGCGTACATGGGCGTGTTGGTTGATGACTTGATTACTCTCGGTACTAAAGAACCGTACCGTATGTTCACGTCACGTGCGGAATACCGTTTGATGTTGCGTGAAGACAATGCGGATCAGCGTTTAACTGCAATTGGCCGTGAAATGGGTCTTGTGGATGATGCGCGTTGGGATTCGTTCTGCCAAAAAATGGAAGCTGTTGAAACTGAAAAAGGTCGTTTACAACACCTTTGGGCAGCGCCAAACAATCCACTAGGCAAAAAATTCGTTGAAATGACTGGTGATGACCTGTCTAAAGAAACCAATGCAATTGATTTGTTAAAACGTCCAAATATCAACTTTGCGCAAATTGCTGAATTGACTGGTTCAGAAGTTTCAGCATTTGTTGGAGAGCAAATTGAAATTGCTGTGAAATATGCGGGTTATATTAACCGTCAGCAAGAAGACGTTGCGCAAATGAAACGTTTGGAAGATACACGTATTCCTGCTGATTTTGATTACGATGTAGTTTCTGGTCTTTCACGTGAAATCACCATGAAGCTGAAAAATGTATTGCCTGAAACATTGGCACAAGCAAGTCGTATTCCAGGTGTAACACCTGCGGCTGTTCAATTGGTGATGATTACTATCCGTAAGAATAACCAAGCGAAAAAATCTGCATAAGATTTTGAGTTAAATAAAAAACCCGCTCAGTTGCGGGTTTTTTATTGCCAATAAATTATTGGCTGTTGCTATTTGATCGGATTAAATGAATATTTTGATCATCATTAGTTTTAGCTATGGTTTGATTATTAAAACCTTTCATAAATCTAAGTGATTGATAATTAATTATAAATACAAAAAATAAGATCTAAAAACTATTGATATACAAAGTTTTAGGTCTTAATGGTGGGCTTTTGGTCGTGTGAATTCCGACCTTTGTAGTGGTATTTATTCTACCCAATAAAGCCGAAACTTCAGGGCATGGCGTACAAGTGGGTTTACGCTACATGAATGGAGTTCGATTATGGCAAATCAACAATCGGGAAAAATGCAAAAATTTCTAACAGTATTTTTGTGTTTCTGGGTGGCATTTTTTGAAGGTTTTGACCTACAAGCACCCGGTATCGCAGCAAAAGGAATCGCAGCGACATTTTCCTTAGATCAGGTGCAAATGGGTTATGTGTTTAGCTTAGGTGTGTTTGGTATGTTATTTGGCGCGTTCTTTGGGGGGCGTGTCGCTGACTATTTGGGACAGAAGAAAGTCCTGATGCTGTCGATTTTTATCTTCGGTGTATTTATGTCGATTACGGCAGTTGCACCAAGTATTGAAATTTTATATATCGCACGATTCTTTACAGGTTTAGGTTTGGGTGCTGCGATGCCAACGATGATCTCGGTGGTGGGTGATGAAGCGACGGATGCTAACCGTGGGCGCTTAAATAGTTTGATGTACTGTGGCTTACCCGTAGGTGCAATCTTTGTTGCTGGCTTGGGTATTGTCTTTAAAGATATCTCATGGCATACACTATTTTTAATTGGTGGTTTAACGCCTTTAATCTTGATTCCATTCATGGCGATTATCTTAAAAGATAAGCGTACAGAAAAAGTTCAGGCAGAAACCAAGGAAACGGTTCCACCGATGGGGCAAATCCTTTTTGCTGAACAGCGTTATAAGTATACATTGCCGCTTTGGCTGAGTTTCTTCTTTACCTTAATGGTGAACTATATTCTGATCAGTTGGTTGCCTAACTTGCTCATGGAGCAAGGATTAGAAAAGCAACAAGCTTTTATGATCATGTTGATGTTCCAAGTGGGCGCAGTGATTGGTACGCTGGGTTTAGGCTACTTGCTGGATCGCCTAAAATTATGGCAAATGGCAGTGATTATCTATTCAGGTTTGTTTGTGGCATTGTTTGTGCTGTTTACAACAAATTCCATTCCTGTACTCATTGCGGCAGGCATCATGGGCGGAATTTTCTCTACAGGCGGTCAATCGATTTTGTATGGGATCTCCCCAATTTTCTATACACCAGCTGGGAAAGTGACAGGTGTGGGGAGTGCAATTTCATGGGGGCGTTTGGGTGCAATGACAGGTCCATTACTTACAGGCAAGATTTTGGCGCTAGGTCTAGGAACGACAGGTATTTTAATTGCAAGTGCGCCGGGTATTGCTTTGTCGGCTATCGCGGTGGCTGCATTGTCAGCCTATAAGTCATCCCTCAAGAAATAGTCAAAACCAGTCATATTTAAAGGAGCTACGGCTCCTTTTTTATTGAATAAATATCTTTAGCTGAAACTAAGTTTTGTTAGAATAAATCTAATATTTATGAATAAATTTACTTTTATGTCTTATCAATTGATCGAACTTGATATTTCTCCGTCAGATAACATTCAGTGTCCACATTGCCAGCAGCAAGTGATTGATTGGTCAGAAGAACAGTATGTGCAGCCATGTGAGCATGTGCTGTTTATTGCAATGGATATTGGTTTTGAGTTTATTACCGATGAATTTGAGCAAACTATGCAGCATACAGTCGATGACTTGCATGCTAATGATGATCAGTATCATATGTTTACTGAAATTACCTCCTCGAGCTTCCCTGAGTTTCTCATTTATAAGTCTGATTTAGGGGTGGAAGGTTATTCACGTTATGTTGGCTTTACGGCATAAAATATTGCTAAAAAATCTCAAAATAAAAAAGCCAGTCAAGTGACTGGCTTTTTTAATGAAAATCAGAAAATTAACTTTCTAATTCTTCTTCGACATCATCTTCGGCACTGTCCATACCAAGTTCTTTGAGTTTACGGGTTAAAGTGTTGCGACCCCAACCTAAAAGTTCTGCTGCATGGCGCTTACGCCCACGTGTTTGCTGTAGTGCAGCATTGATGAGGGTGCGTTCAAACATTGGTGTGGCAATGTCGAGAATTTTCATCTCACCGTTTTTCAGTTTTTGTACGGCCCATTGACCAAGTAATTCATCCCAATGATGCACACCGATGCGATCAATCCCTTGAGCAGAAGGGTTGCCATCTGTACCTTGAATTGGAATCTGTTTTAATTCAGAAGGTAAATCTTCTGGATAAACTTCACGGCCTGTGATCATAACCGTTAACCAACGACAGGTATTTTCAAGCTGACGCACATTACCTTGCCATGGCAGTTTTTGCATGTATTCTTGCGTTTCAGGACGCAGAATCTTCGGACTTACCCCAAGTTCTTTACCTGCACTTGCAAGGAAGTGTTGTGCAAGCATCGGAATATCTTCACTACGATGTGCAAGTTTTGGAATATGAATACGAATCACGTTTAGACGGTGGTACAAGTCTTCACGGAAGCGACCTTCATGTACTAATTTTTCTAAGTCTTGGTGTGTCGCTGCAACGATACGGACATCCACCTTGACTGGGATGTGACCACCGACTCGGTAGAATTCGCCATCCGCTAAAACACGCAGTAAACGTGTTTGGGTTTCAAATGGCATGTCACCAATTTCATCAAGGAAAAGAGTCCCGCCATTGGCTTGTTCGAAACGCCCTTGACGCTGTGTGTTGGCACCGGTGAACGCTCCTTTTTCATGACCAAATAATTCAGTTTCGATCAAATCTTTTGGAATTGCTGCCATGTTGAGGGCAATAAATGGCTTATTGCCACGTGGTGAGTGTTTGTGCAACGCATGCGCAACCAATTCTTTACCCGTGCCTGATTCACCATTAATTAATACAGTAATGTGTGATTGAGAAAGACGACCAATGGCACGGAAGACTTCCTGCATAGCAGGTGATTCACCAATAATCTCTGTAGATTGAATCGGTTGAATGGTTTTAGCAGATTCTTGTTGTTGTAATTTGGCAATATGCAAAATTGCACGGTTTACAAGTGCTAAAGCTTCATCAATATCAAAAGGTTTTGGTAGATATTCAAAAGCACCCGTTTGATAGCTCGACACAGCAGATTCTAAATCTGAATGTGCGGTCATGATAATTACAGGTAAGTCAGGGTAGTTGCCTTTGACTTTGCCTAAAAAGGTCAGTCCATCAATACCCGGCATACGGATGTCCGTCAAAATAACATCTGGCGCATCGACACTTAACTGATCTAAAGCGGATTGTGCTTCTTCAAAACTGGTAACATCAAAACCTTCTTCTTTGAATGTTTTTTCCAGCACCCAACGCATGGCGCGATCATCATCGATGACCCAAATCTTATTACGCGACATGATCTGACTCCCAAGGTAAATATAGGCTAAATACTGTTTTTCCAGGAACTGATTGGCATTCAATCATTCCGTTATGTTGATGCATAATATTTTGTGCAATGCTAAGGCCGAGACCTGTGCCTTTCGCTCGTCCTGTCACTAAAGGGTAAAATACGGATTCTAATATTTCTTGTGGTACACCCGGTCCATTGTCCTCGATGTCAATGCGTACCGCAGAACGTTTTAATACACCGTTGATGGTGACTAAACGTTGAATACGTGTGCGCAAAGTGAGTTCTGGTTGATGCTCAACAAAGAACTCTTTATTTTCCGTCATCGCCTGAACGGCATTTACACTGATATTCAGCATGACCTGAATCAATTGATCACGATCTGCTAAAACATCCGGTAACGAAAGGTCGTAATCACGGGTGATCTTAATTTTCTTTTTGGTTTGGTTGACGATCAGTGAACGGACACGTTCAAGTGGTTCATGCACATTGACTGGCTCGTAACTTGGCAATTGTCTTGAACCCAGCATGGTGTCAGCAAGATTTCTTAATCGATCCACTTCACTAATAATAATGTCGGTGAATTCACTGTACTTCGGATCATTTAAGCTACGCGCTAAAAGTTGTGTCGCCCCACGGATACCACCGAGTGGATTTTTAATTTCATGAGCAACACCACGAATCAGTTGTCGTGCAACTTGATGTTGTTGAATCAGGTTTTCTTCTTTAGAGATTTTCAACATCCGGTCGATTTGATTCAGTTCAATCAATAGCAACGGGTGGTAGGGTTTGCCAGAGTTGAGCTGTGACACAGTGTAATCGACATGAATGTCTTTAAAGTTGACATTAATCGTTGCTTCTCGGCGCGTATAGTGTTGACCAGAAGTTAATGTATTCATTAATGCATCATGCGTATTGAATTCATCATCGGGCATATGGAGTAAATTTAATACAGGCTGACCTGATGCACGAAGTAAGCTGATGTCAAAAAGCGCTTCACAAGATGAATTTAAATAAAAAATATTCAGGTTGCTATCGACCAATAAAATGGCAGTGGTTAAATTATCCACTAAAAGCCGGTAATCAATCGTCATAGTCTGATCCATTAGCGAGAGGTTCCTGTCTTAAAATGGCGCAATGGCATCTTCATAAAGCAAATCGTTCAATCTAATAAGGTTCGAATTGATGCAAGTTATGCAAGATATAAGCCAACTATTTGAGAAATACGCTAAGTTTTGATGCTTATTTGAATAAATGCGCTTATTTAAGACTTTAAATAAAGTGTATAGCCGATTAAAAACAGGCTGTAAATATAAAATGCATTAAAATGGTGCAAATGAAATTATATGGATGAATTTATAGCATTATTTTGGTGCGTGATATAAAGAGTGGTCTTTTCACCTGTTTTTATGTTTTGAAAAGACATACAATACGCGGATTATAGTGGAGCGCAGATTCATGAAATCCCCCAAAGTCGGTTTTGTTTCTTTAGGTTGTCCTAAGGCATTGGTAGATTCCGAACGAATTTTAACTCAGTTAAAGACTGAAGGTTATGATGTAGCATCAGATTATGATGGTGCCGATTTAGTAGTTGTAAATACCTGTGGTTTTATTGAATCTGCAGTACAAGAGTCGCTAGATGCCATTGGCGAAGCGATGAGTTCAAACGGTCGCGTAATTGTGACTGGTTGTTTAGGTAAAGACGAAGATAAAATTCGCCAAATGCACCCAAATGTCTTAAAAGTGACAGGTGCTGCGGCATATCAAGAAGTGATGGAAGCTGTGCACGAATACGTGCCTGAGCCACCGAAACACAATCCGTTTATTGATCTAGTACCTGAACAAGGTATTCGTTTAACACCAAAACATTATGCTTATTTGAAGATTTCAGAAGGTTGTAATCACCGTTGCACATTCTGCATCATCCCAAGCATGCGTGGTGATTTGGTTTCTCGTCCAGTAGGTTCAGTATTGACTGAAGCTCAAGCGCTGAAAAAAGCAGGCGTAAAAGAAGTCCTTGTGATTTCTCAAGATACATCGGCTTATGGCGTAGACACCAAATACAAATTGGACTTCTGGAACGGTCAGCCCGTTAAAACCAAATTCTATGACATGTGTGAAGCATTGGGTCAATTGGGTATCTGGGTGCGTCTGCACTATGTATATCCATATCCACATGTGGATGCTGTGATTGACTTAATGGCGCAAGGCAAAATTTTGCCTTATTTGGATATTCCATTCCAACATGCAAGTCCTAAGATTTTAAAACTCATGAAACGTCCTGCGCACAGTGAAAATACACTGGAACGTTTAAAAGTTTGGCGTGAGAAATGTCCTGATCTTGTGATTCGTTCTACATTTGTTGTGGGCTTCCCGGGTGAAACTGAAGAAGACTTCCAAATGTTGCTTGATTGGTTAAAAGAAGCGCAGCTTGATCGTGTGGGTTGTTTTACTTACTCACCAGTTGAAGGCGCGACTGCAAATGATTTGCCAGATCATGTGCCTGAAGAAATCAAACAAGAGCGTTATGAACGTTTCATGCAAGTTCAGCAAGAAATCTCTGCTGCGAAATTGCAAAGCCGTATCGGTCAGAAAATGACAGTACTTGTGGATGATCTTGAAGAAGAGTTCCCAGTTGCTGTTGCGCGTTCTTATGCAGATGCCCCTGAAATTGATGGTAATGTTTTTGTTGAAGATATCGATAAGTCAGTGATTAAAGCAGGTGATTTACTTGAAGTAGAAATCACAGATGCAGATGAATATGACTTATTTGCAAAACTAATCTCGGTTAAGTCTGCTTAAACGATTCATTAAAAATAATTGAAATTAAATAATTCGGAGTTGATGATGCTTGATTCTAAAAAACCACGTTTTGGTCGCATCCTGCTTAAGCTTTCAGGTGAAGCTTTAGCGGGCAATAAAGAGATGGGTATCGATGCACAAGTGCTCGATCAAATGTCACTCGCAATTGCGCACCTTGTTGGTTTGGGTGTTCAAGTGGGTATCGTTGTCGGTGGTGGTAACCTTTACCGTGGTAGCCAATTACAAAAAGATGGTTTGGTTGGCCGTGTAACAGGTGACCAAATGGGTATGTTGGCCACTGTGATGAACGGTTTGGCACTTCGTGATGCTTTGGTACGTCGTAATATCAAAACTCGTCTAATGTCAGCTTTACCTATTGGTGCTGTGGTTGAATCATATTCTAGCCGTGATGCAATTCGTCATTTAACTCGTGGCGAAGTATGTGTATTTGTCGCAGGTACGGGTAACCCATTCTTTACGACAGATACAGCAGCATGCTTACGCGGTATCGAGATTGAAGCCAATCTTATTCTTAAAGCGACGAAAGTTGATGGCGTATACAACAAAGATCCAAGCAAATATGAAGATGCAGTGAAATACGATGCATTAACATTTGACCAAGTTTTAGATGAAAAACTGGGTGTGATGGATTTAACAGCGATCTGCTTGTGCCGTGACCACAACGTTCCACTTCAAGTATTTGATATGAACAAATCAGGTTCATTGCTTTCAGTGGTAATGGGTGAAAAAGAGGGTACTCACGTTACGAACTAATGTACGTGGGCCCTAAAGCTCTTTATACTACAAGCTATTTTAGAATTTACATCTTTTCGAATTAAGTAAGGAAGATCACATGATTAACGATCTTAAAAAAGACGCAGAAGACCGTATGAACAAATCTCTAGATTCTCTAGAGCATGGTTTTGCTAAAGTTCGTACAGGGCGCGCGCACCCATCAATTTTAAATGGTGTTATGGTTCCTTACTATGGCTCTGATGTGCCATTAAACCAAGTAGCGAACGTGGGTGTAGAAGATTCTCGTACTTTACTTGTTCAGCCTTTTGAACGTTCAATGGTTGCTGCAATTGATAAAGCAATCCGTGAATCTGACTTGGGCTTAAACCCGATTACTGCTGATGCCATCCGTGTTCCTATGGCCGCATTGACAGAAGAAACACGTAAAGACATGCAGAAAGTTGCACGTAACGAAGCTGAAAATGCAAAAGTTGCGATCCGTAACATCCGTCGTGATGTTTTAGGTGATATCAAAGCATTGTTGAAAGAAAAAGAAATTTCTGAAGATGATGAGCGTCGTGCGGGTGATGACATTCAAAAAATCACAGACAAATTCGTTGCTGAAGTTGAAAAACGTCTGGCTGCAAAAGAAGCTGAATTGATGAAGGTCTAAGTTTTAATGACCTCATCTGAAGAAACTTCCCGTCTTCCAAAACATGTTGCCATCATTATGGATGGTAACAATCGTTTTGCCAAAAAGAATCAAATGCAAAAAGGTGAAGGGCATCGTTCTGGAAAGGACATCCTAGATCCCATCGTTGAACATTGTCGTAAAAGAAATATCCAAGCACTGACGGTTTTTGCTTTTTCGAGTGAAAATTGGAATCGTCCTCAGTTTGAGGTTGATTTGTTGATGGCTCTTCTTGAAGAAACCATTCATGAACAGTTGCCACGCATGGAAAAATTTAACATTTCCCTACGTTTTATTGGTGATCGTTCTCGTTTATCTCCTAACTTACGTGACTTAATGTTGCAAGCCGAACAAAGGACTGCTAATTTCGACAGCATGACTTTAACTATTGCAATTAGTTACGGTGGTATGTGGGATATGGCACAGGCTGCAAAACAAATCGCAGCAGATGTTTTAACTAACAAAATAAATCTTGAAGCAGTGGATGCTGAAGTCTTCGGTCAATATGTCAGTTTAAGTGATCTACCTCCGGTAGATTTGTTAATTCGTACAGGTGGTGATTTCCGTCTTTCGAACTTCTTGCTTTGGCAAGCTGCGTATGCAGAACTTTATTTTACCCAGACATTATGGCCTGAATTTACCATTGAAGAATTTGATAACGCACTAGCAGTATTTGGTGGTCGTGAACGTCGTTTTGGTAAGACCTCAGAGCAGATTCAACAAGAGCAGTTTGAGAATAAATAAATGTTAGAGCGGATAATAACCGCATTGGTACTGGTTTCAGTTGTATTGAGTTGCATGTTTGCAACCGAGTCTAAATACCCAATGCTTGTGCTGATGATTATTGCATCAGCTGTCGCTGGTTATGAGTGGTTTAAACTCATGCCGCGTAATACACAAAATGTGATTAAACCTTTCGCTTGGGGCTATGGTCTAGTCACTGCTATTCTTTCAGCACTAGCATTGCATTTTACTGATGTTGCATTGCTGCTTTGGGCAGCTTCAATCTTTACTTGGATCTTAAGTGTATATTGGGTGAAGTCTTATCCTGATTACGATAACTGGTATAACCCGAGTCTGAGTGGTATTGGTTTAGTCTTAGTTCCTGCTGCGGTAACTGCTATTTTTTCTGTGTGGATGAACTCACCTTGGTGGCTCATGTATCTGTTCCTGTTGGTATGGGGGGCAGACAGTGGTGCATACTTCGTGGGACGTAAATTTGGTAAGAAAAAACTTGCACCAGATGTGAGCCCAAATAAATCGATCGAAGGTTTATATGGCGGTCTATTCACTGCAATGCTAATTGTTATTGTTGTTGAAATTATTTATCTTGATTTAAGCATCGCTGAACATATTTTATTTTTAATACTTTCAGTAATAACAGTATTTAGTTCAGTACTTGGTGATTTATTTGAATCGATGATCAAGCGTCGTGCAGGGATCAAAGATTCTGGTCGTATTCTTCCCGGACATGGTGGTGTGCTGGATCGTATTGACTCGTTGCTTGCTGCAGCACCTATCTTTGCGGCAGGTATGTATGTTTTAAAATTAATTGGCGTAGATTTATAGATGTCACAATCTGTTTGTATATTGGGTGTAACAGGATCCATTGGTCAAAGTACTTTAAAGATTCTGCAACAGCACCCCGAAGAGTATTCAGTTTTTGCAGTCACTGCACATAGCCGAATTGTTGAACTTGTCGAAATATGCAAACAATATCGACCGAAAATCGCAGTTGTTCCATACAATAAAGTGGATGAACTGCGCCAATTACTCGTAGCTGAAAAATTAACTGATATTGAAATCCTGCATGATGAAGCAGGATTAATCGCAGTAGCAGAACATCCACAGGTTGATGTGGTCATGGCCGCTATTGTGGGTGCGGCAGGATTGCTACCGACATTGGCTGCTGCGAAAGCAGGTAAGCGTGTCTTACTGGCAAATAAAGAAGCGCTGGTAATGTCGGGTGACATCATGATTCAGACCGCACGTGAAAATAATGCTTTGTTACTGCCGGTCGATTCTGAACATAATGCAATCTTCCAATGCTTGCCTGAAACTTATCTACAAGGTGAGCGTCATGGTCAGCCAAAATTGGGTGTCAAACAGATTTTACTCACCGCATCTGGTGGTCCATTTTTGCATCATAGTTTAGAAGAATTGCAAAGTGTGACGCCTGCCCAAGCCTGTAAGCATCCAAACTGGTCGATGGGGCAAAAAATTTCTGTTGATTCTGCAACGCTGATGAATAAAGGCTTGGAATTGATCGAAGCCTGTCATCTTTTTGCAGTTGAAGAACAATTTGTAACAGTTGTTGTCCATCCACAGAGTATCATTCATTCAATGGTTCAATATGTAGATGGTTCGACTTTGGCGCAAATGGGTAATCCTGATATGTGTACGCCTATTGCTCATGCATTAGCATGGCCGAAGCGTATTCAAACACATGTGCCTCCATTAGATTTATTTGTTCATTCACAGTTAAACTTTGAACAGCCTGATATACAGCGATTCCCAGCACTAAAATTAGCACGTCAAGCCATGAAGGCTGGGGGCTTAGCTCCTACGATTTTAAATGCAGCCAATGAAATCGCCGTGGCAGCATTTTTGCATGAGAAAATTGGCTTTACTCAAATCCCTCAAATTGTGGAACATGTGTTGGGGCAAGTTGAAAACTCAGCTGCAAATAATATTGATGTTATTTTGCATGCAGATAAATCGGCACGTATGGTTGCTGAAAAAGCAGTATTGAATTCAGGAAGTTAAGACATGAATGCCTTGTTTATGATTATTGCAGCAATATTGCTACTTGGACCGCTGATAGCGATTCATGAATTTGGGCATTATTTCGTTGCACGTAAACTGGGCGTAAAGGTTTTGGTGTATTCGATTGGTTTTGGCCCAACACTGCTCAAGTGGACGTCGAAGAAATCAGGTATTCAATATCAACTGTCTGCATTGCCACTGGGTGGTTATGTCAAAATGTTGGATGAACGCGAAGGTGATGTCGCAGCAGAAGACTTACCAAAAGCATTTAACCGACAACACCCTTGGAAACGTATTGCAATTGTTGCGGCAGGGCCACTCATTAACTTGGCTTTTGCAGTAGTGTTGTTTTGGATTTTATTTTTACCAGCTCAGGAACAGCTCAATACGCGCGTAGGTAAAATTTTACCGAATACGCCTGCAGCAGCTGCGCAAATGCAGTCTGGTGATAAAATTACTGCCGTAGATGGCACTCAAGTATCCACTTGGGAGCGCTTGAATTATGCCTTGGTTGATCGTGTAGGTGAAACTGGCAATATTCAAATTCAAGCTGAACGAGCAGGGCAAATTCAAAACTTCAGTTTACCGATTCAAAGTTTCTTACGTGATCAAACTCAGTCACCACTCGATGTTTTAGGTTTTACACCGTATCGTCCTGAAATTCCTGCAGTGGTTTCAAAGCTTAGCGAAGATGGTGCAGCAATACGCCAAGGGATGCAGGTGGGTGATCGAATTGTTTCGATCGATGGCGTAAAAATGAAAGACTGGTTTGATGTTGTACAAGTTGTACAAGCTTCTCCAGAAAAGTTACTTAAAATTGATGTTTTACGACAAAATAAAATTGTGCATTTAAGCGTGATGCCGCAAGGTAAGCGTGACCAAATGGGTAAAGTCACAGGGCTTTTAGGTGTACAAAGTGATCCGGGTAAAGTCAATATTCCAGCCGAATACAAACAAACCATTCAATACACGCCTGTAGAGGCGATGGGCAAAGCGGTAGAAAAAACAGGTCAGATATCTAGTATGATCCTGAATTCTATTGTAAAAATGGTGCGTGGTTTGGTTGGTTTAGATAATTTATCTGGTCCGATTACTATTGCGAAAGTGGCTGGACAAAGTGCTGAAATGGGGTGGCAAACCTTCATTTCATTTATGGCACTGATGAGTGTAAGTTTGGGTATTTTAAATTTACTACCGATTCCTATGCTCGATGGCGGTCATTTAATTTACTATTTTATTGAATTAATTCGTGGTAAACCTGTTTCTGAACAAATACAATTGGTTGGATTAAAAATTGGTATGGTATTGCTGGGTAGCATGATGCTACTGGCTCTATTCAATGACATTATGCGTTTATAAGAACGTTATACGAAATAAATTAACAGCGGAAAAGACTGGCATGCAGCACAAACATTTATTTATGCCATTGGCACTGGTTAGTGCTATGGCCGTAGCACAACAAGTATATGCAGCAGATGATTTTGTAGTACAAGATATTCGTGTTGATGGCTTAGTGCGTTTAACTCCTGACAATGTAGCCGGAATGATCCCATTCTCCGCTGGTGATCGTGTCAATGATCAAATCATTTCAAACTCAATTCGTAGCATGTTTGCGTCGGGTTTGTTTGATGATGTGAAGTCTTCACAAGTCGGTAATACCCTTGTATATACAGTGGTTGAACGCCCAGTAATTTCTAAAGTTGAGCTAAAAGGCAATAAACTTATTCCTAAAGAAGCCTTGGAAGAAGGCTTAAAGAAAATGGGTCTGTCCGAAGGTGAAGTTTTAAAGAAATCATCTTTGCAAACGGTTGAAACTGAATTAGAACAACAGTACATGCAGCAAGGTCGCTACGATGCTGATGTAAAAGTTATTACAACCGCTCAACCGAATAACCGTGTAAATGTCTTAATCGAGTTTGAAGAAGGTCAATCTGCCAAAGTATTTGATATTAATATCATTGGTAATACGGTCTTTAAAGAAAGCGAAATTAAACAAATTTTTGCATTAAAAGAAAGTGGTTGGAACTCGATCATTTCTCGTAATGACCGCTATGCACGTGAAAAGATGGCTGCGAGTTTAGAAGCGTTACGTGCGATGTATCTCAACAAAGGTTACATCAACTTCAACATTACCAATTCAAGTCTAAATTTGAGTGAAGATAAAAAACACGTCTTTATCGAAGTTTCGGTGGATGAAGGTGAACAATTTAAATTTGGTGAAACCCATTTCTTAGGTGATACGCTTTATACGCAAACTGATTTAAACGCTTTAAAACTCTATAAAGATGGCGATTTATATTCACAAGAAAAAGTGAATGGTGTGAAACAGCTTTTACTTCGTAAATACGGTAACGCAGGTTACTACTTTGCAGAAGTGAACATTGTTCCTGAAATTAATAAAGACACCAAATTGGTTGATTTAAATTACTATGTGAATCCGGGTCAGCAAGTCACTGTTCGCCGTATTAATTTCACAGGTAACTCGAAAACAGCTGATGAAGTTTTACGTCGTGAAATGCGTCAAATGGAAGGCGCCTTAGCAAGTAACGAAAAAATTGATTTGTCTAAAGTGCGTTTAGAACGTACTGGTTTCTTTAAAACCGTTGATGTTAAGCCTGCACGTATTCCGGGCACGCCAGATCAAATTGATTTAAACGTGAATGTTGAAGAGCAGCATTCGGGTACAAGTACTTTAGCTGTTGGTTTCTCACAAAGTGGTGGTGTAACTTTCCAAGCAGGTTTGAGTCAAACCAACTTCTTGGGTACAGGTAATGCAGTTTCTATCGATTTGTCTCGTTCAGAGACTCAAGATTACTACAACCTCAGTGTAACTGACCCATACTTCACTATTGATGGTGTGCGCCGCGGTTATAACATGTACTACCGTAAAACCAAGTTAGATAACGACTATAACGTTAACAACTATATTACAGACAGTTTTGGTGGTGGTATCAACTTTGGTTATCCGATCGATGAAAACCAAAGTATCAGTATGGGTTTGAATATTGATAATACCGAAGTGACAACAGGTCCATATGTTTCTACATATGTTCGTGACTACTTGTTAGCACATGGTGGTAAGCCAAAAGGGCAAGGCGAATATTGTTCATCGGGCAATACTTCTTCACAGTGGGATCTTGATTTAGCTGCAAATCCTAACCTTGAAAAACCTACTGATAAAGAAGATGAGTATTTTAAAAAGTTATGTAGAAACTCAGCAAATGAAGACATTGGTTTTACAGGATTTGATGATGAGTTTTCTGGTGATTTTTTAACATATAATCTTAATCTTGGTTGGTCTTACAACACTTTAAACCGTCCAGTATTCCCAACATCGGGCATGTCACATCGTATTAATGCAGAGGTTGCATTACCTGGTAGTGATGTTGAGTATCAAAAAGCAACATATGATGTTCAAGCTTTCTTCCCGTTGGGCAAAGACTTTGTTTTACGTGGCTATGGTAAGTTAGGCTACGGTAATGATCTACCATTCTATAAAAACTTCTATGCTGGTGGTTTTGGTTCGGTCCGTGGCTATGACAACAGTACTTTAGGTCCAAAATATCCAGGTGTAACTTATAATGAATCGCACAAAATTGATTATGACCCTGAAGAGGTTGGTGGTAACGCCTTAGTACAATTTGGTGCGGAATTAGTTTTACCTGTGCCATTTAAAGGAGATTGGGCTCGTCAAGTTCGTCCAGTATTGTTTGCCGAAGGTGCGCAAGTTTTCGACACGCAATGTGATGTTCCTGAGGGGAAATTATATTTAACAGGTGAGTTGGACGATAAAGGTATTGATGCGAAGAAATATTGTAAAGATAACTTTGGTTTCGACACGAACAATATGCGTTATAGCGTGGGTGCTGGCTTTACTTGGATCACGATGATTGGTCCAATTTCACTCAGTTATGCATTCCCGCTTAATGACAAAGCTGGCGATGAAACAAAAGAAATTCAATTCGAGATTGGTCGTACGTTCTAAGTACGACCCTTCGGGGAATAACAAAATTACAGGTTGATAAGATGAATAAATTATTTGCTGGTTTGGCCGTATTGGGTATGTCATGTTCTGCTGTGGTACATGCAGCAGGTTACGGTGTGGTTGATTTAGAAAATGTGGTGGATCAAAGCGCTTATCTAAAACAACAAAATGCTCAAATTCAACAGCAATTGAAACCACAAACCACTAAAATTGAATCACTTGCTAAAGAGCTGGAAGCAATGCAACAAAAAGCTCAGCAAGGTGGTGATAAGTTGACTGCTGCGCAAAAGCAGCAAATGGGTCAACAGTATCAAGCTAAACTTAAAGAGCTGACTGATTTACAGCAAAAAGTTCAAGCTTCGGTTCAAGGGAATATTCAGTCCTTAAATCGCACGATGGATACTCGAATCAAGCAAGTTGCAGAACAATTGCGCACAGAAAATAAGTTAGATGTTGTTTTGAATAAAAATTCAGCACTTGCGTATGACCCTAAGTTTGATTTAACTGATAAAATGATTCAAAAGGTTAATGCAATTAAATAATCAATGAGTTCTCAAAAATTCAGTTTAGAAAAGCTTGCTCAACTTGTTCAAGGTCAATGTATTGGTCAGCTAGACTTGCAATTCAGTGGAATGGCAAGTCTAGAGAGTGCTCAACCGCATCAGCTTGCATTTTTAAACGCAGATAAATATCTGAATGAAGCTCAACAGTCTCAGGCTGGTGCGCTGATTGTGACTGCAGACATGCAGTCACAAATCCCTTCACAGCAAAACTTCATTGTTGTACCCAATCCGTATCTGGCTTTCGCTATTCTAACGCATGTTTTTGAAAAAAAATCTGTAGAAACAGGAATTGAAAGTACTGCCCAAATTCATCCTTCCGCAATCATTTCTGATACTGCTTATATTGGGCATTATGTGGTGATTGGTGCGAATAGTGTGGTGGGTGATGGAACTCGCATTGAATCACAAGTGAAGATTGATCATGGTGTTGAAATTGGTAAAGATTGTTTTATCGATTCGCATGTGACAATTACTGGTGAAGCCAAGTTAGGTGATCGTGTACGTATCCATGCAAATACGGTGATCGGTGGTGAAGGGTTTGGTTTTGCACCTTATCAAGGGAAATGGCATCGTATTGCTCAATTAGGTTCTGTACGCATCGGGAATGATGTGCGTATTGGTTCAAATTGTAGTATCGACCGTGGTGCTTTAGATGACACAATTTTGGAAGATGGTGTCATTATTGATAACCTTGTGCAAATCGCACATAACGTCAAAGTTGGTGCAAATACAGCAATGGCTGCGAAATGTGGTATTGCCGGTAGTACAACTATTGGCAAAAATTGTGTGCTAGCAGGGGCTGTTGGTATCGTAGGTCACATTAATATTGCAGATAATGTGACAATTACCGGTATGTCAATGGTCACAAAAAGTATTTCCGTTGCTGGTAGTTATTCTTCAGGTACGCCAATGCTTGAAAGTGGCTCTTGGAAAAAGGCAGCAATCCGCTTTAAACAATTAGCAGATGTGCCATTGACCCAATTGGTCAAACGACTTGATCATATGCAGTCTCAAATTGAGTCCCTTGAATCAACATTTAAATTGCGTAAATAATTATGATGACAGAGTCGAATACCCCAGCTTTCACAAAACCTGAATTACCAATGACTATTCAGACTATTCGTGAATATTTGCCACATCGTTATCCGTTTTTATTGGTTGATCGTGTTGTTGAAGTGACTGACAACGGGATTGTAGGCTATAAAAATGTAACGATTAATGAAGAATTTTTACAAGGCCATTTCCCTGAATACCCAATTATGCCGGGTGTGCTGATTGTTGAAGCATTGGCGCAAGTGTCGGGTATTTTAGGTTTCATTATGAATAATGAGAAACCTTCAGCGGGTTCGCTGTTCTTATTTGCTGGTGCAGAGAAGGTTCGATTTAAAAAACAAGTCGTTGCAGGCGATCAACTTGTATTAAAATCGGAATTAGTGATGCAAAAGCGTGGCATTTACAAATATAATTGTGTTGCCACTGTAGATGGCGTAGTCGCAGCAACCGCGGAAATTATGGTTTCGCATCAGAAAACAGAGACAGCATGAGCAATAACGAATTAATTCATCCTACCGCCATTATTGACTCATCAGCAGTAATTGCTCCGGATGTGCAAATTGGACCATATTGTATTATTGGTCCTAAAGTCACAATTGGAGCGGGCACTAAACTGCATTCACATGTTGTGGTGGGTGGTTATACCCGTATTGGTCAACATAACGAAATTTTTCAATTTGCCAGTGTTGGTGAAGTCTGCCAAGACTTAAAATATGCTGGTGAAGAAACCTGGTTAGAAATCGGTGATTATAACTCGATTCGTGAACACTGTAGTTTACACCGTGGTACTGTTCAAGATCAGGGGCTAACTAAAGTTGGTAGTCACAATTTATTGATGGTGAATACACATATTGCACATGACTGTGTGGTAGGTGATAACAATATCTTTGCTAATAACGTCGGCGTTGCCGGCCATGTCCATATCGGTGATTATGTTATCGTAGGTGGTAACTCTGGTATTCATCAATTCTGTAAAATCGATTCATACAGTATGATCGGTGGTGCATCGCTTATTTTGAAAGATGTACCTGCTTATGTCATGGTATCTGGTAATCCAGCCCATGCTTTTGCCATGAACATTGAAGGCATGCGTCGTAAAGGTTGGTCAAAAAATGTGATTCAAGGTTTACGTGAATCCTTTAAATTGATCTATAAAGATGGTTTAACGACGAATGAAGCGATTGAGCGTATTCGTACTGAAATTTTGCCTGATGTGGCAGAAGCGCAATTGTTGATTGACTCACTTGAGCAGTCTAAGCGCGGTATCGTTCGTTAAATACTGCGAATAAAAATAGACACCTTATAAGGTGTCTTTTTTTTTGCGTTAAAAATAGGATTATTTTTTAACAAAGCCTGCTTCTTCAGATTTTGGATACTTTTGGATAAGCTTGCTTTTGAGCTGCGTTGCTAAACTACTATTTCGATCGACGTCTTTTGCAATGCTATACAGTTGATATAACGCTCTAGGTGCGCGGGTCGACTCAGGGTATTGATCTACCACGATACTATAGTTCTTTTTCGCTTCTGCGTAATTGGTCGGTTCAACAGCAAGGTTGAACTCAGCTAACCAAAAATATGCATTGCTAATATAAACACTGTTAGGATTATTCTTAATAAAGTTTTTCATTGGTGCAATGGCTTTCTTTGCACCACCTTGTTTGTATGCATCTAAAGCAACGGTATATGCCGCTTTCTCGAGCTCAAGTGAGTCACCACCTGCATTTACAGGTTGTTTTGCAGATGAGCTTAATGTTGCTTGGGTCGTAGGTTGTTTAACAGGAGTAGGCGCTGTATTAGCTGTTACTGGGTGCAGTACCTTGTTGGTTATCCTCCGCGGCCTCTGTGTCTTCACTTGGATCTACTTTTTGTTGGAGTAGTTCTAAACGTTGATCTAAATCTGCATAGCGGTTTGTAAGTTCACTTTTTAATTGTTCGATAATATTGTCTTGCTCTTCCATTTTACCGCGTAAGCTACGCAATTCATTTTCGAGCTGTTGGTTCTTCTGCATAAGCTGCCAATTCAAATTGGTTGGAATAGGGATAGAGCCAGCACCTGTTTGAATGGCTGTATTATTTGCTGTATACACAGTGTCATTATTAGCGCCACTCAAACCACGAGATTCAATTGGAATATTGGCAAATAATGCACCTGAGCAAGTCAATGTAAGGGCACACAATACATGCTGTTTAAACATCATAAAAATTCCATGTAGTTACAAGCATGTCCGTATAGAATAGTTTTATTACAGACAGCTTTAGATAAAACGATAAGCACATTAAAAACGCCAAAGTTCTGAATTGCAATAAGCTTTTACAATCTTGCTGTGTATTAAAGTAAAAATATAGTGATGAAGTTTCACGTTTTCTACATCATCGACCATCATATTGATTTATAAATAATCAAACAGTTTTTTCTATTCAGGAATTCTTGGTTTTAGGCTTGCATGTTTATTAAAAATCTCTATACTCTGTTCTTGCAATGGTAGCCCTGCCGGTTACTTCGCAATTGTACTCTATAAACCCCGCCAGGACCGGAAGGTAGCAACGGTAGTAGAAATATGATGTGCCGAAGTCTTGCTGGTAGGGTTGCCACCAGTTTCAACAATAATAAATTAAACGTCCTCTCATTTTTTCAATCCTATATTATTCTTTATTTTAGTTTTATTAATTCTTCATTTAGATCTATATCTTTGTTATTCGTCTTCAAATTCTTTACGTGCAATCACTTTAAAAATCGTATCGAGATCAAAGCCTCGATATTGCAAAAAACGTATTTGTTTGGCTTTTTGTTTTGGATCACGTTCAACAGCTTTGCCAAATTTTTTTATTTTGAGCTGGTAGGCTTCAGCGACCCAATCTGTTTCTTTTAATTCATCCTGAATTAATTCACTGTCTACTTTTTTATTTTTTAACGCGAGCTTTATACGATTAGGGCCTTTACCTTTACGTTTTTGACTCGATAGCACCATCTCTGCTACACGCTGATCGCTTTGATAGTTCTCACGCGCGAGTTCCTCCACCAAGTGTATGACTTCTTCTCGGCTATCCGCATACAGTGCTAATTTTTCGATTAAATCCGCTTTTGAGTATTCTTTACGTGTGAGTACTGCAAAAGCGTAGGAGCGTAGACGAGAGCCGCGCAGTCCTGGTTTTTTTTCAGCATGAACATCTTTACTATTGGTGTCAAAATGCAATGCAGTGTGATCGATCACCGAAGTATTGTCATGTGAAATGTCAGTTTGTACAGCATGATTTACGCAGGTAGTTTCTTCAGCTTCTGCAAACTGTTGTTTCAGTGCTTCATAATCAAGCAAGAGTGGAAAATGGTCTTTAGTCATGGGGGCATTTTAATACAAATTTTGAGTGCAAAACAAAACGCCCCGTAGGGCGTTTCGTCTGCTATTAAAGTATGCTGTAATTAAGCATCTAAAAAGTCTGGTTCTTCTTCGTCTTTGTCTTCTACAGGTGCTGTACCCGTAGTCAGAAGTTGTTCACGAATCAGTTTTTCGATAGTTTGCACAAGTTCAGGGTGTTCTTCTAAGTGGCGAATGGTATTGTTTTTACCTTGCCCAATCTTGTCACCTTGGTATGAATACCAAGCACCTGCTTTTTGAACAATTTCTTGTTGTACTGCGAGGTCAACAAGCTCACCTAAATGGTTCACGCCTTTACCATAAAGAATTTGGAAAATCGCTTCACGGAATGGAGGAGCCATTTTGTTTTTCACAACTTTCACTTTGGTTTCTGAACCAATGATTTCGTCGCCTTCTTTCACTTGACCAATACGGCGGATATCTAAACGTACAGATGCATAGAATTTAAGTGCATTACCACCAGTTGTGGTTTCTGGGCTACCAAACATTACACCAATCTTCATACGGATTTGGTTAATGAAGATCACCATACAGTTCGAACGTTTCGCATTACCGGTAATTTTACGCAGTGCTTGGCTCATTAGACGAGCTTGTAAGCCCATGTGTGAGTCACCCATTTCGCCTTCAATTTCGGCGCGAGGGGTCAGTGCAGCTACAGAGTCGACAACGATCAGGTCAATGGCACCTGAACGTACCAGCATGTCTGCAATTTCAAGTGCTTGTTCACCATTGTCTGGCTGTGAAACAAGAAGGTTATCAATATCTACGCCAAGTTTACGTGCGTATTGAGGGTCTAATGCATGTTCAGCATCGATGAATGCACAAGTACCGCCAGCTTTCTGACATTGTGCAATGGCTTGTAATGTCATAGTCGTTTTACCAGAAGATTCAGGACCGTAGATTTCTACGATACGACCTTTAGGCAAACCACCAATACCGAGTGCGATATCTAATGTTAAAGAACCTGTAGAGACAGCTTCAACTGCCTGCACGGTATTATCACCAAGACGCATAACGGTGTTTTTACCAAACTGCTTTTCAATTTGGCTTAAGGCCGCATTTAACGCCTTGCTTTTATTATCATCCATCTTACAACCTCAATACGATGTCACGAAACAATATACTCAAGTGGATGTATTCAGTTTAAATCTGTTCCACGAGGGTATAGTGACAGAAATCATCCTTTTGTTCTATGAAAATCACAACAGGTGCGACATGTTGTGACGCTTTAACTTAATCATCATTATAAGACCATTGCTGGTCAAACTGTTGATCATTTTCTTTTTTAAATTTACCAATATCTCGACGATCTTTTTTACTTGGTCGATGATCTGGCCGAGCTAGATTATGCAACTTTCTTTGGGATGCGAGCAATTCCCGTTTTGCAATACTGACCTCAGTTTCATCATAAAGCAGCTGAGCGGTTGGAGCAGGCCCACGAACATCAGACAATGCTTTCACCACCACGGTTTTTTTCTCAAGGCCTTGGGCAATGGTTAATTCCATGCCTACACGAACTTCACGAGAGACTTTAACGCGTTCGCCATTATGATGAACTTTACCGCCTTCAATCGCATTTTTGGCAATAGAGCGTGTTTTAAAAAAACGTGCAGCCCACAACCATTTGTCTATACGCATACCAACCGCATCTTCGGCTAGATTTGATTTACGCATATTTTTTCTGTTCCTCGGCTTGCTCAATCATTTGAGCTTTTAAAATAGGGATTAAATCTGTTAATGCGGACAACATTGGGTAATTGCAAGTCTCACGAGGCGCTTTGGTAGATGAAGGCTGCTGAATCGAATAGAGCTGTTCAATCCCAAAAAGTTTTGCACCATTAAGCACTTTTTCTGTGTCATCAATGAAATAACAGTTTTTTGCATCGAAGGGATGTTTGCTTGCTAATATTTGCCAAAACTCAATAAACTCTTTGGCATGACCGAGCGTTTCTGAACTGACGATAACATCGAAAAAATCACGAAGACCGGTTTCTTCAAGTTTGAATTGTAAGCCTGCAAAGTCGGCATTGGTTGCAAGCCAAATAGGATAGCCATTTTCTTTAAGATAGGTGAGTAGCTCAATGCAGCCTTCGCGTTTGGCTACTTTGGCTTTTTGTTCTATCTGCATTGCCAGAACATCAACGCCAACTTGTGACGTCCAAAAGCGAGAGGAGTACCATTTTAGGGTATGATTATGCTGTTGATAAAAACTAAATAGCGTTTGCTTGCTTTGTTCGAGTGAGCACTGATGCTGTTCAGCATAGCGAATTGGCAGCAGCTCATTCCAGATAAAATCATCATAAGCAAGATCGAGTAAAGTACCGTCCATATCGAAAATTATAGTCGGTTTTTGCATTCAAGATTCTCCAAAGATTTTCAAAGTTTAACAAAGCATATAGAAAAGCTTTAGATTCAATGAAATTGCTCAACTTTCGCGTTTATTAACGATGATCAAATAATTTCAAAGTTTAACAAAGTTATTTACCTTTCAAGAAAAAATATGTACATATGTGTGTACATATTTTTGCTCTGCTTGAATATGTACAGAGTATAAAGTATTTGGACTGGAAAATTTAAATGTCTTTAAGTGATAGTTGGCTAAAATCAAATAATGGGAAACCGCGAGAAAAAATCGAAGTTGTAACAGATAGAGATGGTTTGTCAGTCAGAATATCCCCAAAGGGAAAAGTCGTTTTTCAATATCGCTATCGTTTTGGTGGTCAAGCCAAAAGACTAGATCTAGGTACATACCCATTATTAGGTCTAAAAGATGCTCGTGCTCAGGTTCATAAATATAAAATTGAGCTCGATCAAGGCAAAGACCCAATGCAACTTAAGCTAAAAGGGGAAAGCGACTATCTGAAGCAGCTGACCGTCAAAGAAATATGTGACCTCTGGTTTAATACAATTGCCGTAAATAAAGTCTCAAAAGAATATGATTTAAGGGCATTTGAAATTCATGTTTATCCACGTATAGGTCGTAGAATTTGTGACGATGTCACCCTACAAGAATGGTCATCACTATTATTTGAAATTACAGATGGTGCTAAAACGGTAGCAGTGAAAATACTTGGTAATCTCAAAATGATTATGCGCTGGGGGTGTGTACACGGGAAATTAATGAATCAGCCTATTCAGCATCTTAAAGCAGCTGATTTAAACGTAAAGAAAGTGAAGCGTTCCCGTTATCTTTCAGAACAGGAAATATTCTGGGTGGTGCATGCTTCTCTGATATCCAATGCCATATCACCAAAAAACAAAGCCATTATTATTATGCTACTGTTCTTTGGCTGCCGTGTATCAGAATTAAGATTGGCTAAGAAATCTGACTTTGATTTTCAGGAAATGATTTGGCACGTACCACCAGAGAATCACAAGATGGGGGACCGTACCCACAAGCCGATTATCCGACCCCTTATTCCGCATATTGTGCCATTCATTAAGTATGTTTTTTCATTGTCGCCTGATAGCTGTGAATATGCTTTTCCAAACTTAAAAGGTAAAGCATATACGAAGCTTTCAAAAAGCTTTCAAACAACAATTCCACCATATGTGAATGATAATGTGCGTAAGCGATTTGATGTAGAGATGCAGCATTGGACTATGCATGATTTGCGCAGGACGATGAGAACACATATATCTGAATTAGCGCCACCGCATATTTGTGAAATTATGCTGGGTCATGGGTTACCTGCTGTGTGGGGAACCTATGATTTACATGAATACATGGATGAACAGGCGCAGGCTTATGAGAAGTGGTTCCATAAACTCTGCACCATATTGAACAATCACGAGCGTTTTGATATTAAAGGCTGTATTTCTAATGACTCAAGCAACCCTTTACTTCTTTCCCAAGCATCTACAGCCTTGATGCCATAGCGACTACATGAGCGCCCATGTGCTTTGATCAATGGTTCTGGAAAATCCTGTTTATCACGCCAATTGATCAAAGTACCTTTGGTAATACCGTAGCGCTTCAACAAATCAGGCGTTGAAATATATAATCCCATCAAGACACCTCCTTCAAACTTTCAAAAACTACTTGAGGCAACCCACTCAAATAACAACTAAATAAATGGTATAGCTCATCCGCATTCATTTCATTTACTTCGATCATGCCGCCTGTGCCATTCACTACACGCTGACGTGACCAACCACGCATATTGAAAGTGAACTCATTGTCGTAATCGACCGCATTCACAATCGCATTAAACAGTCCAACTTCATGCGCATCCCAATTTTCAAAATAGGGCATATCTTTAGAAGTTAAGTTGTCAATTTGGAGCTGGGCGAATTGGGGTTTTGTTAATTGAATTTCAATCATTGGCTGGCTCCTGTGCTTCGATCATGGCTTTGTATTCATCAAAGTCACAATTTTCTGGATCTGTATCAGTCAACAACTCCTGAATTTTACAAGCCAATCTCCACCATTCGATATTTCTAGGATTATTAGACTCAAATGGAAACGGCTTGGATTTGTCGCGTTGGAAGCGATTTGAACCAGCAATCAAATCAACCAATTCAATTGTTTGAGTGATAATTTCAAAATCTGATCGACCTTTTTCTTCCGGCACCGCTTGGGCTTTGGATCTACCTAACCCAATAAGCCAAGAGTCCCATGCAACCTGAGTTGGTTCATGTAAATATTCATCACACTCATCAACTTCAAAACCATATCCAGCAAACTCAACAAGACCAATGTCAGTCAGATGGTGCTCAAACGCTTCTCTTTCTTTCTGAATATCCATCACGCCACCTTCGCCAAATTATTCATCATCACAGCCTTGCGATACTTGCCAGCCATGGCCCATTTCAAGTCATCAACAAAGCTTTTCCCATTATTAAAGTACTGTTTTAAAAACACTTCATAACGCTGAGATAGGTATTCATCCAATTCGTAAAACTCTTTAATTTCGTGACGCTCGAAAGGAATCACGCTGCGTTTCATACTGTCGCTAAATTGCTTTTTCACAATCATGGCGTTTTTCTTGAGTTCGATTTTGTGACCGCCACGATCTAGCCATTCGATAAAGGCGGGCGAAATACTGTTGGGTAGTTTCATGCTGCCACCTCATACTCTGCATTCAACTCAGTCATCGCTTTATCGACGACAATGTTGAAATTAATGACTGCTTGCTCAACACCTGCAATGTCCAAATCTTTTGCAAATACCCGAATAACCACAAGTTGCAAATGCTCAGGTAGGCGAGGATCAAAACTAATAAAGTCACACCATTTGCGACGAGTACACGCCAATTGCCAAGTAATCTGCGGGATGTATTCCGCAGGCACTTCTTTAGTGAGTAACGTGTTCAAATGAGTTGTTGTAGCAGGGCACTTAACCTCAATTTGACCATCTAAATTGATTAATCCATCAGGCGATGCACCGCTTAATTTAATGACTGGATGATCAACTAACCCTGTGCCTTTAACAAAATTACCCGTCTCATTTTCATAAGCAGCAATCGCATTTTCTTCCTGATCAATACCCCATTGCATTGCTTTTGTGGTTGGAGTTTCCTCCTGAACGCCAGTAATGCGCTCAGAAAGAATTGTTAATGTTAGGGCGTTATATTTCTTACCTTTAACTGGTTTTGCGCCAATATCTTTAATGCGGCTTGCAGTCACTTTGCCGCAGCGATCTGCAAACCAACCTTCGTAGCTATGAATAAGCAGCTTGATCTACTAAGCGTATACAGTCGTGGTGTGAAGCGTGCTCGCGTATTCCAACAATGGTTTATCGATAAGGGTTTTGGTGAGCTTAAGCAAACTGAGCTTGGATTTTCTCAACCAATGTTCACAACCAAAGGTGAAGCATGGGTAATTGAGAAGCTAGTGAGTGAAGGGGTGGCGGCATGAGAGGATTAACTCACGGCACAAATAGTGGTTATCAGCACCATAAATGCCGCTGTCTTGATTGTTGTGATGCTAAGCGTAAATACGAAGCGGAACGTAAAGCCAGAAAACAAGAAAACCTTCCTGAGTTGGTGGGTCCAAAACCAGTTAAGCACGGCACGCATAGTGCGTATGCAAAGAAATGCAGATGCGAAATTTGCTGTGCATTTATGCGCGGGTACAACATGGGTTACGGACTCATTAGAAAAGAGAGCGGCTCCGACGAAGACATAGAAAGATTTGAAGAACAGATGATCGAAAGAGAAAGGGCTTGTGGAACTGCCGACAGCTATTCTTTTGGTTGTGAGTGCGACCTATGCTTAACAATCGGCCGTGATCTTTGGATGCGTCAGGTAAATCGAGGTGCAGCATGATCGACTCTCTATTCCAAGACCGTTTCAGTACCGACTTTAACTCTGTATTTGGTGTTGAGCGTGGTCACTTCTCATTCGGTGAATCAAAAGACCGTGCTGACATTCCACAGCATCAAAAGAATCGAAGCAATGCGCGCTCAATGGGTCGCACAACGTATATGCATACTAAGTCGTGCAAGGCATGTGGTGGTTTGGTGCGTAAAGTTAAAAATAATGAATGTGTGGGGTGTAACTAATGCATTACTACAAACGCAATCTAGGCGATTACGCTAAAAAAGCAGGGCGTTTATCCATGCTTGAACATGGTGCTTATACCTTACTCATGGATGCAATTTACGACCGTGAAGTGTTCCCAACTCTTGAAGATGCACTTGATTGGACTTGGGCTCGTGACGAAGCGGAAATTGCAGCTGTTAAATTCGTATTAACCAAGTTTTTTGAACTGCAAAATGATGGTCGATATATTCAAAAGCGCATTCAAGATGAGCTAATGGATTATAAAGCCAAAGCTGAAACTAACGCACGAATCGCCAAGCAGCGTGAAGAAAAACGCAAATCTAAAAACGAAGCGTCACGAACCGTGCACGAACCGTGTGAAGAAAAGCACGAACCGTCACCTAACCATAAACCATTAACCATTAACCATTAACCAAGAACCATTAACCAATAACCAATATAAATATACGTTTGACCTGAACACGGTGAACACGAAATTGAAAATGGCAGGTCGGTTTGAAGTAGATCAGAAATACATTGATCAACTGCAATCACAATTCGAGTTGTACTACGCAGATCAACACATGGTTGCCAACAAAGCACTGGTGAAATTTGTTCAATGGATTATGCGAAATCAAGATTCTGAAAAACAGAATGCAGCAAAGCCGCAAATGCAAACCTCTCAACAACGCACCGCATCTGAAATGGATCGTTGGAAGCAAGGTATTCAAGAAGCTCTCGCAGATGAGGCGATTGATGTAACACCAAAAAAGCCGTTTGTGATTCAGGAGGTGGGTAATGCCTAACATCACTACTCAGGACGTTATGCGTCTGATCAACAAAATGCGTGTGAACTACGGCAAGAAGTTTGCGGACCAGTGGACAGGTGTTGATATCGCTGAACTCGCTCAAGAGATGCTTGAAAATTACCAAGGTTTGACGGTTGAAGATTTTACTCGTGGCATGGCTCGTATGAAACGTGAAAAGTGGCCGCCAACAGTTCCTGAATTCAGAGATTGGTGTGAGCCTAAATCAGAAGAATGGCTTGATGCGCATGAAGCTTGGGCTATTGCGAAAAATTCAATCGAAATGGGTACTGGTCGCGAATTGACAGTGGTATGGACTGAGCAAGCAGCGAAAGCATTCGAGAAGTGTGCCGACTTGGTTGCTACTGGTGATAAATACCAAGTTGCTGAAGCCAAAAAGATCTTTACTGCGGTTTATGAGCGTCTAGTTACTGAAGCGAAGGACCTTGGGGTTAAACCGGTTTACACAACAAGTCTTGGTGTGGACAAGGATCAGCAGATTGCGGCAATTCAACAGGCTCAATTGGAGGGATTTCTACCTGCACCCGAGGCAGCTGCACAACTTGAATACAAGCAATCAAGCTCGGAGCTAAATCAAGACGCTCAGAAATTCAAAACAACTGCTCAAGAGGCGTTGGCGAAAATCCAAGATCTGATCAAGCGCGAACCCGTAAACAAGATGATCGAGGTTTTGAAAGATCCTCAGGAAGTTGAAGGTATGGAGTTCGAGCACGTGGATCCATTCGATAATTTTGAGCAATACCGAGCAAGTTTAAGTTTTGAAAATAAGAAGATCCCATTTGCTTTGAGATTTATGGAAGAGGATCAGCGTGTAGGAGGTGGGGTGTGAAGGATCAGCATGACAATAAAACCGGGGATTGGTGTCGTTCACAACACGCAGTAGCTCAAGGTGAGAAAATGATTGTGGTTTTAAGCCACATGTTATCCAAAAGTGGGAAATCAAGCGTTGCAGACGTGTTGGCCTTGGTGGGTGGCACTAAGCGAAGTGTGCAGCGTTACTTGGATCAATTAACCCAAGCGGGTTATGTGCAGCGCGATGATGCATCACCTGCGGGTTTTACGGCTACTAATAAAACAAAACAATTATTTGGGGTGAGGGGATGAAAGTACAGCAATTTATTGAAGACCATGGATTAGAGCAGGCACGCAATTTACTAGGGATGCTTAAAAATCTTGGCTGTCCTGATGATATGAAGTTCACAGTCATAAATGGGATGTGGCACAGATCAAGTGAGGGGTTTACGTACGATGATCTTAGTGCTGCCATCGCTGACTACGACAGAACCGACCATGTATCAGACATTCGCAATCATATAGCGCTGACGACGAGAGTGATTGAGAGAGGTGAGTCGTGATCTATAAGCACAACAAGACTGGAAATCTATACAGCTACATCGCAACAGCAAATAAGTGTAACAACGAAAAGTTTCCAAAAATGGCCGTTTATCAAAGTCTGAATGATGGGAGTGTTTATGCAAGGCCTTATCGGGATTTTGCGAACGCTTTTACGATGGTGAGCCATGACCAGCATCTCACTCGCTGAATACCATAAACAATATGCGCCCAAGACCAAACCCAAGTCTGGGCGCAGCAAATTTAACGCTCAGGGCATTGAAAAGGATGGAGTGAAGTTTGATAGCGTCAAAGAGTACAAGCGCTATATCGAGCTTACAGCGCGCATGCAGAGGGGTGAAATTTCAGAATTACGGTGTCAGGTCAAATTTGTCTTGGCACCTAAAGTGAAATTGGAAGGCGAGAAAAGGGCAAAACCCGAATTGAGGTATTACGCGGATTTTACATACATCGAAAACGGGAAATTCATTGTTGAAGATGTGAAGTCGGCGGGAACGGGAAATTTACCAAGTTATCGCAACAAGAAACACCTTATGAAAACAGTACACGATATCGATATTAGAGAAGTTTGAGGGATTGGGATGAATGCAGTAGCAGAAAAATTTGAACCGTTTGAATGGTTGACTAAGGGTATTACAGCGAAGTCACCAAACTTTGAACCACAGGCACATGGCACTGGGGAGAAGCCTTTGAATTATGAAGATCGTTTGGGTGCGATTGCGAGCATGGAAACACAGCTTGCAAAGTCAGTTACAGCGCTTATTGTCTTTGATGGGAAGTGTGAAAGTGATTATGAGCATGTGCGCAATCACTTGGTTAAAATTATGTTGGTCAATGCTAAGGATGATAAGAAGCGGGAGCCTGAGCATATTACCATGAATCATTTGGCGTACTTGGTTGCACGTATGGTAATTGACTTTGCTTTGAATCCTGAGCTTGAGGGAAATTTTACAGCGCAAGGTCGATTGTATTATGCGGGGATTAATTCGATGCAGATGACAACTAATGTGTATCGTTTAACATGGAAACCGTATGAGGATTTAATGAGTTTGGCTCTTGAATCTGCAATTGACGAAGCATCAAATGCGATCAAAAAATATAAAAAGGAAACTTACAAAGAAATGCGAGCATAGGGCTATCATTAAAATGATAACTAGGGTATCTTATTTCTATACTGGTCGTATTACACAGTTTCTGACCATGACTAAATTAAGCTCACTAAAAGGTGGGCTTTTTAATGCCTGTAATTTAATAATATGTATCTAAAAAAATAACAAACTATGATTATGAAAGAAAAAAAGACAAGTCACATAACTTGTCTTTTTTGTTAGATTTATTGGATTTATTAGTATTCGAAGTTTTCAGGCCCCTGAAGATAAAGAAGAACGGCTAGACCTTGGCCAAATATTCGTTCTTCCTTTGGTGAGGCTGCACCACCGCGATAAAATGCTGCCTCACCAGCTTCTGCTAACTCATTGATTCTTTCATCTGAGTAAGAATAACCTTTCCATAAGCCATAACCATCACCATCACGTGCTAGTTGTTTTGTTTCACTTTGAGGAATTGCCTCCCAATTTGTTGCTAATGCGTGGAAAGTGTTACAGTTGGCATTACCTTTGCAAGCCTTTACTGATTCAACGGCCACATTATTTTGGTAGATGTCTTCAAGTGTAGGGTTGCTATTTGATGTATCTGAACCATAATCAGTTCCATTGGTAGTTTCATCATTGAAGGCTCGAATATAGGCTTTGCAGTTCTTGTCAGTGCTAGTTCCATCAAAGCAAGCGTTCATATCTTTTATACAGGTTTTGGTATCAACAGTATAAGAACAGTATTCCGCAAGAACTTTTTGATCGACTTTTGATTGGGGCTTTTCTGAGTTCGGATCTGGGTTCTTATTTTGATTCCAACTACTTTCTAATTGGTTAAAAGATTCGCTATCACATTTACTAGACTTTATGTCATTTTTACAATCTTGAATTGCGGTTACACAAACAAATGGATCTTGTGAATTTGCTTCACACCACTTAGATATGTATTGCTCTTTATTCAATCCAGCGACCAATTTATTCTGTTCTACAGATGGTTGTGGTTGTGCAACTGTTGTCTTATCCTCAACTTTGAGATTTTTATAGACAAATAATGCTAAAACAATCAATACCACTAGGCTTATTAATCCAATGATATAGTTTTTTTGGCTGTTGGACAGCATGGAACCCTCATTTTTATAAAGTAATAGAAAGTGCCAATTTATCACATACTTAAGATTAAAGCTTATAAGGGAATTTAAAAAAGAGCTCTCCTCTAAGATGAATTTAAAGGTGAAATATAAGTATTAAGCTTAAGTTGCATGAGTTCCAGTGTAAGGAGATCCACATGCTCCAATTTTTAAAATGCTTATTCGGCTTCTATGGTGCGGTTGAAATTGACCACACGATCGATGGTGATGAGATAAAAGTTTGTCGAAGCTGTTTGAAAGAAGTTAAATAACTGGGCGGCCTTAGCCACCCAGCAAAGTTATTAAAGTTTACATTGGAATTAAAAAAACGTATTTTATGTTTATGAATAAACAAAATACGAACCAAATTATTAAATCAGTTAAATCTTCTATATTGGAAGGAAATCGGCTGATTAATAATGCTAACTCGGAAAATGGCAGTGCAAGCGTCCAAACTTTTAAAGCCATTTTCCGAGTAATTTTAAGTCTCACCTTAAAGGTGAATTCAAACTCCATCATCTTTATCTGATACCTCTTTATGAATGGTTATATAACTCATTAAAATAAGTTATATGAGTATTCTAACTTGCCCTTTTGTAAATTAATAGCCTATACAACTTTATTGCTGAATAAATATTAAGTATTTGAAAAGTAAATAAATTTAAATTTTATTATTTGATTTTGCCTCTTTACAATGCGCTTCCCTTTTTTTGGTTGGTGGCTCAAATAAATCGCCGAACGTATTACGGCACACAAAAGCCCCTCGCATTCTAGATGTTGAGGGGTTTTTCTTTTCTTATTGCGGGGTGAGTATGGTTGATCGAATAGAAGCAGTTAAAAACCTTGAAGTGCTTAAAGCAAACCAAGCTCGATTGATGAACTACAACCACTTGTATTCAAGCTATGCATTTCGCCAAGACTGCGGAGCTGAGTTAAGAAAGATTGGTAAGCAGATCGCAAGCATAGAAGAATTACTTCATGAGAAACCCAAAACGACTCGCTAAAATTAGAAAGCTACCTTGTGTCCGTTGTGGTAATCCAGATAGTCAGGCAGCGCATTCAAATAGCGCCAAGCATGGCAAGGGTAGATCAATCAAAGCTAGTGACGAGTTCACAGTGCCGCTATGTCATTCATGCCATAGTCAATTTGATCAGTACAAGTTGAGTAATCGTGAAGAAAGTGAAAAGCTGTTTGAGCAATGGTTGGTTACGGTTGAGTTGATGATGGGTAAGAGAGATGAGTTGTTTTAAATCAAATTTGGTATGAAAGAATTAATTGGTGTAAGGTGTGATTTTAAAACTAGCTAAAAGGATTTAGCATGCAAAAAGTTGTTTGTTTTTCTACCAAACTTGATGATTTCGGTGATTATATTTTTGATGAAGAGATCTTTCCTTCAAATCAATCACCAGCGGAATATGTTGAGAGTAATAAAGGGAGAATGATGAAACTTTTCTCTCAGATTGAAGGTGATATCACTTATGCTATCTATGGGCTTGATAATTTAACACAGTCACAAATTGAGCAAGTTAAGCGAGATTGGTTGAGTTACCTAACCTAACTAACATAACCACCTTCGGGTGGTTTTTTATGGGAGTAATAAATGAATAAGATTACTCCAAAACTCGACCCCGCAACATTTGTCATCAAGTCATTCGAAGAAGTCGGCAGGGCTATTGCATATATGCACAAACACCATGCGAATGCGCTCAATGATGGCAAGCCTTTAGTTGTTCGGATCAATCAGAAAGAAGATGACCGCAGCAAAGCACAGAATCGTTTGTATTGGATGTGGGTGAATCAATGGTCTAAACACCAAGGCACAGATAAAGATTCAGAGCATTTGTATTTTAAGAAGTATTTCTTATCTCGGATCTATGATCGCGATGATGTGGGCCAGTATCGAAAAACGTTTGAAGCAGTCAAAGTTTTAAAAGAGCAAAGTCATCCGATGTATCAGCAGGTGGTGGATGGGTTGAATGAATTAATTAGTACGACGGATGCAACGGTAGATCAATTCACTGAGTATTTAAATGACATTCATGCGTTTTGTAATAAACATGGGTGTTGGTTGAATACGCCTGATGACTTGATGTTTGCTTGGTCATAGGGTGAGCACTTGAATAACTATATGAATTATATCTGACTTTTTAGAGAGTAAAGTAAGGGCACTTTCTAGAGGGGTAGATAAGTGAAAAATTTATTTAAAAAAATTGGCGGCATCTTTGGCTTTATTATGATTTTTGGGTCAGAGCTCCATGCCGCAGGTTATATTCCAAATGGAGTGGTCCACTCCTCAATTACACCAATGACTAACCCTAAAGGGGTTGCATTCTCTTTTGTTAAGGAGACGCCAAATGATGATGTTGTTGCTGGATATCAAATTAGTTTCCATATAAAATGTGCTGGTCAGCGCATATATTTCGATGGCTCTACAGCATATTATACTGATGGGGTTGAAAAACGCATACCAGCCACGCAAGATGGGACGGTATTATTAAAAACCAATCCTATGTACCCAATGTATTTAAAATATTGCACAAAATAAACCAAACCTCCTTCGGGAGGTTTTTTAATGGCTAGAAATTATGAAAAGACCTTACCCGCCTGAACATCTTATCGATAAAGACTGGTCGGAAGAATTTCTATTTGAACCAGTTGCAGATATCCATGATTGGTTGCAAGAGACAATCCTTAATCCAAATAGCGATTTATACAACAAAGACCACATGCATTTGATTGGTCACACAGGCATTGGATTCTTGTGGGCTGAAAGTGCATTTGAAAAACAAGGTCGTGTGGTTTTGGGGCAGGCGGAGATTGTTCAATTTCAAGCGAGTGGATGGAAGAAATACAGACAAGAAGCGCAATTGATTAAATGGTTTGGGTTTCTCCCGAAAGCACTAATCACACTGGATGCGCGTTACTGCTCAGACTGTTCTGATTCATCGTTCATGACATTGGTTGAACATGAGCTTTATCACTTAAAACAAAAGATTAGTCCTAACGGTGGACCATGTTATGACAGCCATACAGGGCATGCAGTATTACAAATGCGTGGGCATGATGTTGAAGAGTTCTTTGGTGTAGTGCAGCGTTATGGTGGGCATTCAGGAATTCATAAAATGGCAGAGCTTGTTAATAGCGGCCCAACAATTTCTAAGGCAAATATTGCTCATGCATGCGGTACGTGTTTATTGAAGTTGGCTTGATCAAAAGGATCACATTTCTACTTTTTTAATGACATTAAATTTAATAGAGTTAGATAAAAATTGGGGGTGATATGGCTACATATAAGCAGATTCAAGAATTCATAAAAGGCAAACACGGTATTACAGCTCAATCATGCTGGATTGCTCATGTTAAATCAGAACATGGTGTTGTTATGCGATCAAATAGACAAGGCAAAGAACGAGTTAAACCTTGCCCTGAAAAGCACAGAGATAAAGTTGAAGAAGCATTAAGCATTTCAAAATGATCCCCTAAGCAGGGGATTTTTTTTATCTATCGTGCTTTACGTAGCTTTACGGAGAGGTGGCTGTGGCAGCACTAAAAGAGCCTGTAAAAATCTTTATAGTCCAGTCTCTTGCTTGCTTTGAAACCCCTCAACAAGTAGCGGACACTGTAAAGCAGGAATTTAAAATTGAAATTAGTCGCCAGCAGGTGGCTTTATACGACCCGACAAAACACTCTGGACGGAATTTAAGTAAAAAGCTTAAAGACCTTTTTCAAAAAACAAGGACTGAATTTAGGTCTAATGTTTATGACATTCCTTTAGCCAATAAAGCTGTACGCCTTGCCGAGCTACAGAAGATGTATTACGGGTGGGGTGAAAATAGATACATGAAGCAAGGCATCATTAAGCAGATCAAAGATGAAATGCACGGTCATGATGCTCAACTTTTAGATATTCAATTAAAGCAGCTTGAAATTGACAAAATCAAAAATGGCGATGGTGAGGGGGCAGATGATCCAACTCCCGTAAAAGTCACAATTCAAGTTGTAAATGCGAGTAAATCAAATGCCGAACATCAATCCGACACTGAATGTTCCGCAGGCGAACTTCCTTCAGCTGAAGAATAAATTCAGGGCCTTTGTTGCTGGTTTTGGTAGTGGAAAAACTTGGGTAGGTTGTTCGAGCCTTTGTGACAAATCTTGGGAATTTCCTAAAGTGCCGCTTGGCTACTTTGCGCCTACCTATCCGCAGATTCGAGACATCTTCTTTCCAACCATTGATGAAGTAGCGTTTGATTGGGGTTTAAAAGCCAAGATCTATGAAACAAATAAAGAAGTTGATATTTATTATGGCAGGCAATATAGAACAACGATTATTTGCCGCTCAATGGAAAAGCCACAAACGATTGTAGGTTTTAAAATTGGTCACGCTCTGATTGATGAGCTTGATGTGATGAATAAGGATAAGGCGCAACAGGCTTGGCGAAAAATCATTGCTCGTATGCGTTATAAACAAGCAGGTTTGATGAATGGTATTGATGTCGCCACCACTCCAGAGGGCTTTAAGTTTACTTATGAGCAGTTTGTAAAAGAAGCCAATTCAACACCCGCCAAACGTGCATTGTATGGAATGATTCAGGCGTCAACTTATGATAATGAAAAGAATCTACCTGATGACTATATCTCATCACTGTACGAGTCGTATCCACCTCAATTAATTTCAGCATATTTACGTGGACAATTCGTCAACCTAACCAGTGGTGCCGTTTACCCTGACTTTGATCGAAAACTAAATCACACAGATGAAGAAATTCAACCAAATGAGCATTTGATCATTGGGATGGACTTTAACGTCCTGAAGATGGCAGCTGTTGTATATGTAATTCGTGATGGAAAACCTTTGGCATTGGATGAGATGGTAGGAGTACGTGATACACCAACTATGGCCACATTGCTTATTGAGCGGTTTCCTTTTCATGAAATGACTGTGATTCCAGATGCTGCTGGGCAATCAACATCATCTAAAAATAGTAGTGAATCGGATCATCAAATTTTAAGAGACAAAGGGTTGAGAGTTGAGGTTAATGGTACCAATCCAGCAATTAAGGACCGTATCAACTCAGTTAATGCCTTGATTTTAAATGGTGATGGTGAGCGTACGTTAAAGGTAAACACCAATAAGTGCCCTAGATTTACCGAAACTCTAGAGCAACAAGTTTATGACGATTTTGGGGCGCCTGATAAAAAGTCAGGACTAGATCATGTGGGTGATGCTGGTGGTTACCCTTTAGTTAAGCGGTTCCCAATTATTAAACCTGTCACACGCATCGATATACCAATGTTTGGATTCTAATATGAGCATTACAGCAACACATGCCGACTATGATAAGCACATTGCGACTTGGAATAAGTTGGATGATGTTTGTGGTGGTCAGGAAGTTATTAAGGCAGCAAAAGAGAAGTACCTGCCTAAGCCATCTCTGTTTAATTCAAAGAATGATCCAGATGGTACAAACCGCTATAAAGAATATTTGATGCGCGCAATCTTTCCTGGTGTGACTAGTCGAACTTTGGCGAGTCATATTGGCTTGGCTTATGGCAAATCACCAGTATTCAACAAACCCGATGAATTGGAATACTTGGAGCGCAATGCGGATGGTGCAGGTCGATCTATTTATCAAAGTGCTCAACGTGCAACACGCTTGATCAACCGAAATTACCGCTGTGGAGTATATGTTGATTTTCCAAACGTAGCGCCAAGTCGAAGTAAGGCAGAGGAAAAGTCTAAAGGTGCCTTTCCGATGATTCATATCATCAAGGCGGGCGCAATCAAGGATTGGGATTACATCATTGTCGGTAACCAGAAAAAGCTAAGTTTTGTGAAGCTGCTTGAGACAGTTAAAACTCGCAATGGATTTAAGGTTGAATCCAGCGATCAGTATCGAATTTTGGCGCTTGAAGAAGGTGGTAGCAGCTTTGTTTACACAGTTCAAATTTATACGAAGAACGATAAAGGCGAATGGGTAGAAGGAGAGAAGTACATTCCAACTGATTACCATGGTCAGCCTTGGGATTATATTCCTTTCACTTTCTGCGGCGCAGTAGACAACTCAGATGAAATTGGTACAGCACCACTGTATGAATTGGCAACTATGGAGTTGTCTTATTACACCAGTACTGCTGATGTAGAAGAATCGGCATTTATTGTTGGTCAGCCTACTTTGTGCTTTCCGAATATTACGCCAGAACAGTACGCCATGGTAAAGGAGTCAGGAGCCAGTGTAGGTAGTCGCTCTGGTATTCCTACGGATGCAAAGATGGTCCAAGCGGAAAAAAATGGACTGGCTTATGAGCGTATGAATGATAAATGGGACCAAATGAAAGAGCTTGGTGCTCGATTAATTGAAGTCGGTTCTGCTAATAAAACAGCGACTCAGGCAGACAATGATAGCTCAGTCCAACATTCAGTTTTGTCACTCGTTGTGGCGAATGTATCTGAAGCCTTTACCAATGCACTGCGCTGGTGTGCCAAATTTGTGATGCCTGAACATGATCTAAAAGTGGATGAGCTGAGCTTTACGATTGCTCAGGACTTCAATAAACCAAAATATGACCCAACACGCTCAAAATTGATTTACGAAGCTTGTCTTGCAGGTGAATTACCAATGTATGTCTGGTATCACTACGAGCAGACCGGTACTTTCCCAGAAGATAAATGGGAAGACATCGTTAAGAAAATTGAAAAGCGTGAAGATGGTGGAATTGATTCACTAGATGATAAGGATTAAACATGAACATTTCAGCGCAGAAAGCCTTGGTTGATGCGCTGAGCCAACATTCAGCTTATCTCTACCGCGCATCACCTCAAGCAGTAAATGAACTTACAGCTCAGTTTAATAATCTTTCCAATAGCCAGTTAAACCGCTTAGTAGATATCTTAAACGAGCTGTCAGACTCAGAGCGAAATGCACTTAAAAGCCTAAACTTTTCGAGTAAGGCTAAATCAAGTAAAAACATTGAAGATATTAAGACCATTCTGAATGAGTGGTTCAAATCAATTGATGTGGACTTGTTTGAGCAGTTCGATAAATCAGCATTACAGTTGGCGGTTTATGAGGCTTCATATTCTGCGAAGTTAGTTGCTGGTACTGCTGCAGTTGTTAATGCTGATAAGATTTATAAAACCATTAAGAAAGCACCTTTTTCAGGTGGTGCTTTGGTTGATTATCTATTTGCAGATATTGCAGCAACACTACGAAAGAAAGTTGAAAGTGCAATTCGTGATGGTATTTCACAAGGGCAGACCAATCAGCAGATTGTGCAACGAATCAAGGGGCGAAAGGCTTTAGATTATAAAGATGGCTTACTTAAGTCGTCACGTGAATCAATTGAACGTCAAGTAAGAACAGCCCGCAGTCACATTAGTACTGCAACTTATATCGATACGTACAAGGCGCTTGGGTATGAGTATGTAAAAGTTGTAGCCACTTTGGATGGGCGCACTTGTAAGTACTGCGCATCAATCGACGGTGACGTATTTTCTATCGATGATCCATTGCGGCCAAGATTTCCAGTGCATCCAAATAACCGCACAACATATATGCCTTGCAATAAGGATGGTGAGATTGGTGGATTACGGCCTTTTGTTATGGATGAGCGTAAAGTCAAAGATATTCCCAAGGATGAGCGCAAACATCTTATTGGCCAGCTTGATGCCAATACATCATTTAAAGAGTTTTTCGAGCAGTCGGATGAGTTCTTTCAGCGCACTTGGCTGGGTAAATCTAAGTATGAGCTTTATAAAAAAGGTGAGTACAGCATTGATAAGTTTGCTGATCCGCTGAATAAGCGTGGTTATACGTTGGGTGAGTTGAAGGTTTTAGATAAAAAAACCTTTGAATTGTTAGGTGTTTAAATATAATAGTCATCACTATTTTAACTAGGCAGATAACAACAATGAAGCTTTTCGCATTTCTATTTTGTGTAATTGTATCAAGCACCTCTTTTGCTTCAACTCAAAAAGACTTTGAACTTAAATATTACAAGTTAATGGAGCGATACGTTCAAACACAATCGGACAGAAATCAAGTGATTTCTACAGAGGCAAAGAATGAGCAAGAGGATCTAGCTAGGTCCAATAAACTTAAAGCTCTAGATTGCAAAGGTTGGAAAGAGAATATTGAACTTTATGATTTTGTCTTAAGTAGATTTAAGGAGTATGAGGGAGCTTCAGAAGGTGTCCGAGCAATGGGATACACCAAAGAAAGCCTGCAAGATGAGTCTGAATGGTTGCGTGAGCAATTAAACCAACCAGAGAACAAATGCAAATAATCCAAATCATGACCCGAAAGGGCTTTCTTTAGGTCATAAGGACATCTCAAAAGCAGTAACAGAAGTTTAACTTGCAGAAAACAAACTTTAGAAATTCGAAGGTTATTGCTTTTTTGCAATTACCCAAAAAACTAAATTCAAATAGAGCACCTCCCGAGGTGCTTTTTTATTGCCTGCTGAAAGCGGATGCGGACAGCGTAACGAGCGGATGCTCATTTTAGAAATAGGGTCGGATGACTTATGAAACTTAAAACAGTAACCGTGGATAACAAGACATATGCGGAAGTGAATGAACAGGGCTTACCAATCTATGTTCATGACGATGGCAAAGAAGTAGCACATGATGCAGCCCAAACCGTAGCAACCATTTCGCGTTTGAATGGTGAAGCTAAAACAAACCGTGAACGCTATGAAAAGGCTGAATCCACGCTTAAAGCATTCGAAGGCATTGAAGATCCAGCAGCTGCTAAAAAAGCTTTAGAAACTTTGAAAAACTTCGACGATAAAAAACTGGTGGATGCTGGTGAAGTCGAAAAAATCAAACTCGAAGCAATTAAAGCCGTTGAAGATAAATATGCACCAATTGTTCAAGAGCGTGATGCATTTCAAACTCAACTGCATAACGAGCTTATTGGCGGCGGTTTCGCTCGTTCTAAGTTCATTCAAGACAACATCGCTGTACCGGTAGACATGATTCAAGCCACGTTTGGAAAGAACTTCCAGATCGAAAATGGCAAGGTCGTGGCAGTTGGTGCCGATGGTCAAAAAATCTTTTCACGCACTCGCCCGGGTGAAATCGCAGACTTTGATGAAGCTTTAGAAACTTTGGTTGGCGGATACCAACATAAGGATTCAATTTTAAAAGGTTCTCAAGCTGGTGGTGCGGGTTTTCAGGGTGGTGATGGAAACAAATCGGGCCCTAAATCTTTGGCTGAATGCAAAACCAAAGAAGAAAAGATTGCTTACATGAAGCAAGTGGGCGAAAAAGCATAAATTAATTTAAGGAGAGGCATATGCCTTTTGATTTACAGGTATTTAACAAGCAAACCTATGCCGCAATGACAGAAACAGTGGCACAGGACATTGATAAATTCAACGAAGCATCACAGGGTGCAATCCAATTGATCAATGAGCCTTTCGGTGGTGATTTCAACATTGAAGCATCGTTCAAGGCAATTGCTGGAATTGTGCGTCGTCGTAATGCATATGGTACAGGTACAGTTACCGCAAAACGTTTAGAACAATTACTTGATGTGGCTGTAAAGGTTGCTGCAGGCACTCCGCCGATTGAGTATGAAAAACAGCAGTATTCTTGGATTCTTCAAAACCCTGAACTTGCTGCCTTAACAATTGGTGAGCAGTTGGCCAAAGCGCGTTTAGCTGACATGCTGAATGCGGGAATTTTGGGTGCATCTACAGCAATTTCAGGAAATACCAATGCCGTGCATGGTGACGGTACTGATGCTGCATCATTCCGCTTGCTTAACAAAGGTGCTGCGAAACTTGGTGATCGTTCAAGCGCAATTCGTGCTTGGATTGTTCACTCCACAACAATGCACAACCTGTTTGATAATGCTCTGGCCAACTCAGAAAACCTGTTCCGTTATGATGGTGTGAATGTGGTTCGTGATCCGTTTGGTCGTGTGTTTGTGGTGACCGATGCGCCTGCCTTGGTAGGTGATAATGCTGGCACTGCATTCTACAACTCGCTAGGCCTCGTAGAAGGTGCTGTTGTCGTGAATGATAACAATGACTTCAATGCTGAATTGGTGCCGGGCACCGGTGGTGAGAATATCAAGTACACCTACCAAGCTGAGTGGACATTTGGTGCAGGTGTGAAAGGTTACGCATGGGATACCGCTACTGGTGGCAAATCTCCAACTGATGCAGCAATTGGTACTCCAACTAACTGGGATCTAATCGCATCAAGCGTGAAAGATACAGCTGGCGTCCTAATTAAGTCTGCATAAATGAAGTGCCCCGAAAGGGGCTTTTCTTTGCCTGATTGGAAATAGAAAACATGAAAAAAGAATCTAATAAACGCCTATATTTCACGGATGACTTCTCTCCCGAAAATGTGGCAAAACTTCAAGGTGAAGGTTATATCCTCCGCAAAGCTAGTGCTTATCACGAAGCTGATACTTTGGAACCGTGCTCAGAAGTGGCTGGTGATGTTCCTAAGGCTTATCTAGATCTGATTAAGCGCAATAATTCCAATATTGTCACCATTGAAGCAAAAGTTGGCATCACACCAGAACTTCAAGCCACGATCGATGAAGCAAAAGCCGAATGTGCAAAAGTTATTGCTGAAAATGTGGAGTTGAAAGAACAACTAGCCACAGCCCAAGGTGAATTCATTGCATTTAAAAATGATGTTGCTGCTATGCAGGCGCGTATTGATGAATTGCAGCCACCCACCAAAAAGCCAACTGCTGCGGAATTGAAAGCAGCTAAAGCCGCAGAAGAAGCCTCCAAAGTAGAACAATCTAAGGAATAACCCATGAGCTTTATTACCCAAGAACAGGCTGAGCAAATTTTGGGGGCAGACTTTGCACCAGCTGGTGATAAAGCTCGCCTCGTTTTACTTGCAAACACATGGATGAAAAATGAAGTTGGTTTTATTCCAGATTTGATTGACGACCTACTTAAGCAAGCAGCCTGTGAAATTATCAAAGGCATTCAGGCAGGTGTGATTTATTCTGGCATTGCCCGGCAGACAACCAGTGAAAGTGTAAAGGCCGATACGGTACAGGTCAGTGAAACATTTGCAGAAGGTAGTCGCGAAGTATCAGAGTATGAGCAAATCGCTAAAGCCCTGATTGATTCACTTGATCTAAAACCCAAAGGCTTTGGATTTGAGGTGTTTCGAGCATGATTAACACCGACTATGTACCCGAATGGTATATCACGCCTTTTGAGCATTCAAAGTACACGCTTGCTCGTAATCAAATGCATATGGATCTTCTATTTGATGACATGAATGATTCGGATGAATTTCTATCTCTTGGCTGTCCTGCGCAAGTCGATTATTACGATGGCGGCAGGCACTGCATTGTTCAGCTCGGGGAAACGCAAGATAAATCACTGATTATTGTTCATGGTTTACTGTTGCATGAAGCTGTGCATATTTGGCAGCGTACAAAACACCTAATGGGTGAAAAAGAGCCAAGCATTGAATTTGAAGCATATTCAATACAACGAATAGCTCAAGACTTATTTGCTATGTATGAAGAGAGCGAAAGTCATGATCAAAAACAAAATTCAATCTAAAGTGGCTGCGGCATTTAATAAAAAGCTGGCTGATGCTGTGGATTCATTCACGTGTGAAAAGATAATTTACTCTGGTGAAATGGATTTCGAGACGCAGACTTACCCAGTCATTGGTGATGAATCTTATTCTGGTCGTGGCGTGCTATTTGGTTCTTATTTAAAAGATATGGTAAAGCCTACGGATTACCAAGCAACAGATTCAAAGGCCACTGTCTTGCAGAATGAGGTGAGTCAGGTGCCACAGATCGGTGATGTATGGACCACATCAAAAGGGCGTTTTAAGGTGGTGAATATTGGTGCTGATCCAACGGGATCTATTTGGGTTTGCCAGTTGCGGAAAGTTTAGTAATATCCCTCTGAAATTAAGGGGGATTTATGAATTTTTGTGCTGTTGATTGGAATGAGTTGATAAAATTATTCACACCTTTTTTTATTACTCTTATTGTTTATTATGTGTGGCATAAGCAAAAAGGAAAAGAAGTAATAGCAAGTGAGGCAAAGTCGCTTTTAAAGAATTTACTGGAAGAGGCTGCACATATTTCTGCACTTAAATATGAAAATTCTATCAGTTCTGAAATTCTGAGTGAAAAGATTGAGAGGATAAATATCATCTCTCAAGACAATTATAGATGCATTCTCTATCTTGAATCATGCTTGAATGAACCTGATTTATTGGAGCTATTTAAAAATTATAGTTCTTTAGCTTTTGAAGTAAAACATATCATCAGAAAATGTGTGTCTGCTAGCGAGGATGATAATTCAGATTTCCATGATAATCTTTGGAAATATAGTAAATGCTTTGATCATTATCAGGATTTAGTTGATAAAGTGATTAAGGAAGTTTCACCATTTACCACATATAAGAAAAGCTTCAAACTAAAACATTATAGTTAAATTCAACAAAACCCGCCTCGGTGGGTTTTTTAATGGGTGGAATATGGGATGGAAAAACAAACCCAGTGATTTTGCTGCACACATGCTCATGGATGCTGACCAACATGTAAAAAATATCGTGGGCGAAACACTTCAGCAAGTCATTGTACGTTCCCCTGTAATGGATGGTGAATTTAGAGCATCACACAAAGTTACGCTTGATTCACCAGATAACTCATACCAAAAAAATTATGACGAATCAGGCTCAGAAACATTAAATCATGGTCTTAAAGTAGCAGCTTCAGCTAATTTTGGTGGCCTGATCTATATCCAAAGTAATAGTCCGTATGGCCTAGATTTAGAAAACGGTCACTCTCAACAAGCGCCAAATGGTGTTTATGCACTTTCATTTCAGCATGTTTGTGAGAAATACAAATGATGACAAATACTCAAGCCTTGCGGGCTATTTTGGCACATGTAGGTACATTCACTGGAATGCCTAAACCAAACATTCAATTAGCAAATAATCCGCTTGTTGGTGGTAAACCTTTTGAGCCGCCTGCAAATGAGATATGGGCCAAGGTTACAGTTAAAAATGCGGGCAGTTTTATTGCAGAGATCGGATCTAAACCAAGTACACGCACTACTGGTATTGTTTATATCCAATTGTTTGCGCCTTTAAATACTGGCACAGATTTAATATCACAGATGGCCGACAAGTGGGCTGAGCATATGCAGTTCCATAAAAAAGATGATTTAGAGTTGCGTGAGGCTTCTATTATTGATGTAAGTACCCATGGTGAACTTTATTACCAGTACAACGTGAATATTTCGTACGTAGTGAACTAAACCCAAATTCTTATTTAGCCGTCCTTTTAGGGCGGTTTTTTTATGCCTAAATTTAGGAGACAACTATGTCAAAGGGCACTGATGTGGTAATCCACATTGCGAAAGAAGAAACACCTAATACTTTGCCTGCGGTGCCAGTTTGGCATACGTTGCGTCGAAACTCAGACTCACTCAAAAAGACGGTATCGATGACGCAATCGGATGAGATTGTTGATTCACGTTTTGAACAAGGTTCTGTGGCAAGTTCAGCCGAAGCAACGGGTAGCATTGAATTTGAATTATCAGCCTTAAGCCAAGATATGTTTTTTGAAGGTGTTGCAGGTAATTTATTTGTTGATTCAGGCACACCAAGTGTCTCAACTTTGGAAATTGGTGGTGACACACTACCAACATACACAATTGTGAAGCACGACAAAAAAAGTCGGGTTTATTCAAGTTTTCACGGGTTGTCGAATTGGTGAATTGACTATTCAAGGCGACACAGAAGGTAAAATCACGGGTACAGCTTCAATTAGTGCAACCGGCTATAGCAATCCAACAGCAACACCAGTAGTAAATCCTGTTGCAGCCACAGATACTCCATTTATGTCATCAATCAACGTGAATGAGTTTAAAATTAGTGGTGTGTCCACAGTTGGAACGGCTTGTGCCGAGTCCTTCACAATTACTATCAATAATAACCTGACCGCTAAGCCATGTTTAGGAAACGGCAGCTTGATTCCAAACCGCTACACAGAAGGTAATGTCACTATTACCCTGAATGTAACACTAGCTCTTACAACCACATCAAAAGAATGGATTCCTTACGTTGAATCACGTGAAACTATGACATCTGAAATTGGCATGGAAGATTCAAAAGGTAATGCCTACGGTTTCAATTTCACGAAGCTGGAGCTTGATAATGACGGGCTTTCAGATACCAATAAAAATGATGATCACACTATGGCGATGGAATTCCGTCATGTGAAAGAAGCGCCAACGATTACACGCACAACAGCTTAACAATGGCCCCGAAAGGGGCTATATTTTTGGAAAAAGAAAATGACCTTAGTTGTAGAAATTGAAAAAAGCAAAGAAACATCTCTTTGGAAAGAATACAAAGATGCTGAAGGTAACGTATTAGCTCGCTTTAAGATTCGTGGTGAGGCATATAAACCATATCGTGTTGCATTAGAGCGAGCACAGAATCAAGTCGCATCAAAAGGCTACGTCGTATCAACAGCCAGTGGTGAAGATAAGCTTTATCATGAATTATTACTTGAAGCTGCTGCTTGCCACCTTATTGAAGACTGGGATGGTGTATCTTTCCGTGAAAATGGCAAAGAAACTGAGCAGCCTTGCACACCTGAAAATGCCACCAAATTATTAAACATGGGTGATGTGGGGGTAGCAATATGGGCTTTTGTGAAATCTCATGCAGAGCAAATCCAGTTAGAAGCAGATGCGGTTAAAGCTGACACTTTGGGAAAGTCACAAAGCTTTACCAATGGCACGCGGGAGACGGTGGACTAACCGACTTTCAGAAGAAGATCCGCGAAAAGCAAGGGCGCAAGCTAGATGATGCGCCTGAGTTTAGTTATATAGCTCATGCTATTTTGAGTGCATTCAATGTAATTGCACGTGGGCGCTCATATCATCCTGTGACTATGCCGTTAGATGGTAGCCATATCAATGCTTATCTTGAGCTGTACGAAGTGCCTTGTGAGCTTCATATCTTTGTTGAGTGCATATTTGCATTGGATAATCTTTTTTTGGATGGAGTTAGGGGAAAAAAATAAAATTTAATTCAATGAGATATAAGAAAATCTAACGAAATATGCAATAAAATTAGTATGTTACGTTAATATTGTGCTTGATGTATAATGCTATGTATGTAATATTGGTTTCTCCCTAAGCTTAAAAAAGGAGAATAGTAATGACTAAGATTGTGGGGAGCGTAGGCGCATTATGGTTGTTGGTGTGCGCTATTGCGCTTAGTTTTAATGCCCCATTACCATTTAGTGGTGCAACACAGGATTTTGGCTCAAAAGCTCGCGTTGTTACTGATGCATTTGTGGAAGCACAGTTGAATAAGTAAAAGTTTAGTTCTATGGAAACCACCCTGCGGGGTGGTTTTTTGTTACTACAAACGATATATATTAAAGATTCTTAAAAAATATTAAGGCTAACGATGAATGGTATATCTACATTCCTTCAATTAAATTCAGCGCTAATCACTGGCCTGCTAGGCTTGTTCGGAGCTTTGGCTGGTGTAATTATTACGAATTATTACAACTCAAAGAATAGTGATAAAAAAATCAATTTTGATTTAATGGACAAAGATCGAGAACGAAAATTTAACCTTAGAAAAGAAATATACTTAGAAGCTGTTGATTCGATTGTTGATTTCGAGGCAATGCTAGGAGCTGTAGCAACAGCACCATCCCTTGATGAGTTTAATGATTTTCATAGGGAACAAACAAAAAAGTTGAAAAAATTAGAGCTAATAAGTGATATGGATATATCAATAAAGGTTGCTGATTTAAGTGCTCACTTCCGCTATCTCATAAACTATATTTTAACTGCGAAGGAACCAATCTTTAAAATTGAAAGAGAATTAGATGAACTGATGGAAAAAATTAATGAAATTGGTAAAAAAGTTGAGTGGTTTGATAACGGGGGTGCTAAATCTTATAACGCTAAAGCTGGAGAAGAAGCAAAGTTAGAATATTTAATGAATATTAAATTGGGACAAGAGCTTAGCGCGGAGAGTTCAGAAAAGGTAAAGCTATTATTTCATGAGCAACATAAACTAGCGATGTATCTACTGGACTACTTTGACAATATTTCTGGATTGATTGGAACCATATACAAAGGTTTTAGAGCAGATTTTGGTCTAGATTTGTTTGATTCGAATCGCCATGATCTTAGTGATCAAATAAATTTAAAACAAAAAATTAATTCAAACTTTCAAGAGGCAATGGGAGATGCTAAAAATAAAATATCTTCATTGTAGTTTGGTTTTTGGTGCCGATTAGAGTTTCAAAGAATACTCTTCGGAGTGGTTTTTTTGTACATAAATTAGTATCTTGTTCTAAATTATATATTTGGGGTGGGTATGAAATCGGTTGTTATATTGCTATTAAGTCTGGGCGGCTCTAGCGCATTTGCTAACGACCTTTACACACTAAAAGACCGGGATGGAAATTCCATCTTAAGCTCAATGGAAAACCCTGATGCAGAATATAGAAACTTTGTTGTGGATAAGAATACATACACAACAAAACCAAAACCTGAAGACTGGAATTTAAATTGCACAAAAGATAGGTTTAGTGGTACTAAATCTTGTACGTTAAGTAAGCCATATAATGCACTATTAGTGGGAATACATGGCGGACGACATAGTGTTTATATTGGTCGAAATCACTTTCCACGCACTCAGAGCGTCATAAAAATTGATAACATTGCTCCAATTTATGGCTATGAAGGATCGAGCAACACTCCGCAAAAAGTTATTGAGCAAATGAAAAAAGGGAAAGTTGCTTACACGCGATATAAAGAATGGCCTTATGAATATAATCAAGATGGTGAAACCGACTTAACTGGATTTACTGAAAAATACAATGAGATGCTAGAAGAGTACAAAAAGCTCTAGTCAATATAATCAAACTAACCTCGCTTTATGCGGGGTTTTTTATTGCCTGCAGGAAAGCAAAATGACCACACAACTAAGCCGTTTAGTGATTGAGATTGACTCCCGCAATGCTTTACGCAACGCACAAGCCATTGGTAGAGAGCTTGAAAATATTGATAGAAACGGCACACACGCGTCGCGCTCTATGGATAGTGTGTCTGTAGCTACCCGTCAACTTGCTGGGCACATGGCAGGACTACTAACTGTTGGTGCGGCAGTAGCAAAAATGGATGCCTATACTGGCATGCAAAATAGGTTGAAACTAGTTACAGAGTCACAAGAGCAATTAAATCTAGCAATGAGTGATACTTTCGTTATTGCTCAAAAGTCCTACCAATCATGGGATTCTGTGATTCAGGTATATCAGCGCTTTAGTGATAATGCGAAAACACTAAAAATTGATATGGCTAAAACAGCCGAATTAACAGAAACAGTTTCGAAAGCTGTTGCAATTTCAGGTGCAAGCACTCAAGCAGCTGAAGCAGCATTAACTCAATTTGGTCAAGCGTTGGCCTCTGGTACATTGCGTGGTGAAGAACTCAACTCGATTCTTGAACAAACGCCAGCTTTAGCCAAAGCAATTGCTCAGGGTATGGGTATTACAGTCGGGCAACTCCGCTCTGTGGCTGCTGAAGGTAAAATTACTGGTGAAGTTCTCGTTGATGCCTTAGCAAAATCAAAAGAATCAGTAGATGAATTATTTGCAAAAACCGATGTGACAATAGGTCAGTCGCTTCAGCTGCTAAGCAATGAAGTCACTAAATTTACAGGTGAAGCTGGTAAAGCTTCGGGTGCTGCAACCACTCTAGCTAATGGAATTCAATTGCTGGCGAATAACCTTGATGCTATCGCAGGCATTGCCATGGTTGGTGGTGCGGCATTACTTACCAAAACCATTCTTGCTCAAGCAGTGGCTATTCGCGGAACAATCTCTGCTACTCTGGAACGTCGCGCAGCAGATACAGCAGCCCTGCAATCTCAGATTCAATTGGCTGCGGTGGAGGTGCAACGTACTCGTCAAGTAGCAGCATTAGCACTTACTGAGATCAATCTAGCTCGTCAGGAGCTTAATAGTGCCACAACGCGCTAAGCACGTGCAGCGGCAACCATGCGATTGACTCAAGCGGAAATTGCACACAACATCGCCATTAAGCAGAGCACAGCAGCCGTAGTCACTCAAACTGCTGCTGAAAATGCACTAAATGCTAGCCGTTCACGCGGAGCTATGTTGCTTGGTTTGGTTGGCGGCCCAATTGGTGCAATCACAATCGGTGTGGCTGCATTAACTGCAGGATACATGTATCTTCAAAAACGCACAGCAGAAGCAAATGCAAAACTTGAAGAACAAGGCAAGGTAGCTGAGAAGACCAAGGAAGAACTTTTGGCTCTAAAAGGTGTTCAGCTTGATGTTGCTAAAGATGATTTGGCAGCATCATTTGAAGACCAGAACGACAAATTGAATAAGTTGAACTTGTCGTTTAATGGCTTTATTCGCACAGTTAAAAATGCGAATGCTGGCAATAAAGAGGTCCGTGAAATCTCAGATCAGGTGCACAAAGGATTGATGTCACAAGCTGATGCTATCGAGAGATTAAACAAACTAAAACTATTAACACCTGAGCAAAAATCCCAAGGTTTGGATTTAATTAAGAGTTACGAGGAGGCTAGGGTTAAAGCACAGCAAAATGCAGATGCTCAAAAAACTTTAGGTCAGCAGGTTACTTTATCTGGTAATGCTGCATCTAATGCCGTTGGTAAAGTAAACGATAATACCAACGCTATGTATAACAATGCTGATGCAGCGAACGCAGCAGCAGATGCACAGTCCAAGTACATTTCAAACCTACAGAAGGGTGCCGCACAGACCATTATGACCAACAAGCTAATTGCTAAAGGTTGGAATATTGAGCGTGCAAAAATGGCATCACAAGCAGCCTTTGAAAATGGAGGGAAGGTTTCAGCAAAAGATATTCAGATTATTGACATGAATATTGCTGCAAATAAAAAACTACAAGCCTCTGAGGATGCAATTACCAATGCTAAGAGAGGATCGGCTAAAGCAGCGAGTGCAGCTTTGTCACAACATCGGAAGGATGCAAAAGAAGCAGATCGCGCAGATGAAGAACAACGCAATCTAAGAGAGCAATACATTTATGCTTATGCTGATAGAGAGAAGCAGATTGAACTAAGTCTATCCAAAGAAATAAATGAAATTCGCAAGGCGAATTTTGCCAATCCGGAACCATTCTTGGAGGCAGCAAATAAGCGCGCATATTATGAAAAGCAAATTTATTTATCTCAGCTACAATTTGAAATTAATGAATTTCAAATGAGTGAAGAGCAAAAGCTTAAATACTCTTATGATATAAAAAACTTACAACTTCATCAGAATTCGGAAATAACCGAGAAAAATAAAGAGATCGCTATTAATGCGCTCGAAAATCAATACCAACACGAACTCGGCCTCATCAAACTTGCCAAAGAGCAGCGGATTTTTCAGGCTGAACAGGCGATGTATCCAGAAATGGATGCTATTAGAAAGCGTTATGAGCTGGAGCGAGAGGAAATCATCAAGACTGCGAATATTTCTGATGGAGAAAAGGCCCGCAGGTTATCTGCATCTCAATTCAATCAAAAGCAGGAGGAGGGTGATGTTTTAATCAATACAACACTTAACTACAAGACTGCTATTGGTGAAGATGTGAGTGCTGACAGGGACTTTATTTATAGACAACAAGCCATCAACGACATGTACGAAAATGGCCTTATTAAGCAAAAGGAGTATGAGTCGCAGTCTTTGGAGTCAATGCGTCAGTATGAGCGAGATAAACAGGATTTATCACTAAACTCAATGAGTATGCTCTTATCTGCAACATCTTCAACTTGGTCTAGTATGACCTCACTTATTAAAGATTCGGTTGGGGAGCAGTCTAGTGTTTACAAGGGTATGTTTTTGGCTCAACAAGCTTTTGCGATAACTTCAGCAACTATCAATGCTTTTCAAGCATATAACCAAGTTCTTGCAAGCCCGTGGACATTTGACCCTATAAGTAAGCAAACAGCGGCAAGCGTTACGTTGGGTATGGGTATGGCAAATGTTGGAATGATTGCAGCCCAAACCATCGCAGGCTTTGCAACTGGCGGACATATTACAGGAAAAGGGACAGGAACGAGTGATGAGATTCCTATCATGGCATCTAATGGCGAGTTTATGTTTAAAACAGCGGCGGTTAAAAGTTTAGGCCTGGATGCTCTGAATTATATGAACGCTACTGGAAAGCTTCCAAACCAATATTCAGACGGCGGCCTAGTAAACCCTAAAGACACTTACCGTGTAGGCATGGGAACTGTAGATGCGATTGAGCAAGAAAATAATGTTTCAGGTGGTGATGTAAAAGTATCCCAAACGATTATTGTAAATACAGATGGATCGGCTAAAGTAGATACGCAAGGACAAAAGCAACTTGCTCAAGGTTTTCAGAATATGATGGAAACCTTCACTAGAAAGGAAATGCGCCAAGGTGGATTAATTTATAATTTTGTAAGAGGCCGATAGTGAGCGACTTAATAGACGATATACAGGGTAATTTTGTAATTCAAAATGCTGTGAATTACAGCATTATTAAATTTCTAGTTCAGAAGGGTGTTATTGATTTAGTGGAATTTCAAGAATTTATGAAGGATTAAGAGTTTGTTTTTAGAAAAGCTCTTAGTCCTGAACTTGCTGAAAAATTCTCCCAACAGTTTTCTGATGCTTTTCAATATGCAGCCATGAATGTTTCTGATGAAGAGTAGCTAGTAATATTAAAAGTTAAACCACCTTCGGGTGGTTTTTTTATTGGACGCAATATATGAGCAACCAAAAATTCACATGGTGCCAAGACTTAGAGGGTAATGCTCAAACTTCATCATTCAATACGCTTTCAAGCAAATTTGGGGATGGTTATGAGCAAAACATCTCTGTTGGTATTAACAATAGATTTGGGCAATGGCCCTATCAGCGTACGGCAAAAAAGGACGAAATTTTAGAAATTAAAGCCTTTTTTGAGGCGCATAAAGGCGCTGATTCTTTCTTGTGGGACTCACTACTAGATGGTGAAGTCCGAGTAAAAGCTGGCGAATACCAAATCTCTAAAGTGGGTGGATTAGTGTGGCGAATCTCAACAACATTCACCCAAGTCTTTTACCTTTGATTTAAATCAATTTCACGCCTCACATGTTGGGGTTTTTTTGTGAGAAAAATATGGCTAAGCAAACAATTAATCAAGGCACAGCACCTACTGGTGCAGGCGGTGATACGTTCCGAACAGGTTCGGCCAAACTACAAGCAAATGACGATGAAATTTATGCATTTTTAGGTGGAACGGGTACAGGCAATGCAAATCTACCTGCAGCTTTACCTGTTACTAAAGGTGGAACTGGTGCAACCACAGCAGCAATAGCACGGACAAATTTAGGTTTAACTATAACCACAACACATCAAGATGTAACAGCAGGCAGAGTTACAAAAGTTGGAGATTTTGGACTGGGAGGAAATAGCACAACAAATGTTTTCTCTATCGCTGATGAAACAGCCCTAACACCAGATATTAATTGTTTTGTACGCTCTGAAAATGCAGCTACAACGGCTTTACTTCCAAAATATTCAGTTGGCTTGTCCATGTCGCGTGGAGCTTCGGCAATTGCTCAGATTCTATTAGCGCCACTAGAAAGAAGAGCGTATCTGCGATTTACACATAACACCGTGGCATCTGGTGCTTGGGCGATGCATGAAGTTCTGCACAAAGGGAACACAGCGACAGATGGTAACGGATTTATTAAATCTGCATCACCAATTATTCAGTTATATGCAAACAAGATCGAACACAACGATGAAGCACAGCAGCAGAATATTTCTTTTGAAAAACTAGATGTTGGCAACTATCTCATCAAAGGATCGAGCGGTTTTGCTCAAGAGGGCTGGTATATCGAAACACCTAAAGATGCAAATGGTAATGTCCTATTTTCAGTGGTCTATGAAACTTTAGAAAATGGTGATATTTCAGTAAAAACTTATAAGAAAAAGTTTGATCTTGAAACCGCTTCTATTGTCGCTGATTTGGAAAATCCTGTGGATATTACTGCAGGTCGCTGGATTGATATCCGGTTAAATGAATCATCTACTAATATTGATGATCAAGAGAGTACCGAACCCTAGCCATTCTATGTTGTACATCCCGCTAAGGGATGTACAACATAGAGTTTATTTAAAAACTTCTTTAAACAAAGGAATTAGCTGTTCAGCACCATAAACGCTTAAATGATCGTCATCAAAATAAAGTGGTATTCCCTTTTTATCTGAATAACATTTTTCTTCATCACAGAAGTATTTTGTTGTATCCAAGATGTGTACACCACATTTTTTATTAGCCTCATCCTGCGCTTCAAAAGTAAGCTTACTTCTGCTCATGTAATCATCTTTAGAAATTGTAATTTTCTCTTTATTATTAAGGATTAATCTATGCCCTAAAACTTTAGGAACATTTACAGGGAATTCTGGAACAGGTCTAGTAACATATACTTCATGATTTTTAGCAAATTCACATAGTGTTTCAATATGAGCAGCTTTCATTGTTTGATGGTAATTTTGATCATAGCTTTCTGATGGTTTAGAAATATACCGAATAGGTTTATCAATAGTAGGGTCTCCATCTGCTGCGCCATGAAATAAAACATTTGTTCGATTAATGATTAACACTTTTGCATTGGGATAACTGCTAACTGATTTTTTTAAGTAGTATGAAATAGCTTCATCGCATTTGAAATCAGGGCTATTAATTTTCTTAATATTCTTAACAGTAGGGCAGCCAGAATATGTCCAGTCTAAGGCTGCACTTTCCACAGGCAATGAGCTTTGCACAGCTTGCATCATAGCTTCAGCATGACTGTCACCAATAACCAATAGTTTAATTTCACCTTTACCATAGTGACATTCTGGAAGATTTGATCCAGAGGAAGGTTGGCATTCATTAAATCTTGGGTTACGTTCCGCATTCTTTGTAGTGGTTTGTTTTACATCTTCACTTAATCTATTTGGTAAGCCATTATTTACATATATAAAGCTAAGTAATGCTATCGGAATAAATATATATATTAAAGTTGCAGCACAATTTTTAAAAATTGAAAGATTTGATAAATATTTACGAGTAGGATTTTCAATGAATTTATATGATATCCACCCGAGAACTACTGATAAAATTATTGCACAGCAGCTGAAAAATATACTGCTAGATTTTTCAAAATAAGCTAAGTAAAAAACTATTGGCCAGTGCCATAAGTAGATAGAATACGACGTATTACCTAGAAACTGAGCAGCTTTATTATTCGTAAAGAAAGAATTATTATTTGCTAATAGTATTAAAAAAGTGCCAATAACGGGAACAAGTGCATTGTAACTAGGCCATAAAGTTTTCCCAGTGAATAAAAATAATGATAAAAAGATTAAGATAAATCCCGTTTTTTCTAATACATTTTTAGTATGGTTTTTGAGTTGTATCTTATCAAAGTAAAGAAAAATCAAGCCGCCTGCCATCATTTCCCATGCACGTGTGGGAAGTAGATAAAATGAAGCTGAAGCGTAGTTTTTTGTGAAATAAATTGATAGTAATAAGGACGATAGAAAACCAATTAAATATACAATTTTTAAACTATTTAAGTTCTTTACCAACTTTCCAGTTATAAACAAGAATATAGGTAAAATTATATAGAACTGCCATTCAACCGATAATGACCATGTGTGTAAGAGTAACTTTTCATGAGATACGGCATCAAAATATCCAGATTCTCTAAAATATTGAATATTAGATAAAAAGCTTAGACTAGCTATAGAGTGTTGAGAGTAATCTTTAAACTCTTGAGGCAATAAAGTAAACCAGCCAATTACTCCAATAATAGTAATTAATACTGCAAGTGCAGGAATGATTCTATTAGCTCTTGATAAGTAAAATTTAATAAAATTGAAAGAATCCTTTTCTAAACCTTTTACAATAATTTTGGTCATCAATAAACCAGAGATGACAAAAAATATATCAACGCCGACAAAACCACCGCTGAAACCAAAAATATTAAAATGGAAAAGAACAACAAAGGCTACGGCGTAAGCTCTAAGGCCGTTTATATCGTATCTAAAGTTTGAACTCATAATATATTGTGTTTTTCTATAAAATCTGCCTGATTTTATAGATTAAAGATTAAAAGTGGAATGTTTTTTAGTTACACAACAAACCACCACAAGCCCTAGCGCCTAATAAGCCTAGGGCTTTTTTAATGTCAAAAAATCAGGGGAGCAGCAGTGAATGAACCAAGTACTGCATTGTGGAAAAAATTAAATGAAGTAGCTGAAAAGCTACAGAAAGTATCAGAGCAGCTGATTGAAACAAACACGCTTAATAAAAGTTACCACCAAGCACTTGAACAGCAGCGCGTCAAAGTAGAAGCGCTTGAACAGCAGAATCATATCCATCAAGGCGCTATTTCAATGTTGCGTTGGGGGATGGGGTTTGTTCTTGGTGTAGCGATTTCAGGCGGTGCATGGACGATCAATTCAATTAATCAGCTAAAGCAAGACGTAGCAGTTATGCAGAGTCATCGAGAGGACAACAAATGAAATTAATATCAGATAATCCATTGAAATATTTATCAGTAAAGTGGCCGTTATGGGGGGCTATTATATTGGGTTTGCTACCTACAGTTTTACAACAAGGCATGGATACGCAAGTGATACCAGCCGAATACCACACCGTACTTCTATCAGTTGTCTTGCCAATTTTGAGTTATTTCGGCAAAAAGAAATATCAACCTGAATTGCACCCCGAGCCAACATTATTAGGCTTTGCCAGCATCCTTGCAGATTCAATTTCATTTGACGAAGCATTTCATCGTCTGGTCGGGCACGAAGGTGGATATAGCACAGATAAACGAGATCCGGGTAACTGGACAGGCGGCAAAGTGGGTGTTGGTACACTGAAAGGAACTAAGTTCGGTTTAGCTGCAAATACATATCCAAACCTTGATATTAAAAATTTAAGTCTAGCTCAAGCAAAGCAGATTTATAAAAAGGATTGGTGGGACAAGCTGGGAGGTCATGGCCTGCATTCTGCTATTACTTTTCAGCTTTGGGATTTCGCAATTAATGCAGGGAAGAACAGAGCAATCATTGAATTACAGCAAGTAGCTGGCGTCACCGCTGACGGTATTATTGGCCCGAAAACAATTGAAGCGGTGAATGCATTAGATCTTAATGATGTATTGCTATCATTGACTGCTGAACGTTTGAAGTTCTACACTTCACTTAGTAAATGGCCTACCTACGGCAAAGGTTGGACGAATCGGGTAGCAGATAACTTGAAGTATGCTGCACAAGATAATTAAAAGAAAAGCCCTCGATGAGGGCTTCTTTAAATTACTCACTAACTATCTCCACACCTTCCCAAAATTCACCCTTCTTTTTCGCCAAAAAAATATTAGCATCTCTAACGCTCATAAAATATTTGGCTTTCTCATAATCATTGGTCCAGCACCAACCTGAATGATCTACAAAATTCACTTCTGACAATTCCCAGTAATCAAGATCCTCTTCTTGTTTTACATAAGAGAGGTACTTTTTATTTTTTTTCATATCGATCATGTGTTGCTACCACTTCATTAGTAATACTTAGATTATATAATTTCAAAGTATTAAATTAGTTCTTTTTGCTTATACTTAATCAGAGCAGATAATTAAATGTGTACAAGATTGTGTACATAAAAACTTATTTTAGAGTATTTTTTATAAATAAATATTTTAAATTAATGGTTTATTGAGATATCCGTCCATATCGAAAATGATCGTCGGCTTTTCTGAGTAATTTGGCATATAAAGGTATTCTATGTTTAAAACAACAACAGCACCGCAAGACCCACTGATTTTACAGTTGGTTCCCATTGTGACACAAGCTTGCGAAATTTTGCGAGAAGAATATCAGCGTTATTGCTCAGGTGCGGATTTTGATGTGGAACATAAAAGTGATGATTCACCTGTAACGCAAGCTGACTATCGTGCAAATAGCTATATTACTCAAGCATTATCCAAAGTTTCTAACTTGCCTGTATTGTCAGAAGAAGGTGACAAGTTTGAACGTATGCAATGGCAAAAATTTTGGCTGCTTGATCCTTTAGATGGTACCAAAGAGTTTTTACATAAAAGACCTGAATTTACCATTAATCTGAGTTTGGTTGAGGGTGCTAATACTACCTTTGCCATATTGGCAATTCCGGGGGAATATAGTGTATATATTTGTCCTTTTGCAGGATTTCCATTGAAATATGATAGCCAGTCAACCACATGGTATGAATATGTTCAAACCTCTGTAGAGAATGTCGTACACGTTGGCTTGAGTCAAAGTGCTAAAAATAAGCCGATTTATACGGATTATTTAGACGCTTTAGAAAAACTTAGTCCTTATCAGGCATACCATGCTGGTAGTGCATATAAGTTTTGTATGATGTTAGAAGATCGAGTGGATATTTACCCGCGTTTTCATCCGACTTGTGAATGGGATACGAGCGCTGGACAATGTTTAATCGAGCGTATTGGTGGTGGTTTGGTTGATTTTAAAGGTCGCGCTTTTTTATATAACCAGCGCAAGACTTTATTAAATGGTGGATTTATTGCATTTAAAAATGCCGAAATGAAAGAATTGGCCTTAAATGCTTTGGCAAACATGCCTGACAAAACTTGAGCTAAATCGGGTTCATGCTATAGTGTCTGCACACTCCGTTAAATCTCCTGCATATAAGAACTGTCAATTATGGCCCTAGATTTGCTCCCTCCTAGTATGCTGAAAGCAATAGACTTATTGCCGGATGAAAAGACGCCTGTAACATTGTTTACACGTCATTCCATTCGTGAAGTTGTACAAGGACAGGGTTTGGCCGGTTATGACTTACAACTGACCCATCAAGGACGAGATTTAGCCGAAGCGTGGGGTAGCTATTTGGTTGAAAATACCGATCGTGTTATTCAACACTGTATTTCTAGTCCAATTCAGCGCTGTGTGGATACGGCAGCATTGATGATTCAAGGTGCAGATAACGTCACGATTGAGCCAAATACCCACCATATCGAGATCATTGAACAAGGATTATTGGTCGAGCCGGGAAGTTTTGTGCTGGATATTAAAAAAGCAGGACCATATTTTCAAAAGCAAGGTGCCTTGGGCTTTATCAATAGTTTTGTGAATAATGCTTTGCCGGGTATGAAACAGCCCATTCATGGGGTGGTAGATGTTTTGGAGTTGATTTACAACACTCATCCAACCAATGATTATGGTCTGAGTCTAGCGGTGAGTCATGACACGATTTTGGCTGCAATTCTTGCCATTATTTCAGGTAAAAATATCGTGACACGCGAAGATTGGCCTAAAATGATGGAAGGTTTATTTGTTTGGTTTGAAGGAGATGTATTCCTTGAGTCAAAACTGAAATGGATTTGGCGTGGTGAACTAAATGAATTAAATATTCGTGAATTTCAGCAAGCTGAACAGCAACTTTAAGAAATTTTGCTAATAATAAAAAAATTATAAAAGGCATCCATGTGCGGATGCCTTTTTTATCTGTTTCAGTATTTCATTAAATAAAAGATTAAATATTGGCTTTAATTCGTGCAGGGTATTGATTTAAATCAATACTTGAACCGTCGTCACTATAAGGCCAGCGGCTAGTATTGACAGGGAGATGTTGTTGGTGGATTCGACTATATTTGTCAGCGGCAATCAAAGTCGCAATGTCATGATCTTTAATGCTATACGCTTGCACGAGTTCAGCTGGATATTGTGTGCGTTCAAAAAATTCAGCTTCTGTTTCCCCTTGATGCAGTGCAAAGATACGTTCTACAGCTGGTAAGTACACGCCATATGCTAACCATGAGTCTACACCTTGAGAGGCTTGAATCTCAGCGGTCGATTTCATATTTGAAATGACTTTACCTAAAATGTCTTTTTCACCTTTAGTTGTAAAATATTCAATATATTGATTTTCTGCTTCTGCAAATTTTTCTAATGATGGCAAAAATTGGTTAATCGACATTTTTATCCCTCTTTTCATTTGTACAGCAATGGCTGCCTAGGATGAAAATTAAAATACCATAAAAAATATATGGGATTAAGCCATTTCTTAAAATTTTTATTTACAAAGTTTCTAAAAATATCCTGACAATTTCTGTCGGGAATATACGATTGTATTAACAGGTCTACATCTTAATTTTAGTTGAAAAGTGAAATACCTGTCACATTAATAATGATTCTACCAATACAAAATATTTAGATTTTATTTGAATTGTTAATAAGTGACAAAACACGGCAATTGAATGATTAAAAAAAAGAAAATAGCATTAACTTTGTTATAAATTATTGATTTATATATTTTATGTAAGTCTCTTTATTGGATTTTATTGTGGCTAATTGGGGAATAGTAGTGAAAAGTGTGATAGATTTTTCATATAACAAATTATCAATTTGTATTGTGTTATTAATGTTAGTTGCTTGTGGTGGTGGAGGCGGTGGTAATAGTTCAGGTGGCTCTGCATCAACTGCCAGTTATCCAGAACCGACCCAAGACATAGTCGATGATACCAGTATTGGCTTTTATGACTACGATGCAAATGATGCTGTTCGTGAAATACGAAATGATTTAGTCGGCAACTTTTCAGCGCAAGTTCAATTTGGTCAAAGTCATGTCGTCGATCCGAATGCGAACGAAGCCAAGAAAATGCCACGGTTAACCAGTGAAAAAGAAGCGCTGCTTATCGTGACGCCAACACTTGATATGCAAAACATCAAGCAACTCAAAGTAGAAATCTATCAAAACAATCGCTTAATTCGTACCGCGACATTGGATGATCCGACGCAAATGCCTGTTTCAGACCAGAGTGGGCAAAGAGGTCGTCCAGATGTTTGGTACAGTAAACGCGCGTGGACCACGAAGCTCAATTGGGATGAAGTTAAACCCGGTCTAAGATTAAAATTTATTGACGCAAATAAAGTCAGCGGTGAATTGGCTGAGGATAAAATCGATTTTGCTGCACCAGGTGAATTGGTTTTAAATAATATCCGTGTTGGTATGTTGGCAGATAAGCCAAATTCTACCGGTCACTATATGCTGCTTGAGCCTGAAAAAGCGGGTACCGATTATTTCCAAACCATTCCTGCAGCAGAAATGACCGTTGCACAATATGATGATATGCAGTTAACACGTGCAATGGTTTCCTCAGGTGTTATTTATGACAGTAAAAGTGCCGGAGATGGTGGTGTTTATGCAGGAGACATGCGTGAGGATGTCGGTAAATCAACCTTTAGTGTTGGTATAAACCTTGCTAACTGGGGTATTACCAGTGCATCTATGGCCAATCAAAGTCAGCCACAATTAACCCAAACAGTAGTTGTCCATCATACGAAGGGGAACTATGCCAATGGTGTGCATACTCATGGACTGAGTGGTGGTAATGGCATGCTCACGCTTTATGATTCTGTAGGGAATGAATTTAGCCATGAAATTGGCCATCACTATGGTTTAGGACATTACCCTGGTCAGGTAGGTGACAATCTATTTTGGGCTGCACATCATGCGGACAGTGGATGGGGTTATATTGCCAATCGCAATATAATGCGCGGAAATCTATCATGGACGGCGACATGGAAGTGGGATGGAGCGAATGGTATCCCAAATTTTAAAAATTTGTTCCCGTACGGAAAAGATGCCATGTCCGGCGGGTATCCTGATAGTAATGTATCACGCTACACACACTATACGGGTTACAGCACATTCCTGAAAATTCAACCGCACTTTGACCGTTATGTCTGGGATGAAACATCACCTACCGGCTACAAAAAGTGGAATAAAACCACTCGTGAAATGGAAGTCGCTCAACCGAAGATGCCAAATTCTACGGCTCCGGTTTGGTATAACGCAGATCAAAATTATCCACGACCACGGGGCTTTGGTCAGCCCGTAATTACCATTTTAGGGGGCTATGATCCAGTCAATCAAGTTGGTTTGTTGTATCCTGCGGCACGTTCAAACTGGGGTAATGTGTATGACTTAAATGCTGCCAATACCGCTTTGGATCAAGCGGCATGTTGGTTGAATGTGCAATACACGAATAAAGTCAACAATATTGCTTTAGCAGCTGTACGACTAGGTAGTAATGCCAATAAACTGCATGTCAATTTAGCTTTGGCAGATCAACCACAGAAGGTCAATTTATATTGTAAAAAAGCAGGTGAAGAAGCCAAATTATTAGCAAATATTGATATTCCAGTTTACAGCACAGCGATCAAGCCGGCCGTCAAAATTGGACGTCAGCATGGTTATAGTGCTTTGCGTGCTATCGAACTTCCTCAATTAGAAAGTGCTTTGGAAGCGCAAGCTGCAAATGCTGTTGTTGCTCTTAATCCAACTGAAAAAATGCTGTATGAGTCATATAAAAATGACAAGTCATTGATGAATAGTGTGGCGCGTCAGCAATTAACCCGTTATGAGTCGCAACAAAACACAGCATACCGACTAAATCGTTGGATGAATGTGTATGCACAAGACCTAACCAATCAAGTACCCGAGGCGCAAAGCGCGCTCGAAGCATTTATGAAAAAGCTTTCAGTCACTCAAGAAGGTATGTTTGAGCAGGCAACATTGATCAAAAATGGTAACAACTGTTTGAAATCTGAAACCTTAACTGATGGAACATTAAATTTATACATCAGTGGCCCAAGCGGTTGTACGGCGGATGATACTGAACAGTGGGTATATGATGCCATTGGTCGTATACACAGTAAGTCAAATCCAGATCAATGTATTACAGGCAACGGTGGTTCAGCTAAAGTGACGCTAGAACGTTGCGTGTTAAACCAAACCAACCAAATTTGGACCATGGACCCTGCGACTACAACGATTCGTCAAAGTGGTCAATGTATGGATTTAAATACGGGACGTTTGCAAAATAACCGTGCGGATTTAATTCGATATAGCTGTACCAATGGTGGCAATCAACGTTGGACAAATTTGACAGCAAGCCAAAACTTATTATGGACATATTTATCAGCGACGAATATGAAACTGATTAATAAATAATCTGTAAATAGAAAATAAGGTCCATCGAGGACCTTATTTTTTTGCTTTTAAAAACCTATAGGTACAAAAAAAGCCCTAAAAAGGGCTTTTTTTATCGCAACAAATTAGTTAGCTAAAGCTTTAACTTGTGCATTTAAACGGCTCTTATGACGAGCAGCTTTGTTTTTATGGATGATGCCTTTATCAGCCATACGGTCAATTACAGGAACAGCTTTTTTGTAAGCTTCTGTAGCGACAGCATAATCACCAGCAGCAATAGCAGCTACTGTGCGTTTAAGATAAGTACGAACCATAGAACGTAAGCTTGCGTTGTGTTGACGTGCTTTAACGTTTTGACGAGCACGTTTTTTTGCTTGAGCAGAGTTTGCCACTCGTGCACTCCTTGAAATAGATTGGTCTGGGCGGGCTGAAATTACATCTGAAAACCAACATCAGAAGAACTATCACCAGCCCGTAAACAAGTGCCATATTGTGATTAAACTAAGCGCTTAAGTCAAGTCTTGACATGCTTTGACAACATTTTAGATGCAGAAAAATTTTAAAGAAAACGTTAGATTAGTCTAAAGTGATTGAGATTGTATGAAAAATGACTAAAAGTATAGAGAATGCGATTGTCATCGGAGCAACAGGATTGGTCGGGCGGGAATTGGTTCGTCAGCTCAGTCAAAATGCAAGATGTAAGAATATTACGGCTGTGGTACGTCAGCGTGACCATGAACTGAATGGACTGGCAAAAGTTCAACAAATGGTGATCAGTGACTTTCTTTCTCTGACTCAGGATGATGTGAGAGATTATAGTCATGCCTTTAGTTGTTTAGGCTCGACCATTAAAAAAGCAGGGTCTAAAGATCATTTTTATCAAATTGATTTTAGCATCAATGCGCATTTTGCTGAATTATTAGAATATACAGATACACAATTGATCATTGTCAGTGCTATGGGCGCTGACGCCAATTCCGCATTTTTTTATAATCGAGTCAAAGGGGAATTGGAATATTATTTAAAAACCTTAAAGTTAAATCAACTTTCGATATTAAAACCTTCGCTGTTACTTGGTGAACGTCATGAATCTCGACGTTTAGAAGATGCGACACAGAAACTTTATATGCGCTTTTCGCATTTTGTACCTGATCGTTTCAAATTTAAGCCAGTGACAGCACAGCAAGTGGCTCATACTATGGTCGAGGCGGCACAAACTCAGACTGAAAAGTTCGAGATTTATGATAATTTACGCATACTAACAATTAAATGAGGGAAATACCGTGTCTACAGTTCCATTCGTCACTTGTGATTTACTTGATGATCATCCAGACAAAGAATTACAAGTGGTGATCCCGTCTTTGGATGGTAAATTCTTTCAAAGTTATGGTGCACGAAAAAGTTTTGGCGGTCAGGTGGTGACGGTCAAATGTTTTGAAGATAACTCTCGTGTTAAAGAATTATTGGCAACCGATGGTACGGGTAAAGTATTGGTTGTGGATGGTGGCGCTTCGATGCGCTGTGCCTTGATGGGTGATATGATTGCTGAATCTGCAGTCAACAATCATTGGAATGGTGTCATTATTTATGGCTGCGTGCGTGATGTTGATGCGATTGCAGAACTTGATTTAGGTGTGCATGCTTTGGCTGCGATTCCACAAAAAAGTAACCGCAAAGGCGTGGGTGAAACAGATATTCCATTAAGTTTTGGTGGTGTAAACATTCAGTCTGGTGATTTTATTTATGCTGACAATAACGGCATCGTTGTTTCAAAAGAGCAATTGGTTGCTTTATAAGCGTACTTGAATTTTTAGTCGTGGAATGAAAGCGTAATTCTTGCTCATACATGACGATATAAATGTGAAAAAGAAAATACAAACATCAGCTGAGGACTCTCGGCTGATGTATAAAAATACGAAATAAAAAAAGAAAGGAAAAAAAGTATGTTGTTGCATCAATTAAAAGTGGCGCAAGCGTTGCTCTCAGGCGTAGCAGAGGGCGGACGTGGTACAAATGGGACGCCTTATCCGAAACAACCTGAAAAAGCCCTTAAACTGTACGAATTTGAAGGGTCTCCCTATTGTCGTCGTGTGCGTGAAGTTTTGACCACACTTAATTTGGATTATGAGGTTTACCCATGTCCCAAAGGGGCTAAAAAGTACCGTTTAGAGGTACAGAAATTAGGTGGAAAACAGCAATTCCCTTTCTTGGTGGATGACAATACTGGGGATCGTTTGTACGAATCTCAGCAAATAATTCATCATCTATTTAAACATTATGGCAAAACAGGTCAGACTCCTAAGAAGTATGCCAATTATCCTAAAATTCCGTATGTTGCCTATGTTGGAACCTTAATTAATGGGGCTCAAGGCGTGTGGGTGCACCGTAAAGTCATTCATCGTGATGCTCCATGTCAACTCTTAGAACTATGGGGTTTTGAAGCGAGTCCATATACACGCATCGTACGTAGCGCATTGTCTGAAATGGAATTGGCATATACCTTTCATAATGTGGCTAAGGAACGTTGGCAAGATCAGGGATTAGCGGTAATGCGCTTAAAACCTGGTAAATATGTACCCCTGAAAGGTGGTAAGCGTGAACAAGTGTTAAAAATCATGGGGAACAATATTCAAGTGCCATATTTGAAAGATCCCAATACTGGTGTTGAACTTTTCGAATCTGAAAAAATTGTGCAATATCTGAAAAAGCAATATTTGAGCTAATCTTACTCAAGTTTAAGCTAAGTGCAGTGTATAGTCAGACAGATGGCTATACACATATTGTAATGATAAATGGGTCTAAAATTAGAAGAAAAATGCATCATAGCTGCATCAATTGAATTAGAATAAATTATTAAAAATAAGAAATTTACTTAATTATAGGGATATCCTAAAAGGATTAAACTCATTAATGTAAAAGACATTTCATTTTTTCGGGGGAAGTAAATCATGTCACCACAAGAAGTCATACTACCCGTACCGGTGCTTGTCGTTGAAGATGAGGAAATTATTCAATTACGTTTACGTCAAATTTTGACGGAGCTGGGTTATAAGCGTGAAGAGCTTATCTTCACCAAAAATGTTAAAGAATCTATTCAAGCCGTAGAGACACAACCGATATCATTAGCCTTAGTTGACTTAGGTTTGCCTGATGGCAGTGGTATCGAAATTATTGAAAAAATACGTTCCCTCGAAAGTAATACTATGATCTTGGTTGTCTCTGCATGGAGTACACAAGAAAGCTTATTTGCTGCGATTAAAGCAGGTGCAACAGGCTATGTATTAAAAGAACGTGATGATGCTGAAGTACTTTTATCTATTCGGAGTATTTTACGTGGTGGGGCGCCGATTGACCCATTTATTGCACGAGAAATCCTAAAACAAATATCCGAAGCTGAAGCACCAAGTCCAGAACAAACAGTCGCCGATGAAGCAGATTTAAACCTGCTGACCAGTCGTGAAAAAGAAATTTTATGTTTGGTTGCTCAAGGTTTGAGTAATCGTGAGATTGCTGAACAGCTTTTTGTATCACGCTATACCGTAGAAAGCCATATTAAACATATTTACCGAAAATTAGCCGTAACGAAACGAACCAAAGCCGTGAGTACAGCAAGATCTATGGGTATTCTATAATGCGTAAAGGAGGATATTTTTTCTTATTTATCCTCTGTTTAGTATGGGGGAGCTTGAGTCATGCAGAGCAAGTTTTCCCTGTAAATGATCAATGTAATGTAACTGTGAATAGCATTTCACGGGTGAAGACACCATCCAATCAAGAATTACCCAGAACTGGATGGAAAACCACGCAATTACCTGACCGTTGGAAAGAAGATAAAGACTGGGAGGGTTATCAAGGTGGTGCTTGGTATAAATTAGACTGGTCTTGGTACTGTAAAAATAATGCGCGTTTGGCAGAACCCATCGCACTATATGTTGATTACATTATTAATACGGGTTCAGTCTTTCTGAATGGCGACTTGCTGTGGACCAATAAAAATCTTCAAGAACCGGTCTCTAAAAGTTGGAATGTTGCACGCTATTGGATTTTACCGATAAGTGGAATCAAGCATGATCATAATGAAACCTTGATCTATGTTTATGGCTACTCGAGTCTAAATGCAGGATTAGGACCAGTTAAATTTAACAATGTCATGGCAACAATAGAGCAGGCCGAAGAAGCCACTTGGACTCGTCGAACCATATTACAATTAAATATTTTTCTTTCTGGGGTCTTGGGTCTAATTTGCTTCATTATTTGGTTGATGCGTCGCAGTGATACGAGTTTTGGCTGGTTTGCGCTTTCAACGGTGTTGTGGATTTTATTTCTCAGTAATGCACTGACCACTGAAACCTTTCCGTACCCAGATTCAATATTTTCCACCAAAGCCAATCTGATTTTTGCAATGCTGTACTTTCAGTGTTTTAGTATCTATATCTTGCGCTTTCTTGGGCGTAAATTTCCACGCATTGAACTGTCGTTTACCATGCTGACAGCTGCACTGATTGGTGTGGTATGTATCTGGCCGTTTGAGCGAAATGCGGAAATTTCGAGCCTCATTTTCTTATTATATTGCAGCCTCTTTTTTATCACTTACATTTATCTTTGCTGGATTAGTTTTAAAGAAAAACGTAGAGACTACACTTTATTAGCACTTTGTTTGACTGCGATTATTGTGATGGTCATTGCAGACATCACAGTACTGGCCCTCTTTCCAAAACATGGTTTTACACCGTTATCTCCATTTACCTCACCGATTATTACCTTATTTATCGTGGTGATCTTGGGGGCGAGACTCAATCGGAATATACAGAAAATTGAAAAATATAATGATGATTTGGCATTTGAAGTTCAGAAAGTCAGTGATGAATTATGCAGTAGCTTGAATGATAAACATCAGCTTGAACTGAGTAATGTACGCTTACAGGAACGGATTAAATTATCACATGATCTGCATGATGGTCTGGGCGCATCTATTGTGCGCTCGATGATCTTGGTTGATCAGTGTGAAAGTAATATTCCAAACAGACAGTTCTTGTCGATGTTGAAATTATTGCGCGATGATTTAAGGCAAATTATTGATAGTGGATCATCTTTAGACAGTAAAGTGCCAGATTCACCTTTGCTCTGGATCGCACCTGTTCGACATCGCTTTAGTCAGTTGATGGATGAAGTGGAAATGAATGCCAAATGGTGTATTCCTTCGCAGTGGGCGATCAAACCAACGGCAATTCAGTGTCTGACTTTAATACGAGTGATTGAAGAAAGCCTGACCAATATTGTGAAACATAGCCAAGCAAATCATGTCAATGTCACGCTGTCACAGTTCGAGAATGGCGCATTGTTATTAACTATTGAAGATGATGGCGTAGGTTTCGATGTTGAGAGTGTTTCAAATCATGGCATGAGTATCGGGATGCGAAGTATGAAAATGCGTGTGGAGCGTATAGGCGGAAATTTCAAAATTCATTCTCAGCAAGGCTGTACCATTATTCAAACAGAAATTAATTTAAAATCAGCTGCATAAAATAATATGTTGAAATAATAAAAATGATGATCAATTCGATATTAAGTCATCTAAAGCGCATTGCATTGTTCTGCTGTGTCACTTTTATAGCAGCTTGTGGTTCGCAGGATCATGCGCCTAAATCAGGTGAGTATGGGCAGATTTTGTTCCAGCATGCGGTGTTAAGTACCGAAGAAATTCAACAATTACTCAGTGAAAGTCAAAGCGATACAAATACATTAAACACTAAAAAATTTGCAGTGGATTACACGGCGACATCGAGCCAAAACCCATATCGTGCAGTCTTGTTGGTCAAAGGTAGGGCAATGACCAGTGGTGAGGTATCTGTAAAATTTCAAATTGATAACTACAATGCCGCTATTCAACAAACCTCAAGCAATCTCATGCAAATGGATGCAGGTATTGATCAGGTTGAACGATTAGAAACATTGGATGCAGGACAAGATTTTATTTTTGTTATGGACGGTGCACCTTTTTCAGTCAATGCTGTCATTGATCCAAATAGTATGACCAGTCAACTAAGTTTGTTAGAGTCGAGGAATGTGGAGTTTCAAAGTATTGAATTACAAATTTGGCAAGGCAAAGGTAGTCAATACGGTGTAATGCGCTATCTGTGGTTTATTGGACTGGTGTTATTGATTGTATGGGTTTATCACGTCATCGTGGAAAAAAAAGCCGATCAAGTCGAAGATTTTTTAAATCGTAGAAAGCGAAAATAATGCTATTCAGCAGTATAAAAAGGGAGCATGACGCTCCCTTTTTATTGAGTTTATTCAGCTTCCGTTGGGACGAGCATCAGCACAGATTCATTTAATAGCATGGCAATATCTTCTAAGATATCAGCATCATATAAAGATTCGTCTAGCGCTAGACTTTGGCCATCGGCAATGGTTTTTAAATGCACTGCAAATTCGTCTGAGATACAGATTCCTTCGCCATTTGCCCAAAACAAAATATCACCGTCTTGCTCTGTATATAGTAAGCGTGAAGCCGGTTCTAACATGAGTTGATAGCCTTGATTTAAGGCCTCTTCAAGATCACCAGTGCCGATTTCTTCGGCTTCAGGAATATTGTCAGGATATTTAGGTTCTGACATTAAGCTCATGATTGCATCTTCAAGTACGGTTGAATTTTGCAATTGTTCAAATAACTTTTCTTTTAAATACTCAAGTTCATTTTCAGTCACTTGGCCAATCGCACTGATTTGATCACGTAAAATATCAGTTAATGGATTTTTAAGTAGGGGATTGTCTGTGAATTTGTCTGTCACTCGATCCATCATTTCAGTGACATTTGGCATGCGGAAGCCAAATGAATACGTCAGACACTCATCTTCAGCTACGCCATAGTGTGACAGGCCTGGTGGCACATAAAGTAAGTCGCCGGGAGCAAGCACTTCATCAAAATGAACGTCCATTTCTGGCAGTAAGCGAAGCGGTTGACCTTCGACAAATGAAGTATCTGCATCACACATCTGACCTAATTGCCAACGGCGGTGACCATAGCCTTGTACGAGGAATACATCGTAAAAATCAAAATGTTGCCCGACAGAGCCACCTTTTTGTGCATACGACACCATGATGTCATCACGACGCCATTGCGGAATAAATGAAAACTGCTTCCATAGCTCGGCTAGGTCAAAAGAATAATGATCGACAGCTTGAACCAATAAAGTCCACAGTTTCGGCATTTTTTGAAAATCGGCTTTAAGTAGTGGAGAAGATTTTACTGTCCATTGGTTAGGATCACGATCTTTTTGTTTGATGAGACGTGCAGTGACGTTATCTTCTAAAGCCAATTCAAGAACATCTTTCGGTTCAAGTATTTGGGTAATTTCAGGGAGTGCATTACGAACCAATAATGGTTTTTTTTGCCAATATTCGGCAAGGAATTGTTCAGCGCTGATGCCGCCGAGGATGTCAAGAGAATGAGCCATAGCTAAATACATACAATTTCAATGGATATATTGTCCCTTGAGATTCCTGTTTTTAGCAAGGCTCTATTTCATTAAATTATTGCGATTAGCTTGAGACTATTTTAAAGGATTGTCTTTGAGATATTGCATGACTAATTTTTCAACTTCCAAATCATAGCTATTGGCAGCAGCCGTTGTCGCTGAAAATTTCATGAATTGCTCAAAATGTGCATTGGTGTCAATTTTAGTATTTTCTTTGTCAGACATTAATTTGAAATGATTCGGCATGACTTTTGCCATCATTTCAACGTTTTCGGTTTGTAGTTTTAGAAGTTTTTTCACTTCAACTGTTTGTGGTTGAATGCTTTCAAATTTTTGTTTGCCTAGAGCAACCAGTTTATTGATTTGTTGTTCTGGCGTGCTACTACCACCGGTTTTGGTTTTAGTCCCTAGCTGTTGAATGATTTGCTCCTGCATTGCAGCGCCTTGTTGTTCTAATTCAGCATAGATAAATTTATATTGAACCCACTCATTGACTAAGTTTTTGTTGTATTGCTGAGAGTTGGTCACAGTTTGATTCACTGTATTGGTATGACCGTTTGTCGAACAAAATAGAAGGCTAATGCTAATGAGGCTAGATGAAATTAAATTAAACGTTTTCATGTTTTCAGTTCTTGGTTGTAATAAATAAGTAAGTGACTTTTTAATCATTAGCCCATAAAGAGCTAATGATTTGCTTATTATGCTGTAACAGATAAAGATTTTAAAATTATGGGACTAAGATCTTAAGCTCACGCAAAATATTGCAGAGTTTAATCATCGGCATACCCATGAGTGTAGTTTGGTCTTGCCCGATCATTTCTTCAAATAAGCTAATCCCTAAACTTTCACATTTAAAACTGCCAGCGCAGTGTAACGGTTGTTCAACCTGAACATAACGTTCAATTTCAGGCAAGCTAAGTTTGCGAAACTTCACTTTATAGTGCTCGACAAGGGTTTGTTCAAAACCTGTCGATTTTTGTTGGACACTGAGTGCCGTACTGAAATAAACGATTTTGTCAGAATTGGCTTGAAGCTGCTTAATGGCTTTTTCATCGCAAAGCGGTTTACCAATAAAAATATCTGGTGCGCCTTCGCGCCATGCGACTTGGTCAGAACCAATCACAATTGCGTCTGGGTGCTGGTTTGCAATCGCAGAAGCTTTTTCAAATGCCAGTCGCTTCGCTAACTCATCGGCATGGTTTTCACCGCGAGGTGTTTCGTCTATATCTGGTACGATTGAGTGGTAATCAATCCGTAAACGGTCCATCAGGTCTTTACGGGTTTGGCTGCTCGAAGCCAAAATGATTTTGGGAGTACTCATTACACTGCATATTCCATAAGTACATCAAGCGGTACATAAGACAGCACCGCTTGGTGACACGCTTGTATTTTAATAGGTGGGGCAAATCCTTCTTGATACGCTTCCACCCAGCGAGTCACACAGATACACCAGAAGTCACCAGGTTGTAGTCCTGGAAAACCAACTTCGGGTAAGGGTGTGATTAGGTCATTGCCAACTTTTTGGGAAAAGTTTAAAAATTCAGATGTCATTTGTGCACACATCGTATGCTGACCAAGGTCTGTTGTTGCTGTATGGCAAAAGCCATTTCTAAAATATCCGGTAATCGGATCAAAACAACAGCTTGCCAAGGGTTCGCCTAAAACATTTAAACGATTAATATTTGGGTCTGGATGAATCGACATAAGCGCTGAATCTTTATAAGGCTTTTCGCTATCATAACAAAACTTTGGCTCTACATAGCTTTTCTGCAAAAGAAGCTAACGTTTTTCTGCATAATCATTTAAAATCGTCGCGTTTTGATATCAATAAAAGAGAGTAATGCATGAACTTTCAGCGTATGACTGACCTAGATTTGGCGGGTAAACGTGTTCTGATCCGTGAAGATCTTAACGTACCAGTTAAAAATGGCGTGATTACAAGCGATGCACGTTTACGTGCGGCGTTGCCAACAATTAAAGCAGCTGTAGAAAAAGGTGCTGCTGTAATGGTGTATTCACACTTAGGTCGTCCTGTTGAAGGTGAGCCTAAAGCAGAACAGTCTCTAGCACCTGTAGCCGCTTATTTAACAGAAGCTTTGGGTCAAGACGTTCAACTGATCACTGACTATTTGGACGGTGTTGACGTTGCGCCAGGTCAAGTGGTTTTACTTGAAAACTGCCGTTTCAATGTAGGTGAAAAGAAAAACAATCCTGAATTATCTGCTAAATATGCAGCACTTTGTGATGTTTACGTTATGGATGCATTTGGTACGGCTCACCGTGCAGAAGCATCGACTGAAGGTGTAGCACGTTGCGCAAAAGTCGCTGCTGCAGGTCCGTTACTTGCTGCTGAACTTGATGCACTAGGCCGTGCACTTAAAACTCCTGCAAAACCAATGGTTGCGATTGTTGCAGGCTCAAAAGTTTCTACTAAATTAGATGTATTAACTTCACTATCTGACATCTGTGATCAATTGATCGTGGGTGGTGGTATTGCCAATACATTCTTAGCTGCTGCGGGCTTCAATGTTGGTAAATCACTTTGTGAAAATGACCTGATCGACACAGCAAAAGCCATTGCCGCAAAAGTATCTGTACCACTTCCAACAGATGTTGTTGTTGCTGATGCTGCTGAAATTGATTTTGCAGACTTCCTTGGTTCATTAGCTGCTGCTAAAGCTGTCGTGAAAAAAGTTGAAGATGTAACAGACAATGACATGATTTTGGATGTAGGTCCTGAAACTGCCAAAGCATTTGCTGAAATTTTGAAAACTTCAAAAACTATTCTATGGAATGGTCCAGTAGGTGTGTTTGAAGTTGATCAATTCGGCGAAGGCACTAAAGCATTGTCTTTAGCGATTGCTGAATCTGAAGGCTTCTCGATCGCGGGTGGTGGTGACACGCTTGCTGCAATTGATAAATATGAAGTTGCAGACAATATTGGTTACATCTCGACTGGTGGTGGTGCTTTCCTTGAATTCGTAGAAGGTAAAACACTTCCTGCTGTAGCGGCGCTTCTTGACCGTGCTTAATTTAGTATTATCAATAAGATAATACAGTATTAAAAAAGGTTGGCTTCGGTCAGCCTTTTTTTATCGCCCATTCATTTTGCCGTCATCAAAGTGCAATATTTCTGCAATAAAATTCATCGCAACACCTAATTCGCAGTAGTAGGAAACAACGATGAACTTAAAACTTGCACTTGCTGTACTTTTAATCGCACCATTAACTTTGACAGCTTGTGCTAAAAAAGAGTCGGCACCAACTGAATCAGAAGCATCTGCTGTTGCCGTAGATAATGCTCAAACAACACCAGAACAACAAAAAGCCATTGATGAACTTGATAAGCCAGTATTGGATGAAAAGAACCAAGATGTTCCTGCTGAAATTGCAAATGCACCTGCAGACGAAGCAACAGCTGACGCTGAAACAGCCGCTTCAGCAGCAGCAGCTCACTAAGATTGTTGTCTTTATTTAAAAAGTCCCTGCAAATGCAGGGATTTTTTTTTAAATAGTGTTATTTGTTGCTGAATTGAAATGATTGAGCATGTAGAATATGCGGCATTACCTGGGAGGATATTATGGCTCTTATTTCATTGCGCCAGCTCTTGGATCACGCCGGCGAACATGCTTACGGCGTACCAGCATTCAACGTAAACAACTTAGAACAAATGCGTGCAATTATGCTTGCAGCAGATGCAACAAATTCACCTGTAATTGTACAAGCATCTGCGGGTGCACGTAAGTATGCAGGCGCTCCGTTCTTGCGTCATTTGATTTTGGCAGCAATCGAAGAATGGCCACATATTCCTGTGGTTATGCACCAAGACCATGGTACTAGCCCTGATGTATGTCAACGTTCTATTCAACTTGGCTTCTCATCAGTGATGATGGACGGTTCTTTAGGTGAAGACGGTAAAACGCCAACTTCATACGAATACAACGTAGACGTGACTCGTCGTACTGTTCAAATGGCACATGCGTGTGGCGTTTCAGTAGAAGGCGAAATCGGTTGTTTAGGTAGCCTTGAAACTGGTATGGCTGGTGAAGAAGATGGTGTAGGCGCTGAAGGCGTACTTGATCATTCTCAGCTTTTAACTTCAGTTGAAGAAGCGCGTTCATTTGTAGCTGATACCAATGTTGACGCACTTGCAATTGCAGTGGGTACTTCACACGGTGCGTACAAATTTACTCGCCCACCTACAGGTGACATCTTAGCGATTGACCGTATTAAAGAAATTCACGCAGCGTTACCAAATACGCATCTTGTAATGCACGGCTCAAGCTCTGTGCCACAAGAATGGTTGGCTGTAATTAATGAATTCGGTGGTAACATCGGCGAAACTTATGGTGTTCCAGTAGACCAACTTGTAGACGCAATCAAACACGGTGTTCGTAAAATTAACATCGATACTGACTTACGTCTTGCATCTACAGGTGCTATGCGCCGTATGATGGCTGAAAAACCAGCTGAATTTGACCCACGTAAATTCTTCTCTGCAACTGTTGATGCAATGAAACAAATTTGTATCGATCGTTATGAAGCATTTGGTACAGCGGGTAATGCTGACAAGATTCGTCCAATTTCTTTAGAGAAAATGGTGAGTCACTATAAATAATTTGTCTTGAGATAGATTATTTTTGAAGAAAAGCCCACAATTAAGTGGGCTTTTCTTTGATTTGAACTTAGAAAAATTGCTTTAAATACAACTCAAGAATAAGAGCGTGTCATGGAATTGATCTTTGCTGCCGCGATTTGCAGTGTTCTCGTTTCAGTAATTCTAAAACTCTGTCGTGATCGGGGTTTTAACCCTGCACAAATGATCACATGGAATTATGCATCTGCGAGTATTTTATGTTTTCTATGGTTTAAGCCGCATCTAGCGCATATTTCGATTAATAAAACGCCGTGGGTTTTAATTGCGGCTTTGGGTGTATTACTGCCGACAATTTTTTATTGCTTAGCACGCTCACTGCAAACAGCGGGTATTTTAAAAACCGAATTGGCTCAGCGCTTATCTGTTGTGCTTTCTCTTAGCGCAGCCTATTTTATTTTCAGTGAATATTTTAATGTCATTAAGCTCATTGGTATCGCACTTGGTGTACTTGCGGTATTGCTGATTTTATTTTCACAGCGCAAGGGAAGCATTGATGGAAAGCAGGGGATTTTATTTTTATTAAGCGTTTGGGCAGGCTATGCACTGATTGATGTGTTATTAAAATTTGCCTCAGGTTTGGGCATGCAGTTTGCAGTGACTTTAAATCTGGTGTTTATTTGTGCATTTTTACTTTCGAGTATTTATAACATCGTACAACACGGCAGTTTGGGGCAGACCAAAAATATCCTCGCTGGATTGGGCTTAGGTCTCTTAAACTTTGCTAATATTGCACTGTATGTGAAAGCCCACATGTTGCTTAAAGACACACCTGCAATCGTGTTTGCTGGAATGAATATTTTGGTCGTGGTTTTAGGTGTGGTTGCGGGCCTCATCATCTTTAAAGAAAAATTGAGAGTCGCAACCGTCTTTGGTTTGATTGCAGGGATCATGAGTGTGGTTTGCTTAGCATATGCCATGTCTGTCTAAGATAATTTTTAGCAAAAACGATCGGGTGTTGTAGTAAATCATCCCACCTCTGCTTGAATTGTTGTTTTGATTCAAATTATTCAGCAAAGTTCAGACCAATTTAAAAATATTATATTTTCACATTGTTACTAAATATGCCGTTATTAAAAAAGCCCTCGATTTGAGGGCTTTTAGTTTTAGATGCTTAGTTAACGTGTGAGTTGTTGAAAACGTTGTAAGGTGTTTTCAAAATAACATTTACCCACTGCAACGGGGTGTTTTAGGAAATCTTGAGTTTCAATTGTGCCTTGTAACTGACCCGGTTGTTTACAGTTTGGGCAGTTTGGATAGCTATGGAGCATATCGCCCGCATATTTTTGTAAATAAACCGTATTGCACGCTTCGCAATGAAATTTCATGGGTAATTTTATAGCTGTAGGCATAGGGAGAGACCTGAGTATATTTTGAGCAGAATATACTCGATAATTGTTTAAATAATAAGTCCTGAAATGACAAAAAAGAGGCAAAATTGCCCCTTTCGTCGGTTTTATGGAAAGCTTAGAGGTGTGTAAAAATTTCTTCAGCATTCAGACGTGATTTAGGTAATTTCGCATTGAAATCATTTTCGCTACGATAGCCTAAAGTCATCAGTACAGAAGGAATCAAGTTTTGTTCAACTAAGCCCAATTCTTCAGTGATGATCGCTTCGTCAAATCCACCAATCGGTGTTGCATCCACACCTTCAATGCCTGCTGCCAAAAGCATTTGACCTAAAGCAATAAATGTTTGGTTTTCAGCCCAACGTTGAATATCACCTTTTTCATTACGATAATAATCGACATAACCTGTACGGCTGTCTTTTTGACCTTGTTTGGCTTTGTCATCTTTAAAGCGACCACTACGATCATCCTGATTTAAAAGATTATCTAAATGCTCTGCAGTGATGTCTGCTTTAGTACAGAATAAAATCGTATGTGATGAATCTAAAACTTTTGGGGCATTGTAGGCATATTTTCCTACTAAGGCTTTGGCAATGCGTTGTTTGGCTGCATCATGATCTGCAATAAAAAAATGCCAAGGCTGAATATTGATGGAAGATGGTGTTAAACGGAGTATTTGTAATAAACGCTCAAATTGTTCCTGTGGAATTTTTTTAGCAGGATTATATGCTTTCGTGGTATAGCGTTGTTTTGATACGTTTAACAGATCCATCGAATATCTCCAGATATAGTTTGCTGTAGTTTAGCGGATAAATGGCCAAATGGTCTAAGGAGAAAATTTTCCAAAAATAGATCTTAGTCGTATATGCTGGACTCAATGGCTAAAAATTAACAGATTTAAGCTGTATGAAGTGCGAATTAGAGTTATATAAAATCATAAGATAGATAAATGCTATTGGTAGTTTTTGCCAAAAGGCGTTTAATCAATTGTAGTTAATCATAGTTTAAGCATGAGACAGCAGCGATGGATTACACCAATCATTTCAAGAAAAAATTAAAAACCGAACAGCAGATTGGTTTGTGGGTCGGTTTAGCCGATGCTTATGGGACTGAAATAGCTGCAAATGCAGGTTATGACTGGTTGCTAATTGATGGTGAGCATGCGCCAAGTGACTTGCGGACGACATTGTCGCAATTGCAAAGTATTGCTGCATATCCTTCGCAAGCTGTGGTTCGACCTCCAATTGGTAGTGTGCAATTAATCAAACAATTGTTGGATATAGGTGCGCAAACCTTGCTCATCCCTATGGTTGAAACTGTTGAACAAGCTCAACTTATGGTTAAGGCAGTACGTTATCCACCCGAGGGTATTAGAGGCGTTGGTGCAGCATTAGCACGTGCAACACGTTGGAACAGTATTCCTGACTATTATGCAGATGCACATGAAAATATCTGTTTACTGATTCAGATTGAGTCAATTGAAGGGATTAAAAACTTAGATGAAATACTGAAAATTGATGGCATCGATGGGGTGTTTATTGGTGCCGTGGATTTGTCGGCGACGATGGGTTATCAAGGGAATCCGAATCATCCTGAAGTACAAAAAACCGTGATTGATGCGATTCAGCGCATACGTAAGGCGGGTAAAGCTGCAGGTATTTTGTCGACACAACATGATGTGACTCAGAAATATATCGAGTTAGGCACAGAATTTGTTGCCGTGGGTGTCGATACCAGTGTGCTCATGAATTCGTTACGTGAACTTTTATCGAAATACAAAAATGATACCCCAGTTACGAAAACAGAAGGTGGTTACTAAGCGATACAGCCTTCGTTATATTATTCACTGTATGGGTAATTAATTTACTCGATGGTTAAAATTTTAATTCAATAATTTTAGCAAAAGTAGTAGCTTAGAGTATATGTAAACTCTACTTTTGCTAATCAAAGCGCAATATTGTATACTTCTGCTTAACTCGAAGCGGGTAATGTTCCTGCTTATCTTTTTTATTTAGCTGATTGTGATTTATCTGTATTCAAGCTTCTGACTTGAATCTTATCTTTGTAACTACAGAATTATTATTCCAAACCCGATTGATTAATCTCTTTGTTCTGTCACAAAAAGCTCACATGTTGAGTAAATCTTTTGAATATTTTAAATACTTGGCAAACTGCCAAAGCTGTAAATGGCGATGAAATTAATGTGAAATTGGTGCCTTTGAAACGTCAACAAAATACCAATGCTGGTTTAATTTGGGTGGATGTTGGGCAAATGATTGAATTAGAAACAGGCGAGACATTTAACCTGAATCTAGATGGTAAAAGCTTCTATACTGGCCCAAACCAGCTATATCGCTTAGCCTGAAAGCAAAAAACAGCAGATCATCTGCTGTTTTTTTTTGCCTAAATAAAGCGGCTTAAACCATTTCTACGTGTTGATTGATATTCCCAACTTGAGCGTGGTTTTTATATCGGTATTGCGCCGCACGGTGGTTGTCGGGCAATTTCGCGCCTTGGCCGAAGAGTTTTTCACGCAAGGTTCCGTCAGCATATTCTGTTTGATATACACTACGACGTTGTAATTCTGGTACCACGTATTCCACAATATCTTCAAAACTCTTATGCGCCAATATGTAGGCTAAGTTAAAGCCATCGATACCAGTGTACTCAATCCACTCTTGTAAGCGGTCTGCCACGGTGATTGGTGAGCCAACAATGACTGGGCCGTTACCGCCGACACTGGTCCATTTTGCAATTTCCTCAATCGTCCAAATTTTATTAGGATCTGCCTCTACATAAGATTGCAGCATGGATTGAATGGCATCGGTTTGAATGTATTCAACTTGATCTGTTGGTTTAAACTGCGAAAAGTCGACACCTGACCAGCCAGAAGCCAGGGTCAAGCCGCCGTCATAGCTGCCATATTGCTGATATTCACAGAATTTTGCTTGGGCTTTTTCATCGGTCTCATCAACCACTATGGCCAGCATGGTATAGATCAGAACAGAATTCGGATCTTTGCCTTCTTTCACTAAATTATGACGAATACCATCTGCCAGCTTTTTTACAGCAATTTGAGTTGGTGCAGAGATGAAAACACATTCCGCATTTTGACTAGCAAACTGTTGTCCGCGTGCTGAAGCGCCAGCTTGATATAAAACCGGTGTACGCTGGGGTGAAGGTTCGCAAATATGAATGCCAGGAACTGTAAAGTATTTTCCTTCATGTTGAATTGGATGCACTTTACGGTAATCGGCAAAAATCCCTTTTTGCTTATCGCGTAGCACAGCATCATCTTCCCAAGAACCTTCCCAGAGTTTATAGAGGACCTCTAAATATTCATCTGCAATGTCATAGCGGTTATCATGGCTGACTTGGGTTTTCAGACCTAGATTTTTAGAGCCACTTTCTAGATAGGAAGTCACAATGTTCCACCCTGCACGGCCTTTCGTCAGGTGATCTAAAGTACTCATACGCCTTGCGAAAGTATAGGGGTGCTCAAATGAAATTGAAGTCGTGACACCAAAGCCTAAATGTTTGGTGACGGCTGCCATTGCGGGAACAATTTGCAAAGGATCATTCACTGGCACTTGCACTGCGCCAGTCAGCGCATGTTCAGCAGAACCATGATAGACATCATAGATACCCAAAACATCTGCTATAAAGACACCATCAAATTTTCCGCGTTCTAAAATTTTAGCTAAGTCGGTCCAATATTCTAGGTCTTTGTATTCTGTAGAACGGTCTAATGGATGACGCCATAGACCGGGTGACTGATGTGCAATACAGTTCATTTCAAAGGCATTGAAGCGAATATTTTTAGACATGATTTTTTACTAGGTTATTTAATCTCTTGCATAAGAGGGTATATAAAAATACAGCTGCATTTATTAATAAAAAGTCAAAAACAAATCTGAATAAATGCTAATCATAATTTTTGAATACTTCATATATTCATATGGATAAGCAGATATTTTTTTTGTTTGGTACGGCTTATAAAGATTTTGTTTGACAATTAAAAATGTAAATTCCATGTCATGAAAACTGATTTGTTTTGATGATAATTCTATAAATAATCAAAATAAAAAGTGCTAGCTTATTTGAATAATATCTAAACTGAGCATTTTAAGAATGACTTCAAAAATTGAAATTAAACTAAAAGAGGCGCAAAACATTCCGCGCGATTTCTATCAATCTAACGGTTTAGCGCATATTATTCGATCTGATCAAGAAGCTATCGAGGTTGCTGAACAATTAGCAGTGGAATTTACAAAAGAATCAGCTAAACGCGATCATGAACGCCGCTTACCTTTGCAGGAAGTACAGCAATATTCAGCATCAGGTTTGTGGGGCATTACTGTACCGCGTCAATTTGGTGGTGCAGGAGTGAGTTATAAAACCCTTGCAGAAGTGGTCAAAATTATTTCTAGTGCAGACTCATCCCTAGGACAAATTGCCCAAAACCATTGGGCCTTTGTCGAGCATATTCGTTTGGATGCAAATCCATCACAGCAAGAGTTTTTCTTTGATCAAGTCTTACAAGGTAAACGCTTTGGCAATGCATTTTCAGAAAAAGGTTCCAAAACAGTTGCAGATTTAACAACAGCCATTGAGTTTAAAGATGATCATGCGCTCATTAATGGTCAAAAATTCTTTGCAACAGGCGCTTTGCTTGCACATTGGATACCTGTTGTTGCTGTGAATGATGGAAAGCCTTATGCAGCCTTAGTACGCCAGCATACGCCGGGTTTAACCATTATTAACGACTGGAGTGGTTTTGGACAAAGAACGACAGTCAGCGGTTCTGTACTGTTGGACAATGTCAAAGTGGATTTAAATCACATTGTACCCATTCATCAAGCTTTTGAACGTCCAACGGCTGCGGGCGCTATTTCTCAATTCATTCAATCTGCTGTCGATGCTGGTATTGCGCGCGGTGCGATTAATGAAACGATTCAATATATACGCCAGCATGCACGTCCTTGGATTGATTCAGGCTTAGAAAAGGCGGTGCAAGATCCGTATACGATTGCCAACATCGGCGAGTTGAAAATTAAACTCCGAGCTGCAGAGGCAGTGTTGGCTTTGGCGGGTGAAGCGATAGACCGAGCCGTAGAGAACCCAACAGAAGAAACAGTGTCAGAGGCAACACTACTAACAGCAGAATCTAAGGTCCTGACGACTGAAATTGCGTTACTTGCGGCGAATAAACTATTTGAACTCTCAGGCACACGATCAACATTGTCTGAGCTGAATTTAGACCGTCATTGGCGTAATGCGCGCACGCATACTTTGCACGATCCCGTACGTTGGAAGCTGAATATTGTAGGCAACTACTATTTAAATGATGTACCACCGCCGCGCCATGCTTGGAGTTAAGAGGAGAAGATTATGACGATTCAAAATAATAAACAGCCCTTATCTTTAGGTGCTGACTATGATCAAGTGGCCGCTAAGTTCCGTCCGATTTTTCAGAGAATTGCAGAAGGCGCTTTGGCGCGGGAACAAAATAGGAAACTGCCGTATGATGCAATTTCATTGTTAAAACAAGCTGGATTTGGTGCGGTCCGTGTACCCGTGGCTTTTGGCGGTGAAGGGGTTTCACAAAAACAGTTGTTTCAGCTGTTAATTGAATTGGCTAAGGCCGATTCTAATGTTGTACAGGCATTAAGAGGTCATTTTGCTTTTGTAGAAGACCGTTTAAATGCGCAAAAAACACAAGATCAAACGGTTTGGTTTCAACGCTTTCTGCAAGGCGATTTGGTCGGTAATGCTTGGACAGAAATCGGAAAAGTTGAAATTGGAGATGTTGTTACCCGAGTTACTGAAAATGCGCAAGGTCAGCTAAGGGTCAATGGTCAAAAATACTATTCTACCGGAACAATCTTTGCAGATTGGATCGATCTATTCGCTTTAGATGAAACAACGAATCAACATGTTATAGCCGCAGTTTCAACACATGACGCTGGCATACAAGTATACGATGATTGGGATGGCTTTGGCCAAAAAACCACAGGCAGCGGCACACTGAATATTCAAGATGTCAGCATTGATCGTGATCATATTTTGCCGTTCGATCAGCGCTTTAAATATCAAACGGCGTTCTATCAGGTCGTGCATTTGGCAACGCTGGCAGGTATAGCACAAAATGCTGTGGACGTTTTCAGTAATGAAGTCCGTGAACGCACACGTATTTACAGCCATGGTAATGCTGATTTAGTTCGAGATGATGCACAAATTTTACAAGTGATTGGTAAGGCGTCGGCACAGTCTTATGCAGCTGAAGCAATTACACTTCGTGCAGCAGAAGCTTTGGATGTCGCATATTTAAGTCATTTTCAGTCTGATACCCAGTTGGATCAGCAAGCGAATGACCGTGCGGAGCTTGAATCCTCTAAAGGGCAAGTGGTCATATCAGAGTTGGTACTAAATTTGAGTAGTGAGTTGTTTAACGCCTTGGGTGCTTCAGCAAGCTCGACAACTAAACAGTTAGACCGCTTTTGGCGTAATGCTCGTGTAGTGTCATCGCATAATCCACTTATTTATAAACAGAAAGTCATTGGTGATTGGGAGATTAATCAAACGCCGCTACCATATGTATGGCAAATTGGTAATAGTCCAGCAGTTAAGCAACCTGTCATTGCTGCTTAATTAATATCTGAAGATGTTCACTGTGGATGAAAGTAGTCCATAGTGAATTCCTTGTGAAATTATTTTTAAGTTTAAACTTTGTTTTTTTAAGATTTTAAATGACGTTAATCTGCTATATGTAGGATGCAGTTCAATTGAAAATCTGTTGAGATAGTCTGGTAAAAGGCTATGTCTTGATATCTGGATGTATTGTTTTAACCAAATATGACGGCAGGTTTAACTAAAGCCTAAGGGTTAGTAAGACCATTTTTTTAATTTTAAATCACTCACAGATGGGTTTTCACCAACCTCTAATATTTGAGCTTGTTCTGCGCGCCAGTCCCCTAAAACGATACGTAGTTTTCCATGCACATCATGTATTTGGGGCCGGTGGGTATGTCCATGAATCAGTAGATCGACATGCTCTAAAGCTTTTTCTACAGCTTCGGCATTTACATCCATGATTTCATAAGATTTAACTTGCTTGGTTTCTGTACTTTTTTTGCGGAAGCCATTGGCGATTTTTTGTCGAATGCTAAGCGGTAAGATTTTTAAGAAACCTAAAAGCAAAGGATTACGAATCACTTTACGAAACTTTTGGTAAGACACATCATCGGTGCAAAGTAAATCTCCATGTTCAAGGCGAATTTTATAGTTGCTAATGTGGAGATAATCCACGTCTTGTAATAATTGACCGTGAAATTTATCTAAAAACTTTTGACCCAATGCAAAATCACGATTACCTACTTGGAAATAAATTTGATTTCCCAAAGCAGTAAAATCTTTTAGCGCTGCAATGATTTCATCTAACCATGGAGCAGTAAAGTCATCACCAATCCAAGCATTAAACCAATCACCTAAAATATACAGCTGGGTATTTTGAGTTTTGTATTGTTCTAACAAAGCTAAAAACCCCCGAACGAGTCGAGGGTGTTCAGGTGACAAATGTAAATCAGCGATAAACAGATAGGTCACGAATCTTTTCCTTATTCTAAAAATCCCTCCCAGCCTCCCTTTAGAAAAGGGAGGAGTTCCGACATTTATTTCATATTGAAACTCCCTCCGTTATTAAAGGGACTTGCGCAGCAATGCTACTCAGGGAGAATTTAAAAATTACTCAGAAATGATTTTAGCTGATTCAATTACAACGTTCTCTAGAGGAACGTCTGCGTGGTAACCACGGTTACCAGTGCGAACGCTTTTGATTACGTCAACAACGTCAAGACCTTCAACTACTTTACCAAATACTGCATAGCCCCAACCTTGCGCTGTTTTACCAGTGTGGTTAAGGAAGGAGTTGTTTTTAACGTTAATGAAGAATTGAGCCGAAGCAGAATGAGGTGCTTGAGTACGTGCCATAGCGATCGTACCAACATCATTGCTTAAACCGTTGTCAGCTTCGTTTTCAATAGAATCACGAGTTGTTTTTTCTTTGAAGTTTTCATCCATGCCGCCGCCTTGGATCATGAAACCATCAATAACACGGTGGAAAATCACGCCGTCATAGAAACCATCGCGAACATACTGTAAGAAGTTTTCAGCAGTTTTAGGTGCTTTTTCAGTGTTAAGCTCAAGAACAATACGACCTTTATTGGTGTTTAATTCGACTTGAGGAAAACTCATTGTGTAATCTCCTGTACATGGACATGAAAGCCATGGGTTTTTTGGTTGTGAGAAGCATAAGCAAACTGTAAACTACAAGGCAAGTAAAAACGTTACTTTCTTTGTTAAAAATAAAGAAAAGCGTTTTAATTATCCTAATTTTATCTTTATAGAAGTGATTTTATTACCATGAAGCCAAACGATGTTGTTTCATCCCTGCCTAACAATCCGACAACCAAGAACAATGCCCCTGTCGAAGCTGCGCAGCAGGAACAACAGCCAGGCTTAGATTTTGTACGTCAAGTCATTACAGATGATTTATCTGCAGGTCGTACCGAACAAGTTGTAACACGTTTTCCACCAGAGCCAAATGGCTACCTACATATTGGTCATGTAAAAGCTATTTGCCTAAACTTTGGTATTGCTCAAGAATTCGCAGGTCTATGTAACCTCCGTTTTGACGATACAAACCCGGATGCCGAAGAGCAAGAGTATGTAGACGGTATTGCCAATGACGTGAAATGGCTAGGTTTTGAGTGGAACGGCGAGCCACGTTATGCATCAAGCTATTTTGATCAGCTTTACACTTGGGCAGTGCAATTGATTGAACAAGGTGATGCTTATGTGGATTTGCAGAGCCCTGAAGAAATCAAACTAAACCGCGGTAATTTTGTGGAGCCGGGTAAAAATTCGCCGCAACGTGATGCTAGCGTAGAAGAAAACTTAGCACGTTTTGAACAAATGCGTAATGGTGAGTTGGGAGAAGGTCAGGCAGTACTACGTGCCAAAATTGATATGAATTCACCTAACATCCATATGCGTGATCCTATTTTGTATCGTATTTTGCATTCTGAACATCACCAAACTGGTGATAAATGGAAAATGTACCCAATGTACGATTATGCGCATCCATTATCAGATGCCATTGAAGGGGTTACGCATTCACTGTGTACACTAGAGTTTGTTGATCACCGTCCATTTTATGACTGGGTGGTAGAGAAAGTTAAATCACCATCTGTACCACATCAGTATGAATCAAGCCGCCTAAATGTAGATTACACCATTACCTCTAAACGTAAATTACGTAAATTGGTTGAAGGTGGATTTGTGAATGGTTGGGATGACCCGCGTATGCCTACCGTTGTGGGTATGCGCCGTCGCGGCTTTACCCCAGAAGGTCTGCGTGACTTCTGTAAACGTGTAGGTGTAACGAAAGTTGATGGCAGTATCGTTGATGTTGCAATGCTTGAATACTGCATCCGTCAGTCTTTAGAAAATACTGCTGCTCGTGGTATGGCCGTGTTGAATCCACTCAAAGTGACTTTAACTAACTTGCCTGAAGCAATGGATTTGGTGCATGCACGTCATCCAAATGTAGACATGGGTGACCGTATCATTCCGTTGACTCAAGACATTTACATTGATCGTAAAGACTTTGAAGAAGTTGCGCCTAAAGGCTTTAAACGTCTTATTCCGGGCGGTGAAGTGCGTTTACGTCATGCGTATGTGATTAAGTGTGATGAAGTGATTAAAGACGAGAACGGTGAAGTGGTTGAATTGAAATGTTCAATCGACCCTGAAACTTTAGGTAAAAACCCTGAAGGCCGTAAAGTGAAAGGTGTTGTACATTGGGTTTCTGCAAGCAAGGGTATTGCTGCGGAAGTTCGTATCTACGACCGTTTATTCACTGAATCAGACCCTGAAGTGGGTGATGACTTCCTTGCAAACTTAAATCCAGAATCACTTAAAGTGGTTCAAGCGGTCATTGAGCCTGCATTGGCAGAAGCAAAACCTGAAGATCGTTTCCAATTTGAACGTGAAGGTTACTTTGTTGCAGATCAGTTTGATCATACAGCGGAAAAACCAGTGTTTAACCGCATCTTAGATTTGAAAGACAGTTTTAAACCGGGTAAATAAAATCTTAGTTTTTAAAGGGATTCATCTTTGAATCCCCAATAGGTTAAGATCAAGTAGGTTAAGATTAAGCTCAACTTCGGTTGGGCTTTTTTCATGCTTGAGATGGTTCATTAAGGCAGTACAGAGGGGAAATAAGTGATCATTCGAAATAAAAATAATAGCTTTAAACTTTTATTTGCATGGCATGGCACGATACTCCCAAAAGTCATGCCTGCGTTGGCTATCGTCGTGAGTTTGTCGGCGATTTTGGTGTATCTAAGCGCTGCACACTACCTGAATACGCCTGAAGTTCCAGCCATCGGATTTACCATCTTTGGGGTGATTCTGTCGATTTTTTTGAGCTTTCGAAATACTGCCTGTTATGACCGTTGGTGGGAAGGGCGCAAGCTTTGGGGCTCATTGATTGCCAATACACGCCACATGATTCGTGATAGCCATGTCCTTGAAGATGAGCAAAGAAACGTGTTGATGTACCGCATCATGCTGTTTTGCAATTTGTTACGTGATCGCTTACGCCATGAATCACAAGATATTGCACATTTTAAAGACGGCGTAGCTTTGACGGATCAGCAATGGCAGCAATGCCGAGACAATATCAATGCACCACAGTATTTACTTGAAATTATTCAAAAAAATTTAGTCAAAACCTATAAACAAGGTCAGATTACAGACATTATTTACAGCACGCTCACACGTCATACTGTAGCGATGGGTGATATCCATGCAGGCTGTGACCGTATCATGACCACGCCATTACCATTTTCCTATTCGGTGCTTTTACATCGCGCAGTGTATTCATTTTGTCTGATTTTGCCATTTAGCCTAGAGGCCAGTTTAGGGATATGGACACCTGTCATTGTGGCTTTGATTGCATATTTATTTTTAGGTTTGGATGCGTTAAGTGCAGAACTGGAAGAGCCTTTTGGCTTGCAGGAAAATGATTTACCGCTGGACTCAATTGTACGAAACATTGAGCGTGAAATGTATAGCAGCTTAGAAGTTGAACTTCCGCCGCTGATTAAGACTTTTAACAGTAATTTAAGATAAATTCTTGGCCTAATTTTCAGATAAATTCGGCGATACGTACCAAGCATATTGATGCTGAAAATAATCGTCCAAGTGTCGCATAAAAGCCTGTACTTTAGGTGGTACAAAATGTCGATGCGGAATTACCACATAGATTGCAGTACTTTGAACAGGGATCTTGGGTAGAACTTGGATGAGCTGGCCAGATTGTAAATCTTCATCCACATGCCAGATGGAGTGGTTCGAAATGCCTAAACCTGCAAGTGCTGCTTGGCGTATGCCTTCGCCTGAGTTGATATGAAATTGCCCTGAAACGGGTATTTTTATGCTGTGTTGATCTTGGAAAAATGTCCAATGCTGCGAAACACCCTTAGGGTATTTCTGCAAAATGCATTGGTGCATGGAGAGCTCTTCTAGGGAGTGAGGTTCGCCATGTTGTTCGATATAGCTAGGCGAGGCACACAAAATACGACGGTTTAAGCTGAGCGGTTTAGCAATCAGTGATGAGTCTTCTAACTGTCCAATACGTATCGCAACATCTAAACCTGCGGAGACCAAATCTAAATTTTGATCGGTCTGTTCAATATCCAAAGTCAATGTTGGATGCAACTTGGCAAAGGCTGCAAATACTGGCCCTAAAATACGATTTCCAAAAACTTCTGAACATGTGATTTTTAATACGCCGCTGAGTTGTTGTGGTTCAGGCTGAAATTGGCTCAGGAGAGAATTAAATTGTTCGAATAAGTGAAAACCTTGCTGCAATAAAACAGCACCTTCCTGTGTTAAATGTAGCTGCCGTGTAGTGCGATGAAATAAGCGCAGCCCTAAACTATGTTCAAGTCTGTGTAGACGGCTACTAGCGACAGAAACAGAGAGATTGGCTTCTTTAGCGGCTTGACTGATTGAACCCAGTGCCGCCATTCGTGTAAATAAGTCGAAATCTTCAGTTAGCATTATCAATATAATCAAGAAAGTCTTTCTCGATATTCAGGGTTTTTCTGATAAATATCTGTACCTATTCTGTGTATAAATAAAACACAGGAAATCACCATGAACTATCACAATCTAGGGCAATCTGGCCTACAAGTTTCAGAGTTTGGTTTTGGAGCAGGTACATTTGGCGGGCAAGGCCCAATTTTCTCTGCATGGGGGCAAGCGAGCTTAAATGATGCTCAGCGCATGATTGATCTCTGTATTGATCAAGGCGTGAATTATTTCGATACCGCAGATGCTTATTCAAATGATGCCTCTGAGTAGATGCTCGGTGCATTACTTCAATCAAAACGCCAAGAGGTGATTATTTCCAGCAAAGTGGGTATCCGATTGAACGATGGAATCAATCAAGGTGGATATTCAAGAAGCTATTTAATTCAAGCCGTGGAGGCGAGTTTAAAGCGGTTAGGCACAGATTATATTGATGTGCTGCAACTACTCAGTTTGATAGCACAACGCCACTTGAGCAGCTGATGCGCAGTTTGGATGACTTGGTACGTAGTGGAAAAGTTCGCTATATCGGTGCGTCGAACTTTTCAGGCTGGCAGCTTATGAAAGTACAGTCGATTGCCCAACAGCAGGGCTATGAAAAGCTAAGTGTGCATCAAGTCTATTATTCTTTGATTGGACGTGACTATGAATGGGAGTTGATGCCTGCGCAGCATGATCAACACATTGGTGCAGTAGTTTGGAGTCCGTTGGGCTGGGGGAGATTAACAGGAAAATTTGATCGTGAGCATGCGATTCCAAAGCAAAGTCGGCTGCATGAAACGGTACAATTCGCACCGCAAGTTCGACATGAAAAGTTATTTGCAGTCTTAGATGTAATGCAAGAAATTGCCATGGAAACAGGGCACTCTATCCCGCAGATTGCATTGAATTGGCTGAAAACCAGACCGACTGTGTCTAGTATTTTGATAGGCGCGCGTAATGAACAGCAACTGTTGGATAACCTTGCGGCGAAAGATTGGTCGTTAAGCGTAGAGCAGTTAGCCCGATTAGACGCAGTCAGTGCAGTGTATCCACCTTATCCATACTATCCCTATTGGAATGGGCAATTTACAGAGAAGAATCCCACGCTAGTGACATCAGCATTTATTTCAGAACATACAGCAGAATAGGGCAATAACAATTCAGTGGTAGGCAATGATCAGTGCTCTGTGCTATCACTGAATAAAATTAAAATACTGTAGGAATGCTGATGAGTGTCGTGATTGAAACCCAGATGTTAATTCGTAAGTCCATCAATATCGTATTTAATGCTTTTGTTGATCCTTTAATAACACAGCATTTTTGGTTTAGTGCATCGAGTGGCTATCTAGAAGAAGGTAAAACCGTGCAATGGACTTGGCAGAAATATAATGCAGTCGCCGATGTAGACGTGCTGAGTATTAAGGAAAACAAATTAATTCAAATACAGTGGGGAGAACCAAAAACTCAAGTCGATTTTATTTTTGAGCAGATTAGCCCGATGGAAACCTACGTTCGTATCAAAAATTCAAAGATTCCTCTGCAAGGTCAGGCATTAATTGATTTTATTATCGATAGTACAGGTGGTTTTACAACGGTTTTGGATGCAGCCAAAATTTATTTAGAACATGGCCTGCAAAGCAATTTGGTTGAAGATAAATTTCCACCTTTTAGCAATGCGAACTTTTAGCAATGTGAAGAGTGACCAAAATTAAGCATGACATCTGATACGCCTTAAGGAAAAGCTTGTGTATTGGCGCAGGATTTCTAAGCAATGTGCTGATGTATTGAAATTTGATAAAGCCACGGTTCAATGCTGCTGCAGTGAATTAACGATTTTTATGTTCTTCACGCTTTAAATAGGTATAAACCGGCATTTGCATTTTGGCTTTTTCACGCAGTTTCTTTTTGATATAGAACACCAGTGCAAAGCAAGTAGTGGTGACGGTTAGCATCATACTGCTCATAAAGCTCATCAGAGAACTGACATAACCAATCGTGGTGAGTCGGTTCATCATACGGAACACCTGAGGGCTGCTTTCAACACCGGTAATGGCCCATGTGCATAAGTGTTCACAGTTATTAATAATCAGATGATAGTTGTTTTCATGCATACGCGAGCGCATGCGACGCACCACTTTACGACCTTTAAATTTTGGATTGCTATATGACTGAACGATAATTTTTTTGCCGTGGCTGAATTTTTCGATAGAAGTCATTTCAATCGGATGTTTTTTGAAAAGGTGTGCAAAACCAGAGTAGTGAATGACTCTACCGCGGCCGGCATATATGCCATGATGGCTATAACCGAAGTGTTTAACAATCAGATGTGTTCCAAGAGGAAAACCATCTTTCTGCACGTGCATGAATTTACCAGTCCTACTTTAAATCCGAATTATTTTTAAAGATTAGTCTACTTTTAATCTGTGAATTAATCGACTATTTTAGCGATGATTTAGCTAAAATTTGTTCGATTTTTAACGTGCACTATGGATAGGGTCATGCTTGGTCTTCAATCAACCTCAATGTTTAAAAAAATGCGCTTTATGATGCTGCTCGGTCTGATTTTCTCACCGACTATTTCCTATGCCAATATTCAAGCGAAACGTGTCAGTCAGCCCATTGCAGTGGATGTGGTTGAAATTTCGGATTTGAGTAAACTAGAGCTCTATTTATATGAAGCAGAGCAGCAGCCATATCGAGACTTACAGCGTTTAAAGCAGTCATTAGCGCGTAAGTGTAATACGATGAACTTCGCAATGAATGCAGGGATGTATCATGCAGACTTAGCACCTGTTGGTCTTTACGTTGAAAATGGGCTGCAGAAAAAAGCCTTGAATCGTGCAACACGAGGCTTTGGTAATTTTTTAATTCAGCCGAATGGTGTTCTGGCATGGAATGACAAGCAAGCGGTGATATTAACTACACAAAAATATGCTTCCACAGATTTTAAGGCACGTTATGCAACGCAGTCAGGTCCAATGCTGGTGGTAGATGGAAAAATCAATCCAAACTTTATCCCACAGTCAGATTCATTGAAAATCCGCAATGGTGTGGGGATCAAGAACGGGAAGTTGTATTTTGTGATCAGTCGTGAAGGCGTATCGTTTTATGCATTTGCACAATATTTTAAGCAGCAATTATCGATTAACAATGCCTTGTATTTAGATGGATCTGTGTCTAGTGCAGATATCCAAGCGTTGAATAGACATGATTCAAGTTTGAAACCTTTAGGGCCAATTGTAGCGTATACAACAGCATCTCAATGCAAACAATAAAAGCCCGAATAATCGGGCTTCATCTGTACAGTGTTTAGATTGATAGAATCTACTGTTTATTTGCCGACTAAACCTAAAAAGGTACTTTGGGTTTGGCACATTTGAATGGCTTGTTCTTTAGATTGTTTTTTAATACTTTCTTCAAACTGTTTTTTCTGTTCTTTGATTTGCTCTTCGTTTAAGCCCATTTGTTTCGATAAGGCTTCGAGTTGGTCCCAAGATTCTTCGCATTCTTTGGGAATTTGGCTACAAGCACTTAGACTAAGTATGCAGCAGGCGATTAGGCAACTTGTTAATTTATTCATGTTCATTCCTTTAGTTTTTATATCAATCCAGTTTAGTGGTTATCTGCTTTTTATTTGATGCAATATTAGGTTTTATTGTCGTGTGTTTAAAAATTAGACATCACTGAGTTGCCTTGGAGCATAGCATAAAAGCTGTAAATAGCGATGTGGCCAATCCACAAAACCTGATCTGTAAATAAGCGGCATATTTTTGATTAGACCAAAAAAAACAAGGCACTCTGTAAAACAGAATGCCTTGTTTGAACATTGAATGTTCAGACTCTACTGTAGAGGTAGATGCTGGATTTCATTTAATTCCTTACGGCTATAACCGCGCGAAGCGAGTACTTTTTTGATACCGAGGATAACATCTTCATCCGTTGCCTTTGTAAGAGCAGCAATAAGCTGTTCATTGGTTTTACAAGAGCAATCATTTTCAACACAGGCAATTTGATTCTTATGCCCGTTTTGCTGTTCTGTAGCGAACAACTTATGCCAAAAACTCATAGAGCCTTCATTTGCGACCTAACATAGGACGAAATATAACCAATCCAATAAATAAAGCAAGACCACTAAAGTGATATTTTAGCCAGTTGAATGATCATTTTTTCGATTGGACTTTTAGAATCTTTGCCTAATTGATATAGAAAGGCATCCATTACACCGCATGTGGCGAGAAAATAAAGCTTTTTTAGCATATAAAAAAGGAGCTTTTAGAAAGCTCCTTTTATGACAACAACATGTCTTGAAATAATTTGTTTAAATCTTCTCAAGAAACACACCAGACTCTACATGGTGTGTATAAGGGAATTGATCAAACAAGGCAAATTTACTGATTTTATGCGTTTGTGAAAGCAGTTTAAGATTGTCATGTAAAGTATCTGGGTTGCATGAAATATAGATAATGCGTTCAAAACGTTGCAACAGTTTTAGTGTTTCATCATCGATACCTGCACGCGGTGGATCGACAAATACCGTATCGAAGTTATAGCTTGAAATTTCAATCTCAGCTTCTTCAAGGCGGCGGAATGTACGTTCAGCATTGTAGGCTTGGGTAAACTCTTCAGCTGAAAGACGAGCCACTTGGATATTATCAATGCCATTTTGCTCAATATTCCACTGCGCGGCATAAACTGAAGACTTGGCTAATTCGGTTGCCAAAACGCGATTAAAGCGTGTTGAAAGAGGCAGCGTGAAATTACCATTACCACAGTAGAGCTCAAGTAAGTCTTTGTCTGAATGATCGGCAGCCTGACACGCCCATTCCAGCATTTTTTGACATACGCCGGCATTGGGCTGCGTGAAGCTACTTTCGATTTGTTTGTACTGATATTTACGGTCAAACACTTGGAGTTCTTCAATCACATAGTCATCAGTCAAAATCACGCGCTGACCACGACTACGACCATAAATCTTGATATTGAGCTTTGCAGACAGCGCTTTGGCAGCAACTTCCCATTCAGCATTTAGCGGGCAGCGGTAAACCAATGAAACCAGCATTTCACCTTTCAGCGTCGCTAAGAAATGAACCTCAAATAAACGGCTCGATAAGATCTCTTGCGCCTTGAGTTCATTTAATAATATTGGCATTAAATCATTAATGCTTTTATCTGCAATCGGGAAATCTTTAATTTCGACAACTTGTTTTTCATTGTCTGCATTGCGTTCAAACATTGCATAGAACATATCATTTTCAGTATGCCAAATTCGGAATTCCGCTCGCATACGAAAGTTTTGTTCAGCAGAAGGAAAAACTTCTAAAGAGGGAGGGTTATATTCTGAAAATTGAGCCGAAATGCGGGCAACTTTGGCATCAAGTTGTTGCTGATAAGTTGAAGTCATATGCAGTAAAAAATCGCAAACATATTAAAAAAAGTCATGTTAGCAAAATTCACCTTATAAGACTAAATTAATTCCACTTTTGGCTGTATTTATCTGTCGAGAAAATGAGTCTGAATGCGCTAAACAGAATATTTATCTAGGGGTAGTTAAAAAAACGCTCAATCTTTATGGAACATTCATAAAGATTGAGCTAAGTGAGGAACTGATTAGTTGGAGTTCAATTCAGTGTTTAATTCATCGTCATTAAGCTGGCATTACCACCGGCTGCCGCAGTATTGACACTGATTGCCCGCTCAATCACGAAACGCTCTACAGGGATGTCATATTGGCCTGAAGCTAAATGCGTAATGCCAATAATTGCACCTTCACGAGACGCGATGACTTGTTGAATTTTTAATAACTCAGATTTTTCACCATGATGTAAAACCGCATCAAAATTACCATGATAAAGATCAGTGATCACTTTAAATTGGTCCACGAGGATTTTCGGCATGCTATTTAAGTGTTTCAACACAAAAGTATTGTCTGCAAGTACCACGGGTTGACTACCCACCGATAAAATCGCAGCAATTTGATTCAGTTGATCTGCATCATTATTAGCTAATGAAAGCACACCCTTACGTGCCAAAATGGCATATTGGTTGTTTTCACCGGTTGGTCCTTGCAGTTCAAAACTTTGTCCTGCGGCTATGGCCTGTGGTGTTTGAATCGCAATGCCTGAAAAATGCTGCTTCGCCCAAGCGTTAAAAGCTTCATATGCAGGGAAGTGTACAGCTTGTGTTTCTGCCTGAGCCGCATAAGGTGTAGCCAATTTTTTCTCAGAAATTTGATGCATTAAACGGTAAAGATATAAAGGACCGCCAGCTTTTGGACCTGTACCTGATAAGCCTTCGCCGCCAAAGGGTTGTACACCAACCACAGCACCTACAATATTACGGTTAATGTACAGGTTGCCGACTTCTGCATGACCGATGACTTTTTGAATCGTGTCATCAATACGTGTATGCAAGCCCATGGTTAAACCATAACCTTTGGCATTAATTTGTGTTAATAGGTTTTCAATCTCACCATATTTGTAGGTGATTAAATGCAATACTGGCCCAAAAACTTCGCGTTCTAAATCATTTAAATTTGGCAGTTCAATCAAAGTTGGTGCAACGAAAGTTCCCGTACTTAAGGCATTGTCATCAGCATTAAACATGATTTGATGTACTGGATAGCCTTTGCTACGCATCTTCTCAATATGTTTTTCAATATTTTGCTGTGCTTCAAGGTCGATCACTGGGCCAATGTCAGTTGCTAAAAGTGCAGGATTTCCGACACGAAGTTGCTTCATTGCACCTTGTAACATGGTACGGACAACGTCCACATTATCTTCTTGTACACAGAGAATACGTAGGGCAGAACAGCGTTGACCTGCACTGTCATAGGCAGAGTTAACGACATCCAATACCACTTGTTCTGTCAATGCTGATGAGTCAACAATCATGGCATTCTGACCGCCAGTTTCAGCAATCAAAACCACGCTCTCGTCAAATTGGTTTAAGCGCTGTGCCACGGTTTTTTGCAAGATACGTGCGACTTCCGTTGAGCCTGTAAACATGATGCCTTGGACACGTGAGTCCGCGCTGAGTTTGGCACCAATGGTTTCGCCACGGCCAGGAAGGAGTTGCAATACATCAAACGGAACACCTGCTTCCCATAAAATATGTACAGCTTGAGCAGCAATTAGCGGTGTTTGTTCAGCAGGCTTGGCAATCACGGTATTACCTGCAACCAAGGCCGCAGCAATTTGACCTGTGAAAATAGCCAACGGGAAGTTCCACGGGCTAATGCACAGCACAGTACCAAGGGGTTCAATTTGCGTATTTTCAGCTAGATCAATCATTTGAGCCGCATAATAACGTAGAAAATCTACAGCTTCACGGACTTCAGCAATAGCATTGGCGTAGGTTTTACCGCTTTCACGTGACAATAATACCATCAGAGATTGCAATTGTGCTTCCATCAAATCCGCCGCACGGTTTAAGCATGCTGCACGCTGGTCTTTGGCTAAAGTTTTCCATGAAGCTTGGGCATTTACCGCATTATTGAGAGCGATTTCCGCTTGTTCTAAACTGGCTTCGCTGACAGTGCCGACTACATCACTACGGTTTGCAGGGTTCGTAATGTTGATGGGTGCGGTGTGAATTTCATCTAAATTAGCACCCATTGCACTGGCATGCCATTGGGTATGCGCATGCTGTACTGCCGTGGTATTGAGCTGAGATAAGTCGCGATCATTGGCTAAATCGAGTCCTTTTGAGTTGCGACGTTCTGTGCCATACAAATCTTGCGGAAAAGGGATAGAAGGATGCTTCGCTCCAGTGATACCTTCTTTTTCAGCCGTCGCTAATATCGTCTGTCTTGGATTTTCAATTAAATCTTCAATTTTTAAATTTTTATCTGCAATACGGTTGACGAAAGAGGTATTCGCACCATTTTCCAGTAAACGTCGAACCAAATAGGCCAATAAGGTTTCATGGTTACCCACTGGTGCATAAATACGACAAGGCACACCCAGTTTGTTTTCAGACTTCGAACCCACCACTTGTTCATAGAGGGGTTCACCCATGCCGTGAAGGCACTGAAATTCATACTGGCCTGGATAGTAAAGCTCTGGCTGTGCTAATTGGTAGATCGTAGCAACGGTTTGCGCATTGTGTGTTGCAAACTGAGGATAAATTTGCTCAGGTGCTGCTAAAAGTTTTTTAGCACATGCAATATAAGACAGGTCGGTATGAACTTTGCGCGTAAATACCGGATAGTCACTCATACCTTCAATTTGCGCTTTCTTAATTTCGCTGTCCCAGTATGCACCTTTCACTAAGCGGATCATTAAACGTTTTTGGCTACGCTTAGCGAGGTCAATAATATGGTCGACCACATAGAAACAGCGCTTTTGGTAGGCTTGAATCACAAATCCAATACCTTTCCAATCCGCTAATTTAGGCTCAAAACACAGGCGCTCAAGTAGTTCCAAAGAAATTTCTAGGCGGTCAGTTTCTTCAGCATCAATGTTTAGACCAATATTGTAATGCTTGGCTAATACTGCAAGTTCAAGCACTTTGCCATAAAGTTCGTTATGTACACGGTCGATCTGTGACCGTTGGTAGCGTGGGTGTAGGGCAGATAATTTGATCGAAATGCCTGCTCCGTTATAAACATTCTTACCTTCAGAAGCTTGACCAATCGCGTGGATCGCATCGGTATAGTCTTGATAATAACGTTCTGCATCAGGTTCAGTTAATGCTGCTTCACCCAACATGTCATATGAATAGCGGAAGCCTTTGTCTTCTAATACTTCTGCATGTTTAAGCGCTTCATTGATGGTCTCGCCTGTGACAAACTGTTCGCCCATCATACGCATAGCCACGTCGACAGCTTTACGGATAATGCCACGTCCACTGCGTGCTAAAATACCCGTCAATAGACTAGAAAGACTTTTTTGTTGAGGGGTTTCCATTAGTTTACCCGTCAGCATTAAACCCCAAGCAGCAGCATTTACGAACATGAGGCTACTTTGGCCAACATGATCTTTCCAGTTACCTTGGTTGATTTTATCTTTGATCAGTAAATCACGTGTTGCTTTGTCTGGAATACGGAGTAGCGCTTCGGCTAAACACATGAGCGCGATGCCTTCCTGAGAAGACAATGAAAACTCTTGTAGCAAGCCTTGCACAATGCCTGCTTTACCTGTACCGCTTTTACGTTCACGTAATGAATGGGCCAAGTCAAAAGCCAATTGTTGAATTTGATCGCTGATCGGGGAAGGGATTTCACTGTGTGCTAATAAGTTTTCAATGCACTCAGTTTCAGCACGACGCCATGCTGTATTAATCGATTGTTCAAAGCTATTCTTGTCTTTAAATTCAGTGATGTAGTCATCGCTTCCCGTGACTTCAAATACTTTTCCATTCATGTTTCAATTTTCCGTGTCAAAGTTCTATGACGAGCAAATAAATCTTGAGCTTGATCCTTTATTTAATTTATCATCACAGAATATTTAGCAAATAACTCACTATAGTTTTAATAATATTTAGAGAAAAATTCAGATGAGTAGCCCATATTTGAGCTTAGACCGTATAGATATTCGAATTTTAGAGCTGCTGCAAGAAGATGGAAAATTGTCCAATATTAAGCTTGCAGAAATGGTGAATTTATCACCGACTGCGGCGTTGGCACGTGTGCAAAAATTATCGAAAGAAGGCTTTATTTTAGGCTATGAAGCACGTTTAAATCCGGTCTTACTCAACAATGGATTTGTGGTTTTTGTGGAGATTTTACTAGATAAAACCACGCCCAACGTATTGGAAGATTTTTCGGATGCAGTGCGTCAAATTCCAGAAATCGTAGAATGTCACATGATCAGCGGTGGTTTTGATTTTGTGGTGAAAATACGCTGCGCAAATATGGAAGAATTTAGAAAAATTTCAGGGCAGGTGCTTTGGCAATTACCTGGTATCAAGGAAACGCGTAGTTATCCTGTGATGGAAGTGATCAAAGAAAGTATGCAAATTAAGCTGAAACCTGCGGCTCGGCCGAAGTAGCTAATCATCAATAATTGAGTACTAAAAAGGGGCATTTAGCCCCTTTTTAGTGTCAAAAATTTTAGATTTCAGACATTTCTTTTTGATATTGCGCTTCGGCTTTTTCAAAGCGTTCAACCACATCCGCCTCTGGTGCTTTGCCCAATAAGCTCACGACAACGATACTGATTGCAGAGAAAATAAAGCCTGGAATGATTTCGTATAAACCAAGGTGGCCTAAGTAGTTTTTCCACACGATGACAGTCACTGCACCCACGATCATACCAATGATTGCTCCGTTAAGCGTCATACGTTTCCAAAGCAATGAAAGAATAATCAGTGGGCCAAATGCAGCACCGAAACCTGCCCATGCATAAGCCACTAAGCCTAAAACTTTACTTGCAGGGTTCATTGCAAAGGTGATTGCAAATACGGCAATTGCCAAGACCATCGCACGTCCAATCCAAACCAATTCTTTTTGCGATGCATTTTTACGAATAAATCCTTTGTACAAATCTTCCGTCAAGGTGGTTGAGCAAACCAATAACTGACAGCTAAGTGTGCTCATCACCGCAGCTAAAATTGCGGCTAAAATAATCCCAGCAATCCACGGATTGAATAGAATTTTAGTCAACTCCATAAATACCGTTTCAGGGTTGGCATTAACGACACTTGCCAGTTCTGGGTGGACTTGGAAGTAAGCAATACCGATATAACCCACTGCTACAGCACCGCCTAGACACAGGATCATCCATGTCATACCAATGCGTCGTGCATTCGGAATGGATTTAACAGAATCGGCTGCCATAAAGCGAACCAAAATATGCGGCTGACCAAAATAGCCTAAGCCCCATGCCATGCTGGATAAAATCGCAACTGTACTTAAACCTTCAAATAAATTAGAAGCTTGCGGGCGAGCTGTTTCCAAAATAGCAGCAAGATTTTGACTGTTATCACCTAAAGCAAGGTAGGTGATGATCGGTGTGATCAGCAGTGCAAAGATCATCAGACCGGCTTGGAAAGTATCGGTCCAACTAATAGCTAAAAATCCACCAATACAGACATAGCTGATGGTTGCAATTGCACCAATCCACAGTGCTGTTGTGTAGTTCCAACCGAATAAACTTTCGAAAAGTCGTGCGCCAGCCACCATGCCAGAAGCACAGTAAATCGCAAAGAAAACTAAAATCACTACAGCTGAAATGATACGTAAAATCTTTTTACGGTCTGCAAAACGGCTTGTGAAATAATCGGGCAGGGTCAGGGCATTATTTTGATATTCGGTATGAACACGCAAGCGTCCGGCAACGATCAGCCAGTTCAACCAAGCACCGATAATTAAGCCGATTGCAATCCAAGCTTCAGAAAGACCAGATAGATAAATTGCACCAGGGAGACCCATGAGTAGCCAACCACTCATGTCGGATGCACCTGCTGAAAGTGCGGTCACAACACTTCCTAAACTTCGTCCACCTAAAATGTATTCGTCAAAGTTATGCGTAGCTCTGTAGGCATACAAACCAATGGCAAGCATTGCAAGAATATAAAAAATAAAGGTGACTAATGTCGGGTTTAAATGGCTCATAGGCGGTTCGTCCTTAATGAAAGCAAATCATCTCTGTCCTAGATGAAAATTTGTACTTCTGTCGTAAGTCGCAGATTCAAGCACGATTTAAAAATTACACTCTGTAACCTTTAAGCATATTTTATGTATATTTTGTGTAAACACTATTTTTTCTTATTACAAATCGAATTTTTTATTGTACTGCTGAAATGTTGTCCAGAAGGGAATTTAAATTTTGTTAAGTAAATCTACCTAAGACTTTTCATCACAAAAAGAGAACTAATGAAAATATGTAAAAATTACACAATGTTACATATTGAACAAGAAATGTGCATTTGAAATATTTGGTTGCAAATGTGCATCACATCATCTGTAGTGAGATGATTTGAACAGGTCGAATATGAGGTATGCACAGTCTTGGTGCGTAATTAGAGGGAATGCGCAGTGACAACGGTTCAAATGGAAAAAACGAGAATAGAGCATGATTTACTGGGGGATAAGGCAGTCCCGCAGTCATGTTATTACGGCATACACACATTGCGTGCCATCGAAAACTTTCAAATATCAAAGCAGCATGTCGGACAAAATTTAAACTTTGTACGCGCTATTGCTCAGGTAAAAAAAGCGTCAGCAGAAACCAATTATCAATTTAACTTAATACAAGATGATATTCGCCAAGCGATTCAGCAGGCGTGTGATGCATTGATTGATCATCCAGAACAATGGTCGGATTCATTTCCAATTGATATTTATCAAGGTGGAGCAGGCACTTCTATTAACATGAATGCCAATGAAGTCATTGCCAATATTGCCCTTGAGTCGCTCGGAGATGCTAAAGGCAGTTATCAACGGATTCATCCAAACGATCATGTTAATAAGTCGCAATCCACCAATGATGTCTATCCAACAGCGCTGCGTCTAGCAACATTTAGCGCTTTTGATGCTTTATTTGTGGTTTTAAATCAGCTAATTGGAAGCTTACATATTAAAGCCGATGAGTTTAAACATGTCATCAAAATGGGGCGTACACAGTTACAAGATGCTGTTCCGATGACTTTGGGGCAAGAGTTCCGAGCATTTGCAACATTATTAAAAGAAGATTTGAAGTTGATTGAGCAAAATCGACAGCTTCTATTGGAAATTAATTTAGGTGCGACGGCAATTGGCACTGGCGTGAATTCTCCTGCGGGTTATGCAGCGAAGGCCGTTGAAAATCTAGCTCATTTGACCGGTCTAAAATTGCAAGGTGCAGAAGACTATGTCGAAGCAACCAGCGATTGTGGCGTATTTATTTTATTATCAAGTTGCTTAAAACGTTTAGCTGTCAAACTTTCTAAAATCTGTAATGACTTACGTCTTTTAAGTTCGGGGCCACGAACAGGTTTAGCGGAAATTCGTTTACCTGAGTTACAAGCAGGTTCGTCCATTATGCCTGCAAAGGTCAATCCTGTGATCCCTGAAGTGGTCAACCAAATTGCATTTCGAGTGATGGGCAATGATTTAACCATAACTTTAGCCGCAGAAGCAGGGCAATTACAATTAAATGTCATGGAGCCGGTCATTGCATTGTCCATGAATGAATCGATTGAGCTTTTGGTGAATGCCGTAAAAACATTAGATAGCAAATGTATCCAAGGAATTCAGGCAAATGAGCAAGCATGTTTTGATGCTGTGATGCGTAGTGTAGGAATCGTGACCTTACTCGATCCATATTTAGGTCATGCAAAATGTGATGAAATCGGTAAGCAATGTATTGCCGAAAATAAAACCATTCGCCAAGTGGTTTTAGAGCAAGAGCTGTTAACTGTAAGTCAATTGGATGAAATTTTCTCGATTGAAAATTTAGTTTCTGAAGTGACACCATTTAGTATGCCACTCGCTCAAGTGAGTTAAATGCTTATTTAAGACTTTTAAATAGCCCCATGATGAGTAAATGACGAAGGTTAATCCTTCGTTTTTTATTTGAAGAAATCAGTGGTAAAACTAGAGAACTAATCTGAGCAGTGATGTATTAAGTCTCTAATAGGAACTTAATTTCTAAAAGAAAGTATTGGGTTGAAAAGAAAACGCTATATTTGCTTAGGATAGTAATTATAGTTTTATATATAGTCATGAAGGTTTGGATGAAAAATTTAGCGCATAGATAAAGTCAGAAATACTTTAACTTGCCCAAAAAAGGATGTAATCGAAGTACAATAGGTTTTTTATCATGTTGTAGATAGTCAGATGTTTAATAAGTTAGTCGATTTATTCAAAGGCGCTAAAGAGTCGCCTGAGCAACTTTACTTAGAACAACACCACATTCAATATGATGAAACTCAGGGCTATATCATTGAAGGCGTAGTTTTAAATACTTTGTCTGAACGTATGGAATATCTGTCGAATAGAAAAATGACAAATTTCGATGATTTAAAACAGCTCTATGCGACTGCAATGATTATCAATGAAAAAATAGACTTGGAAATTGCAAGTCAACGCTTTGTTGCACGATTAGGCAATACTGAAGAAAATCTGTTGCAGTTTAAACTCTATGTCAAACTATTGAATGATTATTATCGTCAATTCATCCGTGATCGTAAGTAAGTGAATGGACTGCAGTGTTTGAGTTTGATGGGTGCGTTAATGGTACTCATCAATAGAAAATACAATCGCAAATCCATATTGGTTAAAACACTGTATATAGTTGCTTAAATCTCGGAATGTAAAAAGCATCGTGTTAATATGATCACCAAGTGATTAAAACATTAAAAGCTATTTACATCATGTTCCAGCAAGAAATTTCACAACTCAATCTTAAACAGCTCAAAGCTGGCGAAAAGCGGTGGGTCGGAAACTTACAAGGCTCATCTGCTGCATTATTATTTAAAGAAATTAGCAAACAATCGAAACAGTTGTTTGTGATTGTAGCACGTAATAATCAGCATCTCGGGCAGTTAGAAAGTGAGCTGGAATTTTACGGAATTAAGCCGACTATTTTCCCAGATTGGGAAATTTTACCTTATGACCGGCTGTCGCCACATCAAGACATCGTTTCTGAGCGCTTGGCGATTTTGTCCAATATGCCACAGCAAGGTGTGTTGTTGGTTTCAGCAACAACTTTAGCGCAGCGAGTTGCGCCTGCATCTTGGGTATTAGGTGAACACTTTGATATTAAAGTAGGTCAAAAATTTGATATAGAACAACAAAAATTAAGATTAGTACAAGCGGGCTATCACTTGGTGGATACCGTTTATGATCATGGTGAATTTGCAGTACGCGGCAGCATCATGGATATTTACGCTTCGGGGCAAAGTTCACCGATTCGTATTGACTTATTTGATGATGAAATCGATACCCTCAAATTCTTTGATCCTGAAACTCAGCGAACCACCCAAAACTTAGATCATTTTACGGTTTTACCTGCAAAAGAATTTCCATTAAAAGAAGCGCGCTCACTGTTTCGTGATCGATATGCGGAAAATTTTCCGACGGCAAATCCAAAGAAAAACCCAATTTATCAAGATGTACAAGATGGCATAGCTTCACCGGGTATTGAGTTTTATTTTCCGTTATTCTTCTCTGAACAAGCCATGAGAGAGCAAAGTACGCTATTTTCGTACTTACCAGAGAATGGCATTGTCATTACAGATAAAGCTATTGATGACACATTGATTCAGTTTTGGTCAGACATTGTGCGTCGTTATGAAGACCGTCGTCATAATGTCGACCAACCGATTCTGCCGCCAGAGCAGATTTTCCTACAACCAAATCAAGTGTTAGAACAATTAAATCTTTGCCGTCGTATAGTGGCTTCACCTGAGGCTTTTGATGAACGCACTGGCGTGATCAATCTTGCAGCTGAGATTCCACCCCGTTTACCTGTCGATCCAAAACGTGAAAAGCCATTTTCTGCGGTTAAGCAATATATAGATGCGGCAAATTATCCAGTGCTATTGGTGGCTGAAAGCGCAGGTCGACGTGAAACCTTAAAAGATGCATTGCGTCCAAGTTTGGGTGATATCCCGACGGTCGAAAGTTTTGATGATTTTATGCATTCTATGCACGCGATTGCGATCACCAATGCACCCTTAGATCGTGGTTTATTGCTAACTGACAAACTCAGTGTAATTTCTGAAAATCAGCTGTATGAACACCGTGTGGTTCAACGTCGTCGTAAACGCCAACAGGAAGTATCAGAAGAGTTTCTTGTTCGTAGTTTAACCGAGCTAAGTATTGGCGCACCTGTGGTTCATATTGATTATGGTGTGGGGCGATATGCAGGTTTAATTACCTTGAGTATCGATGACCAAGACCATGAGTTTTTGCAGTTAGACTATGCCGATGCAGCTAAGGTGTATGTCCCTGTAACAAACCTGCATTTAATTAGCCGATATAGCGGTGGTGACCCTGATCTAGCACCATTACATAAATTAGGCACAGATGCATGGTCTAAAGCCAAACGCAAAGCTTTAGAGCAGATCCATGATGTGGCGGCAGAACTTTTGCATATTCAAGCACGTCGTCATTCGAAACCGGGTTATGGTTTTGAACTGGATCAGAGCCTCTATATGCAGTTTGCAAGTGGCTTCGCCTATGAAGAAACTTTAGACCAAGCCAATGCTATTGAAGCGACACTGTATGACATGCAACAAGCGAAGCCGATGGATCGCTTGGTTTGTGGTGATGTCGGTTTTGGTAAAACAGAAGTGGCCATGCGTGCTGCATTTGTGGCAGTACAAAATAACAAACAAGTGGCTGTACTTGTTCCAACGACGCTGTTGGCACAGCAGCACTACGAGTCTTTCAAAGACCGTTTTGCGGACTGGCCTGTACGTATTGAAGTCCTATCACGCTTTGGTTCATCAAAATCACATACCAAAACCATTGAAGACCTCGCAGAAGGCAAAGTGGATATTGTGATTGGCACACATAAAATCTTGCAGGAAAGTGTGCAATTTAAAAATCTCGGCCTCATGATCGTGGATGAAGAGCACCGTTTTGGTGTACGTGATAAAGAGCGAATTAAAGCCTTACGTGCCGATGTTGATATGCTAACGCTAACTGCAACGCCTATTCCACGTACGCTGAATATGGCTTTTAGTGGCATGCGTGATCTATCTATTATTGCAACGCCGCCTGCACGTCGACTTGCTGTGAAAACCTTTGTACAAGAGCATACTGGAGATTCGATCAAAGAAGCCATCTTGCGTGAATTGCTACGTGGTGGACAAGTGTATTTCTTACACAACGAAGTCGAGACCATTGAACGTACGGCAGAAACCTTACGGGAATTGGTCCCTGAAGCACGTGTTGCGGTAGCTCATGGTCAAATGCGTGAGCGTGAACTAGAGCAAATCATGCAACAGTTCTATCATAAAGAATATAACGTGCTGGTGTGTTCAACCATTATTGAAACTGGGATTGATGTGCCAAACGCCAATACCATTTTGATTGAACGTGCAGATAAACTGGGGCTGGCGCAGTTGCACCAATTACGTGGTCGTGTCGGCCGATCGCACCATCAAGCATACGCCTATTTACTTGTACCTTCGCTCAAAGGCTTAAAGGGTGATGCTGAAAAACGCCTAGATGCCATTTCGCGTGCATCAACTTTGGGCGCGGGTTTCATGTTGGCTACAGAAGACTTAGAAATTCGTGGTGCAGGTGAGTTGCTGGGTGAACAGCAAAGTGGCTCAATGCAAACCATCGGTTATAGTCTATATATGGAAATGCTTGAAAAAGCCACCAAAGCCATTCAAAAAGGCAAAACACCTAATTTTGACTCACCATTGTCATTAACGGCTGAAATTAGCATGCATATGCCAGCCTTAATTCCAGATGATTATTTGGGTGATGTACATCAACGGTTATTGTTCTACAAACGCATTAGTAATACGGATACTCAAGAGAAACTCGATAACATTCGTATGGAGTTAATTGATCGTTTTGGCTTACCACCACAAGCAGTTAAGCAGTTATTCTCGGTCCATCAGTTGCGTTTAAAAGCGGAACAATTGGGTATTACTAAAATTGATATCAGCTCACATGGCGGCAGTATTGAGTTCTCGCCAGATACACCAGTTCAAGCCATATCCATCATCCAAATGATGCAAAAGCATCCGACTTTCTTCCGAATGGAAGGTGGACAGCGTCTAAAAGTGATGGTCATGCTCGAAGAATATGACAAACGCATTCAATTTATAAATGACTTATTAGACAGTTTACTGAAGGAATTAGCGCCAAATCACTAGATTTGGCGTATAAATTGCTTGTTTAGAATGAGTAGATTTTATGCGTGTTTTTTATATAGAAGAAACGCTTGATTTTTTTGAAAAATTTATTAGAGTCATAAGCAAGCAACGTTTTATTCAAATGCGGTTTATTTGTAATGAAACGTTCTGTACAGAATATTCACACCCATAAGGATGTGATAGTATTAGCCATCATTCTAATTTTGCATCATTTATAAAGATATGTTTAGTTTACATCCACAACTTGCTCAAGATACGTTTTATGTAGGCGACTTTCCTCTGTCAACATGTCGTTTGATGAATGATATGCAATTCCCGTGGCTTATTTTGATTCCACGTGTTCCGGGAATTACAGAGCTTTATGAATTAAGTCAGGCAGACCAAGAGCAGTTTTTACGTGAATCAAGCTGGTTATCAAGCCAATTGTCACGTGTATTCCGTGCAGACAAAATGAATGTAGCTGCATTGGGTAATATGGTTCCACAATTACATTTTCATCATGTTGTTCGTTATCAAAATGATGTGGCTTGGCCGAAACCAGTTTGGGGTACGCCAGCAGTTCCTTATAACAATGATGTCTTGGCACACATGCGCCAAACACTGATGCTTGCACTACGTGGTCAAGGTGATATGCCTTTTGATTGGCGTATGGACTAATCCCGATTTACGGACAATATCAGGATAGTAGAAGAATGAGTGTCCGTATGGGGGCGATCGAGTGCCGTTAGACAATTTAATCAGCAAAGAGCCTAAACAGTTTGAATATTTTCATCGTTTGATGGGATATATCATGCTGTCTTTGGTGATTGTTGTCTATCATTACACTCAGCCAGATACGCAATATCAAATCTATATTCCTGCATTTTTATTTTTTCTGATTTTAGTCGTTCCTAAGTTTTCTCATTGGTTAATTTATCGATATAGCAATCAAGTTAAGCGCAATGTGCTTTTTCTGATCGATATCATAGTAATTGCTGTACTAATGTCTGCAGTACATTTAAGCCTCGTTTTAACCTTTCTTGCGGTTTTTGCGCTGCTATATACAACCATTTATAACAAAATTAATTTCTTAATGATGTCCTTAGCTGGGATTGTTGGTGTCACTGTATTTTATTTATGTAATATTTATATCTTTGGTTTTCAAGAATATTTTGAGTCAACCAGCAGTGAGTTAACCGTTCTAGGTTTTTTGTGTCTTATTACATATTTCAGTGTGGGGACATTTTATCAACACACCCAAGTTCAGTCTTTGAGCAATAAAAAGAACCACTATTATGATCAGATGAATCGTTATATGGAATTCGCTAATCAATTGAGTCGTTATGCGCCAATGCAGCTTTGGCAATCGATTATGAAAGGTGAGTCTGAAGCTAAAATCGAATATAAACGGAAAAAACTCACGATTTTCTTTTCAGATATCCAAGGGTTCACAGAACTTTCTGAAACATTAATCCCAGACGATTTAGCATTTCTACTCAATGACTATTTGAGTCATATGACTGAGATTGCCAAACAGTATGAAGCGACTGTCGATAAATTTATGGGTGATGCAATTCTAATCTTCTTTGGTGATCCACATAGCCAAGGTGTAGAGCAAGATGCAAAAACTTGTTTAGAGATGGCAATGGTCATGCGTCAGCAAATGAAGTTGCTGCGTGAACGCTGGATTAAAATGGGTTATCCGCCGCTACACATTCGTATGGGTATTTCTACAGGGTATTGCCACGTTGGGAACTATGGTGCAGCTCACCGTATGGCATATACCATCGTGGGTCGTGATGCGAATTTGGCTGCACGATTGCAAAGTGCGGCCGAAGTCGATGAAATTTTGATTTCAGACGATACGCATCATTTAGTGAAAAATGACTATTTATGTGCACCTAAAGCACCGATCTTCTTAAAAGGCATCAAAGGCCCAGTACGTACTTGGCAAGTGATGGAAAAATACACCTCACAGAAAACAGATTATCAACGTTGGTTCGACTACGAATATAAAGGCTTTAATCTATTGTTGAACTTAGATGAAGTACAAAACTTTGAATATCCTGAACTAATACATGTTTTAGAACGTATGATTAAACGCTTACAAACTCAGCAAAAAATGACTAACTCTGCTGGTATTGTTAAACTGAATTTAGAAGACGAAGTGATCGAAGAAGTCAAAAAAACTGAGTCTCACTCTTAATTTCACATATACATTATAAAAATTAGATCTAATCGTATTGCCTTAAATTGTAAAAATAACTCAATTCATGTTTTTATCAAAACGACGTCTTTTTTGAAATGTTGTATATATTTATGCATCAAAAAGCCAGTTACGATGAACTGGCTTTTTGATTATAGAAAATTATCTATAAATTAATGATTTTCTGAAGCATGGTTGATGGTATATTTAGGAATTTCAATCTCCAAATCTTCATCTTCAATTTTTACTTGGCATGACAGGCGAGAGTCTGGTTCTAATCCCCAAGCACGATCGAGAAGATCTGCTTCGACATCATCCATTTCATCTAGACCATCAAAACCTTTACGTACGACCACATGGCAAGTGGTGCACGCTTTAGACATATCACATGCATGCTCAATTTTGATGCCGTTTTTTAACATGCTTTCGCAAAGGTTAGCATTTGCTTCGACTTCAAACTCAGCGCCGTTTGGGCAGATTGTTGCGTGAGGCAGTACTTTAATACGTGGCATAATCTTGACCTATAAATTAATTTGAGTTTGACCAGTCATCGAGTTTTGTGCCTTTCAGTGCGGCATCAATGTGCTGATTCATACGAGCTGCAGCAAATGCATCGCTATGTATTTTAAGCTGTTCTACAGCATGTTCAATAGCTTTGATATCTGTCGTTTCCAGTGCAGCATCTAAAACAGTGCGTGCAGCAGTGAGGGAACTATGTTGCTCTTGGCTGAGGAGTTGAGCATCTACTTTAAGTGCTTGATCAAGTGCTTCAAGTTCACGTTTTGCTTCAACTTTGGTTTCTTGAAGATGACGTAAGTTTTTGTCTTCTTCAGCAAACTTATAACCATCAATTAGTAAGCGTTCGGTGTCGGCATCAGATAAACCATAAGATGGTTTGATGTCAATTTGAGCATGTACTCCAGAAGTGGTTTCTTTGGCTGACACCGTGAGTAAACCATCAGCATCGACCTGAAAAGTCACTTCAATGCGTGCTTGACCCGCAGTCATCGGTGGAATTCCACGAAGAACGAAACGACCTAGACTACGGCAATGTTCAACCAGATCACGTTCACCTTGTACAACATGAATCAACATCGCTGTTTGACCATCTTGATAGGTTGTGAATTCTTGGCGACGCGCCACTGGAATGGCTGTATTACGCGAAATAAGGCGCTCAACCAAACCGCCCATGGTTTCTAAACCTAAAGAAAGCGGCGTGACGTCTAAAAGCAATGAACCATCTTTAGAGTTACCAATAAGCTGGTTCGCTGTAATCGACGCGCCAATGGCCACAACTTCATCAGGGTTAATAGTGCAGAGCGGTTCTTGATTGAAGACATCTTGAACAGCTTTTTGTACAGCATACGAGCGAGTAGAACCACCGACCAATACCACATTTTGAATATCGCTAAGCTCAAGCTTGGCATCACGCATGACACGTTTACAAACGCTGATGGTTTTATCCAAAGCAACTTTAATGATTGATTCAAAAGTAGGGCGGTCTAAAGTCAATGATTGATCAAGAACTTTAAGCTCTACAGATTCAGCCTCGGTTAAAGCTTCTTTTGCTTTACGAGCAGAAACGATGAAATGTGCATATTCCGCATCATCTAAAGTTTCAATATTTAGTTGTTTTTTTGCCCATTTTACAATCAGGCGGTCTAAGTCATCACCACCAAGCGCCGTATGGCCACCCGTTGCTAGAACTTCAAAAACACCTTGAGAGAAACGTAAAATTGAAACGTCAAAAGTACCGCCACCTAAATCATAGATCACATAGTTCTGATCGTGTGCCAGATCGGTGTCTTGGTCTAAGCCATAAGCCACTGCAGCAGCAGTCGGTTCATTTAAAAGACGCAGTACATTTAAGCCTGCAAGCTGTGCTGCATCACGCGTTGCTTGACGCTGTGCTTCATCAAAATAGGCAGGCACAGTAATGACAGCACCATTTACTGGATTATTTAAGCTGCTTTCTGCACGGTCTTTGAGTTGTTTTAAAATTTCAGCAGAAATTTCAACGGGTGTTTTACGACCTTGTGCAGTTTCAAAAGCAGGCATTTCATTCCCTTCACCGACTAAGTTGTACGGGTGTTGGAATTTAATATCTGCTTTAGAGCGCCCCATAAAACGTTTTACAGAAACGATGGTGTTTTTAGGATCAGTCGTTAAGAATGCCTTTGCGTCGTCACCATATTGCGTAGTGGATTCGCCATAGTGTGCAATAGAAGGGAGTAACACACGACCATGTTCATCGTTAAGCACTTTCGCTTTACCAGAAAGTACCGTGGCTACTAAAGAGTGTGTAGTCCCAAGATCGATACCAATTGCGATGCGGTGTTCATGCGGCGCACTTGATTGACCAGGTTCTGCAATTTGCAAGAGAGCCATGTGTGTTACATCCTTTGAACGTCAAATATAAAAAATAAATTAAAAATCATCGTCTAAATCAAAGCTATCGTCGTCTAAGAAGCGATCTTCAGCTTTATCGATGTCAGCCATTACTTTTTGGAAGAAGCGTAATTTGCGTACAGTATCACGTGCTTCAGCCCAGTCTTCGTCGTCATAATCAATTTTAAATTCACGAACCAAACCGTCAATCCATTGCTGAACTTCAGTTTTAAGTGAAGTGAGGTCATCAGCAGAGCCTGCCTCATCTAACTGTTCACGAATTTCTAAGGCATCTTGTAGGAACTCAAAATCACTAATCGATTGATCAAGGTGATAATCTTGTTTTTTGAGACTTAAAAGATATGCAGCGCGGCTATCAACATTGGATAAAGCTTTAAATGCTTGATTAATCTCACTAGATTTTATCAGGGCTAGATCTTTGTCTTCGGCTTTATCTGGATGATATTGTTGCTGCAACTTTAAAAATTCAGCTTTTAAAACTGCTAAATCAATATCGAGTGCTACAGGTAAGTTAAACAACTCAAAATGATTCATGGGAGATGGTGTCCGCAATAGAGGTGCAAAAAGTGTTGCTTTAAATGCAATTAAAACAGTGAATTGTACACTGTTTTAATGCGAAAAAGGAGCGTGGAAATGGCTTAAACCGTAAACGATTCGCCGCAGCCACATTCGCCTTTTTTATTTGGGTTATTAAATTCAAAACCTTCGTTTAAACCATTTTTCACATAGTCCATCTCCATACCTTCAAGATAAACTAAGCTTTTTGGATCAACGAATACTTTTACGCCAAACTGATCGAATACTTGGTCATGCGTGTCAATATCATCGACAAACTCAAGTACATAAGCTAAACCAGAACAGCCAGAAGTTTTCACGCCAACGCGAATACCTTCACCCTTACCGCGATTCTTGATGTAATTGCTGATATGAGTTGCAGCATTTTCAGTTAAATGAATCATGAAAACTCCGTTAATCTTTTTTAAAACACGTAAACAATTAAGCTTTTACTTTCTTGCTACGGTAGTCTTCTACAGCAGCTTTGATTGCATCTTCAGCAAGTACAGAGCAGTGTACTTTTACTGGTGGAAGTGCAAGTTCAGTTGCAATATCAATGTTCTTAATTGCTTGGGCTTCATCAAGAGTTTTGCCTTTTAGCCACTCTGTTACTAATGAGCTAGATGCAATTGCTGAACCACATCCGTAAGTTTTGAAGCGAGCTTCTTCAATTACGCCGTTGTCATCAACTTGAATCTGTAGACGCATAACATCGCCACAAGCTGGTGCACCGACCATACCTGTACCAACGTTTTCTGCATTTTTGTCTAAAACACCAACATTACGAGGGTTTTCGTAATGATCAATTACTTTTTCGCTATAAGCCATGATGCTTCTCCAAACCTCGGGGTCAGCCTTAAGATTAATATGGGGGTGAAATTACGTTAATCAATGAGATAGCCTTAAAATAAAAGCTATCTCACCGGGATGAATTAGTGTTCAGCCCATTCTACAGAATTAAGGTCGATACCTTCTTTGTACATGTCCCAAAGCGGTGAAAGATCACGTAGTTTTTCAACTGCTGCTTTGGTAATTTCAAGCACGTGGTCAATATCGGCTTCAGTGGTGTATTTACCAAAGCTGAAACGAATCGAACTGTGAGCCAATTCGTCTGAAAGACCCAATGCACGAAGTACATAAGATGGTTCTAAAGTTGCTGATGTACATGCAGAACCAGAAGATACTGCGCAATCTTTAAGTGCCATCATTAACGATTCACCTTCAACAAAGTTAAAGCTGACGTTTAGATAGTTTGCAACGTTGTATTCTGGGTGACCGTTCAGGAAGACTTGTTCAAGATCTTGCAAGCCATTCCAAAGTTTGTCACGAAGTACACGAATACGAGTTTGTTCAGCATGCAGGTTTTTGCCGGCAAGTTCGAACGCTTCGCCCATACCCACGATTTGGTGAGTCGCTAGCGTACCTGAACGCATGCCACGTTCATGACCGCCACCGTGCATTTGCGCTTTAATTCGTACACGCGGTTGACGACGTACATAAAGAGCACCAATACCTTTAGGACCATAGATTTTGTGGCCAGAGAAACTCATCAAATCAACTTTCATTGTTGAAAGATCAATTTCTACTTTACCAGCAGCTTGCGCAGCATCTACATGGAAATAAGTTTTGTTTGCACGAGTCAATTCACCGATTGCAGCTACATCTGTAGTTGTACCGATTTCATTGTTCACCATCATCAAAGATACAAGAATTGTATCTGGACGAAGGGCAGCTTGAACCATTTCAGGTGTAATTAAACCAGTTTTTGCTTCTGGCTCAAGATAAGTAATTTCGAAGCCTTCTTCTTCAAGCTCGCGGCAAGTATCAAGAATTGCTTTATGTTCAATTTTACTTGTAATAATGTGCTTGCCTTTAGATGCATAGAACTGAGCAATACCTTTAAGCGCAAGGTTGTCAGATTCAGTTGCACCAGAAGTCCAAACGATTTCGCGTGGATCAGCTTTTACTAGATTAGCAACTTGTTCACGTGCATATTCTACTTTTTCTTCTGCCTGCCAGCCGTAAGCATGAGAACGAGAAGCTGCATTACCAAAAGTACCGTCAAACGTTAGACATTCCATCATACGTTCTGCGACTTGAGGGTCTACAGGTGTAGTTGCTGCATAGTCAAGATAAATAGGACGCTTCATGTCAAATACCTGTAACCGATAAAAGGGCTGAATCAAAGTTTGCTGAATTTTGACGAATTGATACGGTTTGAACGTTATCGCGTGCTACAAGGTCAGCAAGGGTGATTTTTGCAAGATAATCGGCAATGTGGTGGGAGAGTTCCTGCCATAAATCGTGAGTCAAGCACATTGCACCATTTTGGCAGTTGCCTTTGTGGTCACAACGGGTTGCATCAACTGTTTCATTTACAGCTTCAATAATTTCCAAAACAGTGATGTCTTCAGCACTACGAGCAAGGTGATAACCACCGTTAGCTCCACGGATGCTGGAAACTAAGCCGTGACGCTTTAATTTTGCAAATAACTGCTCAAGATAGGCCACTGAAATGGTTTGACGAGCTGCAATTTCTGCAAGAGTGATCGTTTGTTCAGTTGGCTGCAAAGCTAGATCAAGTAGAGCAGTCACTGCGTAGCGACCGCGAGTTGTTAAGCGCATGATTCGATACACATGTTAAGTCTAGATGTGCAGATTTTATGAATCCTGACTAAAATAGTCAAGTTTTTTTGAGATTGTTTATTTGTTTTATTTTGTCTGAAAAATTATGTATTTATTTGAACCACATATTATACACTAATAACGTTATTAAAAGAATAGATATTAGACTAAAAGCGATATTAATCCGCTTTTGACGACGTTCGATACGCTTAATACGGTTTTTGTATTGTTTAACTTCAACTTGTAGCGTGTTTATTTTAGAGCGTTGCTGTTCAATTTTTTCTAAAAGTGGGGCAATACGTTTTTTAGATGCAACGATATCGTTTTCTTCGACAGGTTCAGACAACCAGTGTTTCCAGTCAGATAAAATTTTCGGCACACTAAATAAAGAAACCAAATCACGAAATTCATCTTTTAAAACTACATCGCCATCGATACGCATGGTTTTGATGCTTTTGCGATTACCAAATACAAAAATTTTCACCAAATCCATTAGTGTCGTGCGGACATCAAGGTCGATGGCTTTATCTGGAGATTTAGTGTCGAACAGAATGCCGTGCTCAGTAAACTGAACATAAAAGTCAAAATAAGGGATGTAGCTATTTATTTTTAGTGCGACTTTTTGATCAACAAATTTTTTAGCTTGTAATGCTACAACGCGGTCATGTTTTAAAATGAAGGTAAAAATAGTTTCTAAAACAATCAGGGTCATAGTAAGCAACAAATGTGGTTGAGCTTGTGTTTGTTGCGTATCGCTCATAAAAAAAAGTCCTTGTTAAAATCTGAAAGCACTGGAAACTGAGCGTCCTGCTCTAGAGGAACTTAGAATATACCAAAAAGTTGGTAATTCACTAGCTTTGTAGAACAGTTTAATCAATCTATCAAGTTATATGTTTGCTATTATGTTGTTAAAATGAAGAATCATGTGTTGATGTGCACATAAAATAAGCAGGAGAAGTGCGGATTATGGAAAATACAGAAAGCATAATTGACGATGCACAAGAAACATCAGAAAAGCCGGCTAAACCTCGGGTACGGAGTCATTCTGATCGTCGCTCTAAAATGGATTTTCGTAAATATACCAAACAGATATGGTTGGCTGGATTAGGTGCTTTTTCACGTGCTGAGGGAGAGGGAAATAAGCTTTTTGACTCTTTAGTCAAAGTTGGAGAGGAGCTTGAGTCCAAAACCATTGATATTGCAGATCAAACTGTCGAAAAAGTTTCAGAAAAAGCCAAGGAATCTGTAACCGATACGAAAGATAAAGTAGAAAAAATTTTAGATAATGGTGTCAATCATTCTTTAAACCGTTTAGGATTGGTGACTGTAAAGGATTTACAGCACTTAGAAAGGCTTATACTTCAATTACATACTAAAGTTGACCAATTGGCCGAAGAGAATGCCCAACTGAGGGCCGAAATATTAAAAAAATACTAACTTTTTTAATATTATCGAATTTTCAAGGTTTTTTTCGTCAAAAAATTCTATAAAAAGAGGTTGAGGAGTATTGCGTTTAACCCTAAAGCATTGCTATAAAGGCGTTATGGCGTTTTATACAAATTCTTGAACCTTAAATAAACGATATTAAGAGGACGTAATTTTCATGAATAAATCAGAATTAATTGATGCAATTGCCGAAAATGGGGGATTATCTAAGGCCGATGCCGGTAAAGCTTTAGATGCTACAATTGCTGCAGTTACCAATGCATTAAAAGCTGGTGATACAGTTACTTTAGTTGGTTTCGGTACATTCAGCGTAAAAGAACGCGCTGCACGTACTGGTCGTAACCCACAAACTGGTGCGACTTTAGAAATCAAAGCAAGCAAAGTTCCTAGCTTCAAAGCGGGTAAAGGCTTGAAAGATTCTGTAGCTTAATCTTATTAAGCACATGAGACGCGCCATAAATTGGCGCGTTTTTTATTGGTAAATGTGATTAATTGATATATCGCATTCATTCATCTCGGGTTTTCGGTTAAAATTCACCGCAAATAAAATATTGGAATACTTATGGAATCGTTTCGTAAAGTCATTAAGGGTTGGCTGGGCAAGGTCTTGCTCGTTTTGTTTTTGACCCCTTTAGCACTTGTAGGTATTGAAGGATATTTTAGTGGTGGATCTAAAGATGCAGCAAAGACTGTAAACGGTACTGAAATTTCTCAAAAAGAACTCGAAGCACTGACGAACTCATTAAAAGAACAATATCTGACATATGCTCAGGGTGATGAAACATTATTGAATCAAAATTTCATTAGCAATAAAGCGATGGATACTTTGGTTTCACGCCAATTGCTATTGCAACAAGCTGATAAATTAGGCATTAGCTTGAGTGATGCACAAATTGTGCAAATGATTCATCAGCAGCCAAGCTTTCAAGTCAATGGTCAATTTTCTGATGAAGCGTTTGCGCGATACCTCGAATCGATTGGTATGACGAATCGCACATTCATTGATAATTTACGTAAAGACCATGCTTTAAAAATGTTGTCTACAACATTTATGGAATATGCATTGGTGAGTAAGCTTGATATCTTGCAAATTGCGAACTTACAAACGGAACAACGTAGTATTCAGTTGGCAAGCATTAATCTTGAAAATTACAAGAAAAATGTAAAAGTATCTGATGCTGAAATTGCCGCTTATTATGAGCAACATAAAAACAAATTTAAGCAAGCAACTAGTGTTGATGCAGATTTTGTCGTATTAACACCTGCCAATATAACTGCACCTGTAGAAGCTGCAACTGATGCTGAACTGAAAGAAGCGTATAACAGCTTTGTTGAGAATGCACAGAAGTCAGTTAAACCTATCGTTAAGCACATCATGATCACTGCGGACAATCGTTCAGATGCCGAAGCTAAAAAACTGGCTGAAAGTGTTCAAGCTAAAATTAAAGCGGGTTTAAGCTTTAACCAAGCTGCTGCGCAATTCTCTGAAGATCCTGAATCTAAAGCGAAAGGTGGTGAACTGGTTGCTTATGAAAAAGGTGTATTTGGTGATGCATTTGATGCAGCAGTTGAAGGTGCTCAAGCTGGTCAAGTGACTGCTCCAGTGAAAACAGACAGTGGTTATCACTTGATCGAAAAAGTGGCGCCAGCTGTAAAAGTGGCTTCATTTGAACAAGAAAAAGCACGTCTGCAAGCAGAAGTCGCTGCTTCGAAAAAAGCCAATGTTTTTTCTGACACTGTAAACAGCCTCAATGATATGGTGGTGAGTAGTGATGCCCTCGATGTCGTGGGTCAAGAAGTGAAAGGCGTAAAAGTACAATCATTGAATGGCTTAACATTAGCATCGCAACATCCTGTTCTAAGTGATGCAAACGTCAAAGTTAAATTGTTTAACGATGATGTTAAAAATGGTGAACGTAATGTTTCATCGAGCATTCAGTTGAAAAATGGTGATGTAGTTTGGGTGAAAGTGCGTAACTATCACGCTGCAGGTGTTCAAACTTTAGCTGAAGCGAAAGCGCATGTGAAAACTCAGCTGATTGAAAAGAAAGCGTTTGATGCTGCAAAAGCTCAGATTCAAGCGACATTGAAAGAGTTTGCTGCAAAACCTGCTGCTTCAGTCGCGAAAGGCAATTTAAACTTTGAAAATGCGGGTACCTTCACTCGTGCGGATGGTTTGTTGAAACGTGAAATTCAACGTGCTGCATTTAGCGTAAAAGCGCCGAAAGCAGGTCATTGGTCTGTTACTACAACCAATCTACCAAATGAGTTGGTTGTGGTTGCTGTGACTGCAGTGAATAAACAATCTGATGCGGCATTAACGGGTGAGCAGTTAGATGAGTTAAAAAAACTTTATCAACAGCTTCGTGGTCAGCAAGAATTTGATGACTACACACGTTATCTAAAAGATCATGCCAAAATTAAATAATTAAGGTAGCTTTAAAAAAACCAGCTTTCGAGCTGGTTTTTTTTGGCTTAAATTGACAGATATAATTTTTATTTTAAAGATTTGGCAAATGAAATATCGACTCTAGCATCGTAGATTGGTGTTCTCAAAAAAATAATATGAAGAAAAAATAATTCATCACGACAAAGGATTAAGCGGATGACATCTCTGTATATGCCTCAATGTAAACGTTTAAAGAACCCGTTATTGCGATGGATGGATCATTATTTTAAGCACATGATATTGATGCTATTAACGATTAGTGTTGCCAGTAGTATTCAAGCTGCAGAATTGAACTTTCAAAATGTTTTAGAGCAGGAAAGAGCTTGGGCAGGATTGAGCAGCAAAAAAGTCAAAAATAATGAAATTGAGTGGACTTATAGTGAAGGAGGAGATCCACGAAAACCGACGCTGTTGTTGCTGCATGGTTTGTCAGGCACACGTGATAATTGGAACCGCGTTGCCCGTTATTTAACGCCCAACTATCATGTCATTATTCCAGATCTGCCAGCACATGGAGAAACCCTTGTTGCAGATCAATTTGATCTATCAATTCCAAATTTAACTGAAAAATTACGACGATTTATTGATGCTGCAAAGTTAGATCCAAATTTACATATCACAGGGCATTCGATGGGTGGTGCAATTGCCATGCTCTATAGCGCTCAGTATCCCTTAGAAGTGAAATCTTTATTGTTAGTAGATTCGGCTGGTGTCTTTAAGTCGAGCAATACAGTATATCTAAAAGATACGGCAAAGCTTGCAGAGCTAGTGGTCAGAAAAACTGGTGATTTTGATCGCGTGATGAAGATCGTGATGCAATCTCCACCTTTTATTCCACAAGAATTAAAAACTGGGCAAGAAAAGTTGATGATAGTTCAGTCTAAGCAAACCAATAAAATGGTGGAGCAACTGCAAAAAATGGCCACCTTGTATACGCCGGAGTCCTTTGCTTTGGCTGCACGAGGCATTGATGCACCTGTGTTTATTATCTGGGGGAAGCAAGATCAGATTATCAATGTTGAAGTGGCAGAAGAACTGAGACGCTTATTTAAAAAAGCTGAAAAGCCACTGATTTTAGACCATGTTGGTCATATGCCTATCTTAGAAGCGGAGCAGTTAATGGCGCTGCCATATTTAAAGTTTCTTTCAACTGTTCAATGAATAAAATCGGTAAAGTGTGTGAAAAAAAGCGAGAAATATCTCGCTTTTTTAAACTTAATTAGACACGTTAAGTCGATTTAAGTACGTACTTTAATTTCATAGCCCGTGTATTTACGAATATTGATCACACCGGTATCCAAAATCAGATACTGACCTTTAATCCCTTGTAATTTTCCTCGAATAATTGGTGTTTTGTCCAAATTATGCGATTTGATTTTTTCAGGATATTCATCTACCGGGTAGATAAATTGGCGTGGCAACTCATCTTCTAACAGTTCAACAGTTTCATTAAACTCTAAATTTTGGCTAAATTCTTCACGAATGGTCTGAATTTTTGGTGCAAATTCTTCCACCAATTGGTCGCGAATTTCGATCAGGTTGATGGGTTCTGCTTCACCTTTGAGTAATTTACGCCAATCAGTTTTATCGGCCACTTGCGTTCCAAACATGACTTCAAGCTGACCAGATAGACGACGTGAACCAACTTTCATAATAGGCAAAGCTTGCGTCGCACCTTGGTCCAGCCAACGTGTAGGCATTTGACCAAGTCGAGTAATCCCCACTTTTAAGGCACTCGAATTGGCTAAATAGACAATATGCGGTTGAAAGCAAACTTCATGGGCAAAATCATCTTCACGGCAAGTCCCGAGATGATAATGACAGGTTTCAGGCTTCATAATGCACATATCACAAGAAGCCTTAGTTTTCATGCATTTGAAGCAATGACCTTGTGAATACGATTTAGGTGTTTTTGCGCCGCAAGAAATGCAGTAGATATTTCCCGTGGCTTCGATTTCTATTTCTTGGCCAAGGCTAAATGGTAGATCAACTTCTGAGCGATCTAGAATAAATTTATACTCAACATTTGCCTTGTGTGTATGTTGATCAGTTACACTAAGGTCTTTAAGACCTGCATGCATTTTATGGCAAATGCCTTGTAGTTCCATACGAATACTCACTTCATTATTAAGGATGCGGTCAATGGCTGAACAAAATGTCATCACTTCTATGCTAGACGATTTGTCAAAAGAGCAGCCCATTTTAACCGCAATCTGTATTGGTCAGGATCTTGAGCAATACAATCAATTTCATCCAATTCAATGGCAACATTTTAACGTAACTGAGTTTTTAAATCTGCCTTTTACCCAGCGTTTTGACCTTGGATTTGTGATTCTTGATACTGAAACCATGTTGAGTTTGGATCAGCAGCAGAAAACGCAGATGTTGGTAAAATTGCGTGACCTATTTGCCAAACGCATCGTGGTGGTGAGTAAGTTACACGATGAACAATTATTACGTGCTTTAGGCTTTACTCAGCTCATTGATAAAACCACGCATGAAAGTGATTTTGCTTTATGGCAGTTTAATATTTTGACTTATAAACATATTCCAGATTGGTTTAACTCTAAATTTTGGGCAAATCCTGAAAACTGGGATAAATTCCGTTGGTAACAAATACTTAGCCTGCGAGAAATTGCAAAAATTAACAAACATTTATGACAAATCTGTGTTTTCCCACGTATGCTGTAATGAATTTATCTAGGTTTCACTGGGAAAAATAAAATGACAAATTTAAATAATATTGTTGAGATTTTAGCAAAGCAGGCCCTTGGTGGTGCAAACAATCAAAATCAACAAGGTGGTCTGGGTGGTATTTTAGGTTCGGTGCTGGGTCAATTGGGCGCAAATGCAGGCACTCAAAATACCCAAACTAATGCTCAAAACCAAGCAGGTGGTTTAGGTGGAATTTTAGGCTCTGTGTTGGGCCAACTGGGTGGTGCAGCGCAGCCGCAGCAACGTAGTAGCGGTGGTAATGCATCAACCATTTTAGTAGCAGTGTTACCTCTGGTGCTGGCTTGGATTCAAAAACAAGGTGGCCTACAAGGTGCTTTGGATAAATTACGTGGACAGGGCTTGAGCAGTCAGGTTGATGATTGGGTATCTACAGGCCCTGGCGATAATGCCGCTGTGAATAATCAACAAGTACAAAATTTATTTGATGATGCCGAAGTGGAGCAAGTTGCACAAGAAACTCAAACTCAGAAACAAGATGTGTACAGTGCAATTTCAACAGTATTGCCGCAAATTATTGACTCATTGACGCCACAAGCTGGACAAACCAATCAGCAAGAAGCGAATGCTGATATTCAACAAGTGATGAATTTGGTTTCAGGTTTTCTTAAGCGTTAATCACAATATCGTTTGATGGTATTTGATTGAATACAAGCCAATGAACACTGGCTTTTTTATGATTTGAAAAATGATAACAATGTGTCACTAAGATTGTCACTAGGATGGATTAAATAAACGGTTCGACACACTGATTTTTTTGCCAATATAGTGTGATTTTTTTTGACGAATCAAAATGATTTTCGACTGAAACTCTAACTCACCAAACTCTGGTTCAACTTGCACATAATGTAGTTGACCAAACTCATCACGCACACGAGCTTGAGCGGAAAAGCCGGGACGGGCACTACCACTCGAAATTGTTGCAAGGCGGCCAAGCAAGTTAACCGTTTGCTTTTTATATTTGGGCGGAACGACTTGATCCAAACAATGAATCATAAATACCGTAAAGAATATGGCAATAATCAACGCAGGTAGAATGAGATAATAAGCAGGAACGAATTGACCGTCTTTGGCATGGATACAGAACTGAAGTACATAGCCTGCAAAGCTAAAATTCATCAGTAAGAAGAACAAAATAAGGGCTTTGGAAAATTTGACATTCAATAATGCCAATTCTTGTATACGCTGTGGGGCGATTTTCTTTAAAACTTGGCTAGGACTAATATTGATGTAATAGCCAATGGTTTCAACCATGCCCAATAACAGTACGGCCAATAAACTTAAATGAAAGGGAATTAAGTTATAGTCTGTTAAAAATGCGGACATGGTTGTATTCCAGTGTTTATTCTTCTGTGAGGTAGATTCCACCATCAGAATGCACGTTAATATTCACTTTTTCAAGGGCTTGACCTTGGCATGGGCCAGAAATACATTCCCCAGATTCGACCATAAACAGGGCGCCATGTGTTGAGCACTCAATAAATTCTTGGTCACGATCTAGAAACTGATTTTCTAGAAACTCAAGTTCCACGTGCAAGTGTGGGCAGTTATTTTGATAAGCGTAAAACATGCCATCACGTTGGGTGATAAAAATCGTTTCACCTTCAGGCGTTTCGAATGATCGTGCTTCACGTTCAGGCACATCATCCGTCATGCAAATTTTAAACATTAAGCACATTCCTTTTGAAATGATTGTAAAAGCTGAGCATAGTCTTCAACTGCTAGGCGTGGACCAAACTGAGCCACAACTTCACTTGAAATCAAGATGGCAAGTTCAGCAGCCGTTTGATAGTCATGACCTGCATTCAGTGCATACAGGAAAGCACCAGCAAATGCATCACCAGCACCATTGGTATCTACTGCGGTAACTTTACGACCTGGCACGGTAAATGTAGCTGCTTCATTATGAATTAAGGCACCTTTGGCACTTAATGTAATGACAATATGTTTGCTTAGTGATTGCAATTTAGCAAGTGCAGCATCTAATTGATCTGTTTCTGTGTACATCAGCGCTTCTTGTTCATTACAGAACAATAAGTCCACGCCATCATCGAGTAAATCATCTAGACCTTGACGCGCATATTGCACCATTGCTGGATCAGATAAGGTCAATGCAATTTGTACACCATTGGCTTTGGCGATTTGACGTGCTTGTTTTACCGCAAGACGCGCGCTATCTGATGTTGAAAGATAACCTTCGATATATAGCCATTTCGCAGTATTTAAGCTGCCAAAATCAATTTGGCTATCAGTCAATTCCGCAGTAATACCGAGGTAAGTATGCATCGTACGTTCAGAATCAGGGCTGACCAATACCATACATGTGCCAGTTACACCTTCACTGATTGATTGAGTTGCAGTTTGGATGCCAGCGTCGTTTAAACCATTTAGGTAAATTTGACCTAAGTCATCATTGCCGACACGACAACCATAAAATGCAGTTCCGCCTAAAGCACTAAAAGCAACCGTTGTATTTGCTGCAGAACCACCAGAAGCTTGACCTTTATAATCTTGAGTGGCTTTTAGATTGTTATAAAGGGCTGCTTGAGTATCGCCATCTGTCAGTTGCATCGTACCTTTTTGCAGATTGTGTTGAATTAGGAATTCGTCAGAGACTTTAAATTCTTGGTCAATAAGTGCATTACCAATTGCAAAAAGGTCAACAGTTGCCATGTTGTATGTTCACATCAAAAAAATGAAAGTGCTAAGTTTACACGAATGCTCAGGATTGCTGTAGTTTGTTGAAGAAAATTCAATTAAAGGACAAGTGTGTATAAAAATCGGGCAAATCCATTATATTTTTACATTTTTTTTGAATTAGTTGCCGTTTTAATCAGCTTTGCTATTGTGCAAATCGAAAAATTTTACTTTTATAGAGCTATAGGGTGTTCAGACTGAATCAAGATGATTTGGTCATCATAAATAGATAACAGATTAAAAGTGTGAATATATGGAAATTACGATTCGTCCAGCAGAGCAACTTCCTGCTCAAATCGAAAATATTGCTGCTTTGGCGCAGCATGAAGGCTATACATTTATACACCGTTTAATTGAAGAATATCAAAGTGGTAAAAATCGTTTTGACCAAACGGGTGAGCAATTATTGCTTGCTTATGATGGCGATAAATTGATTGCTTGTGGCGGTTTAAATCAGCAATGGGGTGATACTGGTGTAGAAGAACGGATTGGTCGAGTTCGCCGTTTCTATGTGCATCCGCAGTACCGTCAGCATGGCGTGGGTAAGCAGCTATTGGTGGAATTGGAAAAGGGTGCGAAAAAGCATTTTTCTGCACTGTGCTTAAATACAGAACTTAAAAATGCTGCAAAATTCTATCAAAAGCAGAATTATGTCTATGTTGAAAGTCATCCAAATTATAATTATTTTAAATATCTAGTTTAGTTTTAAATCCACAAATAGACAGTAAATGTAGTTAATGAAGCATTCGATATCGGGTGCTTTTTTTATTTGGTAATTCTAAAAAAGAGTGCGTTATTTTAAGCAAAATTTTAAGCAAAAATTCATTTCAGTTATCGAAGATATAAGCATCAAAATAACTGCATAGAGTAATGCATATGCATATGCAAGTGCATGAACTACAAGACTACGTTAAAAAAGTCCCCCAGATTACCGCGCTGTTTTGGTTGACCAAAATTTTTGCGACCACCTTTGGTGAAACCAGTGGTGATGCACTGTCCATGTCCTTAAATTTGGGCTATTTACTCAGTACCTTTATTTTCGCAGGCATATTTATCAGTCTGCTGTATTTTCAAATACAGTCCAAAGCCTATAAACCTTATTTATATTGGGCCACGATTATTGCTAGTACTACGGTCGGTACGACTTTAGCGGATTTTGTAGATCGTTCTTTAGGGATTGGCTACTTGGGGGGTAGTTTGCTGTTACTGAGTTTGGTGCTCGTATCGCTTTTTAGTTGGTATCGAGTCGAAGGCTCGATCAATCCAAGCGTGGTGAATTTGCCGCGAACACAGATCTTTTATTGGTTGACGATTACATTTTCTCAAACGCTAGGTACAGCTTTGGGGGACTGGACTTCCGATAGTGCAGGATTAGGCTATAGCGGTGGTATATGGCTATTTGGTGGTCTAATCGTATTGATGGCGTTGTTGTATTTTTTTAGTCGGGTCTCAAAGACGATTTTATTTTGGGCTACTTTTGTTTTGACACGTCCATTGGGCGCAGTTGTCGGCGATTTTTTAGATAAGCCCATCAGTTCAGGTGGATTGGATCTAAGTCGCTTTATGGCTTCTTTTGTATTGTTATTGGCGATTGTGATTTGCGTCTATTGGTCAACACGAAATGATAGGCAATCCATAAAATCTGTCTAAATGTTTTAGTGCGAAAACAAGTGATTTTTAAAATTAAAGTTCAAGTTGATTAAAACAGTTGGAAATGTTGTTTCGGTGAATCTAGTTGTGATTTTTTAAGGTATACTTTGCCTAATTTAAATGAATAGATTAGGAGCACACATGACTGTAGATGTCACTGAAACCATTTCTCAAACTGTACATCCCGCGTTTCAGTTGATTCGTCAACATCATGTTGAAGCTTTAGACATTTTAGTGTCTGAATATAAACACAAAGTGACTGGTGCAGTGCATTATCACTTAGCCACAAACCATGACGAAAACGTATTTTTAGTTGCCTTCCGTACACAGCCGATGGATTCAAAAGGTGAGGCGCATATTCTTGAGCATACGGCACTGTGTGGCTCAGAAAAGTTCCCTGTACGTGACCCATTCTTTTTAATGATTCGCCGTTCACTCAATACGTTCATGAATGCGTTTACCGCAGCGGATTGGACGGCTTATCCATTTGCAACGCAAAATAAAAAAGATTTCCAAAACTTGTTAGAAGTTTATATGGATGCTGCTTTTGCTGCGAATTTGAACCCGCTTGATTTTGCGCAAGAAGGGATTCGTATTGAGCTAGAAAATGGCGAAGCTGTATATAAAGGCGTGGTATTTAATGAAATGAAAGGTGCAATGAGTTCACCTTCAGATCAGTTGTATCACCAACTTGCCCATCATTTATTCCCAGAAACAACTTATCATTACAACTCAGGCGGTGATCCTAAAGACATTCCTGACTTAAGCTATGAAGAGTTAGTAAGTTTCTACAAATCACATTATCACCCAAGTAATGCCGTGTTCATGACCTTTGGTAATGAGCCTGCATATAATTTACAAGAACAGTTTGAAACGCTTGCTTTGTCAAAATTTGAAAAAGGTCAAACGCTATATTCAAAACCTGAGCGCCGCTTAACTGCGCCTGTAACTGTAACTGAAACGTATGCAGTTGATGCTGAAGACCTCAAAGACAAAACATATCATGTGCTTTCTTGGTTATTGCCTGAAGCAAGTAATATTAAATTACGTTTAGGTATGCGTTTGGTTGAGGGGGTATTGCTTGAAGATTCTGCTTCGCCATTACGTCATTACTTAGAAACCTGTGGTTATGCACAGTCTACTGGTCCATTCATGGGCGTAGATGACTCAAACTATGAAATGACGTTCTACTGTGCAATTCAAGGTTCCAACCCTGAGCATGCAGAACAATTTAAAAATGGCGTGTTTAAAGTATTAGAAGACGTTGCGGCTAAGCCTGTTGATCCAGCTTTAGTTGAGGCGATTTTACATCAGATTGAATTGCATCAGCGTGAAATCAATGGTGATGGTACACCCTATGGCCTAAGCTTAATTCTGAATGGTTTAAGCAGTGCGATTCACCATTCAGACCCTGTAGATGTTTGGGATGTGGATACGGCCATTGAACAAGTGAAGGAAGAGTTGAAAGACCCAATGTGGTTATCTAACTTAATCAAAACCTACTTGCTTGATAATCAACATCGTGTGCAATTAACTTTGGTTCCAGATGCTGAAAAAAATGCTTTGGAAGCGGCAGCAGAAAAAGCACGTTTAAAAGAAATAGATGCGAACTTAACTGAAGCGCAAAAAGCAGAGATTATTGCGCAGACTGAAGCATTGAACATTCGTCAAGATACGCCGGATGATTTGAATCTCTTGCCTAAAGTAGGTTTAGAAGATGTTCCTGCGCAGTTACAGATTGTACAAGGTCAATTACGTGAAATTATCAGTAATGGATTAGATACGCCGTTAAATCTTTACCACGCAGGCACCAATGGTCTCTACTACCAACAAGTTTTGATTCAGATTCCTGATGAAGTGGTGCAATCGCCGTATTTCAATCTCTTATCGATTTTGATGGGTGAAGTTGGTGCAGGTGAATACGACTACTTAGAGCTACAACAGTTGCAAACAGCTGTGAGTGGCGGTTTAGGTATGGGTGCATCGCTGCGTTCAAAAGTGGATGATAAAGGTCAAATTAGTGCTTGGCTAACGTTGACCACTAAATCATTGGTGAATAATCTTGAAGCCATTCGCTTATTGAAATTGGCTTTTGAACAGCTACGTTTTGATGAAAAAAATCGTATCGTAGAGTTATTGCAACAACGTAAAGCACGTTGGCAGTCACGTGTATCTGGTTCTGGTCATAGTTATGCAATGCAAATTGCAGGTCGTCAACATAGTGCATTGGCGCTACGTGATTATCATAATACAGGCCTAGGCGCGCTGAACTGGCTGTCAGAACTTGTCAGCAAAATTGAGCAAGACGACACGGCTTATAATGCCTTGATTGATGAGCTTAAGTTAATTCACAACCGTTTGCTTAAAGCACCAAAACAATTCTTGGTGGTGTGTGAGGAGCATCATTCAGACCGATTGGTTGAAGAAGTTCAAACCATTTGGGATAAAGTGGCGATTGATGATAACCCACATGCTTTAACTCAAGTGAATTTTGCAGATAGCAACAATGACGAAGCTTGGCTCATTCAAGCCAATGTTCAGTTCTGCGCTTCAGCATATCCTGCGGTGGAAGTGTCGCATCCTGATGCAGCACCTTTAATGATTTTGGCGGCTTATTTGCGTAATGGCTTCTTGCATAGCGCGATTCGTGAAAAAGGTGGTGCTTATGGTGGCGGAGCAAGCTATGACGGTAATGCATGTTCATTCCGTTTCTATAGCTACCGTGACCCACGTTTAGCTGAAACGTTTAAAGATTTTGACGCAAGTGTGCAGTGGCTACTGAATGCTGAACAACAACCGCATCAGCTAGAAGAAGCGATTTTGGGTCTAATTGCTAGCATGGATAAACCGGGATCACCAGCGGGTGAAGCTATTACAGCTTGTTATGCTTTATTGCATAAACGCACTCCAGCTTTCCGTCAAATGTTACGTGAACGTCTTTTGAATGTGACTTTGGAAGATCTAAAACGTGTTGCTGTGGCGTATTTGGTTGAACAACAACCGACAAAAGCTGTGGTTGCACCGGTGGCTAAGCGAGATGCTTTGGTTGAGCTTGGTTTCGAAATAAAACAAGTGAATTAAAACAAAAAAGGGGTTTTTATGGCGTTCAAATCTCTTGAGCGTACGACATTGCAACTGAGCCTCATTGCGCTCAGTTCAATGTATGTCAGTACTGTAAATGCACAAAATGCGGATGTGGCTGCTAAGCCTGCAACCGCAGAAGCATGTGTGGCACTTGAGTCAAATGCAGAGCGATTATCGTGTTATGACGCTTTGTTTAAAGTGCAACCTGCTGAAAAGGAAATGTTGGTCTCTGAGCGTCAAGCCGCACAAGAAATTAAGCCTGAACCGACAGAGAAGCTGACTTTGAAAGAAAAAGTCAGTCATGCGTTTACGGACCGTTTATTTGCTGTAGAAGCACCGAACCTCAATCCAAATCTTTCATTATTGGATAGTCGTTGGGAACTGTCTCCAGAAAGTAAATTGGGAACATGGAATATTCGCGGCTATCAACCTGTGTATTTAATGCCGGGATACTGGACTTCAGATAAAAATGAACGTCCATCAAGCCCGAATGAAAACAACACGGTACAAGCCGATCAGGAACAAAACCTGAAATCGATGGAAGCCAAGTTCCAATTGTCATTAAAAACCAAAGCTGTTGAAAACTTATTTGGTGATAATGGCGATATCTGGTTGGGCTATACCCAGTCTTCTCGTTGGCAAGTCTACAATGAAGACGAATCACGACCATTCCGTGAAACCAACTATGAGCCTGAAGCCAGTCTGGTTTTTCGTACCAACTATGAACTCTTGGGTTTGAACTGGCGTATGCTGGGCTTAACTTTTAACCATCAGTCTAATGGACGTTCTGATCCCTTATCGCGGAGTTGGAACCGTGTCATGTTAAATCTTGGATTTGAACGTGACAATTTTGCACTGATGTTAAGACCTTGGTATCGTTTTGAAGAAGATACTAAAGATGATAACAACCCAGATATTACCGATTATGTGGGACGTGGGGATTTAACAGCATTTTATCGTCATAAAGATCATGACTTTAGTTTGATGTTACGTCATTCATTGAAAGGTGGTGATGATTCACATGGTGCTGTGCAGTTCGATTGGACTTTCCCAATCAATGGTAAATTGCGTGGCACAGTTCAATTGTTTGATGGCTATGGTGAAAGCCTGATTGACTATAACCATCGGGCAACCTATGTCGGTGTTGGTGTGTCATTAATGAATTGGTTCTAAAGATTCGAATTTAAAAAAAACCACGCTAAGGCGTGGTTTTTTTTAACTGTGAGAAAATGTACAAATCAACCAATCTGAATCTCAGAAGGTGGGTGTTTTAAGCGACTCTTCTTCGGTGTGGCAATCAGATAAGCCAGTGTTAAGGGGCCAAGTCGGCCTGCGAACATCAACAACATCAGGGCGACTAAACTGGCGGGTTGTAAGTCACTGGTGATGCCACGAGATAGACCAACGGTGCAAGCAGCGGATACCGCTTCGAACAGCAAATCTAAAAAGCGTTTATCAGGTTCGAGAAGCAATAGACTGAAAAAGCCAATGAAAATCAACGTTACTGTAATGAAAATTACCGCTAATGCTTTAAAGGTCGTTTTTTCAGAAACAGAATGGTTAAACACACGCAGTTCGTCTTCACGTCTTAAAAAACTGACAACACTGAGCACAACAATAATAAACGTTCCAACTTTAATGCCACCGGCCGTACTGAGAGAACCACCACCAATAAACATAAGTAACATCGTTACGAGTGATGATGCATCGCTCATGCTTTCCATAGGTAAGCTGTTAAAACCCGAAGAGCGCGGAACAGTTGCATGGAACCACGCGTTGAGGGCTTGGTCACCAAGTGACATCGTGGCTAAGGTCGCAGCATTATTGGCTTCTAATAACCATATGGTGATGAAGGCAAAGACATTTAAACCCGCAATAGTCGATAAAATCAACTTGCTATTGGTACTGAGTTTTTTCCAACTTTTATTGCGCTTAATGTCCATCAGTACCAAAAAGCCAATACCCCCAATGATGTAAAGCATACTGATGGTAAACGTAATGAAATAACGGTCAGCAAAGCTCATTAAACTATTGGGAAATAATGAAAATCCACCATTATTAAATGCTGAAACACTATAAAAGGCAGCATAGAACAGGGCCTGGTTAAAATTGTATTCTTGCATCCAAGCGATGGTCAAAATAACCGTTCCCACCATTTCAAAAAATAGCGAATACAGCAGTACGCCTTTAATAGTCATGGTCACTTTGGCAAGGCTGGTTTGTCCAATGGTTTCTTGAGCCATAATTTGTTGTTTTAGCCCAATTTTAGGGGACAAACTCATAGCGGCCAATATCGCAAAGGTCATAAAACCGAGACCACCGCATTGTAGTAACCCCATAATCACGACTTTACCAAACACCGTATAGGCTTCGCCGACATTCACAACTGAAAGTCCTGTAATGGTCACGGCTGAGGTCGCTGTAAAGAGGGCATTGATCCAACTTAAATCACCATGATGTGAATAAGGGAGTTTTAACAGCAAGGTGCCAATGATAATTAGCCCAAGAAAACCCAATGCCAAAATACTGGGTGGGCTGAGATTAATGGTATTACGCTGTTTATTGTGAAGTTTCATGTTTTTTTACTGTCATCTTGCGTGATTATGTGCAAAAGGAACTCGACGCTGATTACAAAGTTGCTTTAAAGTGTTTAGCCAGTCGACGTAAATGTTCGAGTAAACCTTCAACCACTAAAATATCGCCTGTTTGTAAAATCAGGTTCGGATCTAAACTATATTGAAGCTCGGTGCCACGTTTATGCAAAATCGTCTTCACTTCTGGGACATGATCCATAATTTGATTTAAACGCGTGCCTTGTTGTGATTCTTTAATTTCAACTTTCACCAAATAATGATCATCTTCGAGCACCATGTAGCGACTCACCATCGGATAACTCAGTGACTGCGCAACACGGACGCCCATATCTTCTTCAGGATGGATGATTTTGCTGATGCCTAAATGGGTTAAAATCATGTGATGCGCTTTGGACTTGGCTTTGGCCCAAATTTTGTTGATCCCCATGTTTTTAAGATGGAGCACACATAAGATGCTGGCTTCAATATCTTCACCAATTGCGACTACGACTGCTTCACAATTTTGAATATTGAGTTCTTGTAAAACGTGCTCATCTGTTGCATCAGCAATCACTGCATGGGTCAGTTGGTCCGAAATACTTTCAACAAACTTTTTGTTGCTATCGATTCCAATGACATCGTGTTTTAAACCCATGAGTTCAGTGGCTACAGTTGCGCCAAAACTTCCTAAGCCAATCACAGCGAATTGAGCCATGCCGTATTCCTAAATTATTCTAAAGTTATTGAATATGTTGATGTTAGCTTGTTCAGCCTAGAGCGGCTATGAAAATTTACATAATCCATCTAAATAGAAAAGCTCTAATTTTTAATTTCTTCAGTGTTTTGATAGGCATAAAGTTCAGCAATATTGGGACAATTATCCATAACTTGTTGGTATTTAAAAATTTCATAACCTAATTTGTTTTTTAGAATGTATTGAAATTGATGCTGATCTTCTTTAATGACATTTAGGGTAGCTTTACGAACGAGCTCGGAATTGTTCTTTAAACGGTTTAAGCCATCGCATGAAAATTCACGGATAATGGCTTGAACAGATTCGGGAGCGGTTTGATCACTTAGCTCATCAAAGCGAATATATACAATGTAATTTGGATATTGATTCAACATTTCAGCCTGCGCGGTATAGCCGTAAATATTTTCTAGATTTTGCGTACGTGACTGATTTGGAATTTGTTTCATACTTTGACGAATCTTATCTTCCTCTTGCTTAAGTTGATAAGCCGGATATGCATAAAAATATCCACCTAAACCCACAATGGCGATCATAAATAAGGCATAAATATTCAATTTTAATTATCCATTTTGTTTTATTTTCAATGGATTATAGGGTATGGTGAATTTAACAACAATGACGGCGTTGATGAATTAAATTGATGAATATATTCATTTTGATGTAGAAAAGAATTGATGCAAATAAAAAAGCTGGAATCTAGATTCCAGCTCTTTTATAGAAGTCCTATTTATTTCAAGAAACGTTGATAACCGAGGTTATTGGTAATCTCAACATATGGATAGGTAATATTTTCCAATGTTTCAATTAAACCATCTGGGTTTTGTTTCGCATCTGTTGCTTCCATACCCACCAATACACGACCTTCCGCAGCACCGTGGTTACGGTAGTGGAATAGGGTGATGTTATGTGTAGGTCCAAGACGTTCTAAGAAAGTCAGTAGTGCGCCCGGACGTTCAGGGAATTCCACGCGGAATAGGCGTTCATTTTCAATATCGGCATGACCGCCAATTAAATAACGGATATGCAGTTTAGCCACCTCATCATCAGAAAGATCGTCTACATCGTATTGGAATTTTAAGGTTTCAAAAATTTCCTGACGTTCTTTTTCGCCATTTTTGAGACTGATACCCACAAATACTTGAGCGGCACTTGAGTTGCTTGCGCGGTAGTTAAACTCAGTGATGTTACGGCCTTGTAGCGCGCGGCAGAATTGGAGGAATGAACCTTTTTCTTCTGGAATTGTCACAGCAAAGATCGCTTCTTTGCGTTCACCCAGTTCAGTACGTTCCGCAATGTAGCGCAGACGGTCAAAGTTCATATTGGCGCCGCATACAATCGACACCATATTTTTGCCTTCTAGACCATGCTCTGCAACATACTTCTTGATACCTGCAAGCGCCATTGCACCAGATGGTTCAACAATGCTACGGCATTCATCAAAGGTATCCTTAATGGCTGCACAGATTTCATCTGTATTTACCAGTACAACTTCACGCTCAACAATTGGGCCTGAGTTATCTGATTTTTGTAGCTGAATCACTTCAAATGGTTTTTCACCAATTTGTGCAACTGCTGTACCGTCGGCAAATAAACCTACAGATGGAAGAATGACACGTTCATTAGCTTCAAAGGCTGCTTTTAAACATGCTGATTCGTCATATTCAACAGGAATGACTTTAACATGCGGTGCCACATCACCAAGATAAGCAGCTACACCGGCAATTAGACCGCCACCGCCAACAGCAACAAATACATAGTCTACATCACGCCATTGACGCAAAATTTCGTTGGCAATGGTTCCTTGACCGGCCATAACGAGTTCGTCGTCATAAGGTGGAATAAAGGTCATACCTTCATCTTTTGCACATTGGATTGCATATTTATTGGCTACGTCAAAAGAATCACCATGCAGAACTACTTCACCGCCTAAGCGTTTAACCGCTTGTACTTTAATGTCTGGTGTGGTTTTAGGCATAACAATAATGGCGCGGATACCTAACTTTTTACCAGATAAAGCCACGCCTTGAGCATGGTTACCTGCAGAAGCAGTAATAACGCCACGTTCCAACTGAGATTTCGGTAATTGACTAATACGGTTGTAGGCACCGCGTAGCTTGAAAGAAAAGACAGGTTGTAAATCTTCGCGCTTAAAGCGAATGTTATTGTTTAGTTTTTCACTAATTCGTGGCGCTGCTTCGAGTGGGGTTTCGATTGCAACGTCATAGACCGTTGCCTGTAATATTTGTCGAACCAAACGAGACAGCATGTTAATTTTCCATCTAACAGTTTAAAATAGGGGTTTATTGTAACAAACCCCTGTACATTTGGGCTGAAAAATCAGCGTCTAATGTCAAAAAATAGTTGAGCCAAGTTATGAGTCTGTATGCAACCCAAGATGAAAAGAAACAAGCTGCCGCAAAAGCTGCGTTAAAGCATTTGCCAAAGGGCGGTATTTTGGGTGTTGGTACAGGAAGTACTGTGAACTTCCTCATCGAATTATTGCCAGAGCTTCAACTCGAAGCTGCTGTTGCAAGTTCTGAAGCAACTGCACAACGTTTGAAAAAATTAGGCATTGAAGTGGTTGATATGAACCACGTTGGAGGTTTAGATGCCTATGTAGATGGCGCGGATGAAATCGACCGTCATATGCACATGATTAAAGGCGGCGGCGCAGCGTTGACTCGTGAAAAAATCGTGGCGTCTATTGCGAAAAAATTCGTTTGTATCGTAGATGATTCTAAATGGGTTGATCAGTTGGCACGTGAATTTCCGCTTCCTGTAGAAGTGATTCCAATGGCACGTTCTGCTGTGGCACGTAAAATCGTTTCTTTAGGCGGCGATCCTGTGTACCGTGAAGGCGTAGTAACAGATAACGGTAATGTAATTTTAGACGTACACAACTTAAATATCCTAAATGCATTGGAACTTGAAAAGACTTTGAATGACATTCCAGGTGTAGTGTGTAACGGTATCTTTGCATTAAACAAAGCGGATATTGCTGTTGTTGCGACCGATAACGGTATTGAAGAGCGTACTGCTGTTTAACGAGTTTTATAAAATCCCCCTAAATCCCCCTTTGATAAAGGGGGACTTTTCACCTGAATTTATTTAGGTGATTTTCCCTCCTTTGTAAAAGGAGGGTTAGGGAGGATTTAAAATTAATAAAAAATATGATCCCAAACCTTCCTGAAATTCAAATCACCCGAAAATTACGTGCCACACGCTTAAGGCTGCGTGTAGAACCAACTCAAATTAAATTAACGGTTCCCCAGTTTTGTACACAGCGCCAAGTTCAAGATTTTCTTAAACAATCGGAACAATGGATGATTGAGACATGGCAGAAGCAGCAGGAAAAAACAGGGCAGATTGATAAAACGCTACCAGTAGAATTAAAACTATTCAATTTAGAGCAGCCTCTAAGCATTGTTTATAAAGTACAAAAAAACTCATTCATCTTAGATGAAGAAAAGCATCAGCTTTTCATCAGTGTTCGGCAGCCTGAGCAATATTTAAAAAGCTTTGTGATTGCTTATGCCAAAGAGTATTTACCAATTTATTTAAAGCAAGTGAGCAGTGAAACAGGCTTGAAATATGGTGATTGCTCAATTCGTCAGCCCAAAACTCGCTGGGGCAGCTGTTCTGCAAAGCATGACATTATGTTGAATAGTGGGCTGGTACTTTTTCCGTTGGAAATCACGCGTTATGTGGCTGTACATGAGTTAGCGCATACTAAGCACTTTGATCATAGTCTAAATTTTTGGGCTGAAGTGCAAAAGCATGATATAAATTTTCAGCAGCATCGAAAAATACTAAAAATGACGGCAATGCCTTGGTGGTGGAATATTTGAAGGTTGAAATCTAGAAACTTATGTGTTGTGCTTGTTTTTAAACAAAAAGTTTCTTTTATCTAATAATGATTGAATATATCAGGATTTTTTATTTATATATTTAGTTTAAAGAGAAAATTAAATATAAAAGAGAGCAATGAGAGTGATGAAGCTATTAGGATCTTGTGGTGCTTTGATATTGGTTTGTAGCTTTAATTTTGTTTGTGCTGAGGATTACAGCGGGAAAAATGTACAAAGGTTGAATCCAAAGATTTATAAAGTAGATGATTTAGAAGAAAAGACACTTGAAATGCTAGAAGAAGGATATGTGCCTATATCTACTGAAAAATTAATTGATTATTCCTATAGTAGAAGTATGAGGGATATTCGACAAAAAGCTTTACTTCATGGCTCAGCTATTGCGGTTTTTAGTAGTGAATCTTTAGGCAGTAAGGTTGTTTATGATACCCGTATGCATCAGCCAGAGGCTGCAAGAATTTCTGGTGGTGATAGGGGGGAAATATGATGTCAATAATTTAAATAATATACCGGTAGGCACGATAGAAAGCAGACCAGCCCGATACCAATCTTTAAGTGATCAGTTAAATGTCGTTTATTTTTACAAATTTAATTCAATAACAGGTATTTATCCTACTGAATTATCCCAAAGGGATAAAATTTATAATAGTATTCAATCAGGTGTTATCGCTAAAGTGGTTAAGCTGGGTTCTCCTGCTGAAAATATGATAATGTCGCAAGATATCATTTTAAAAATGAATGATGAAAATATTAATGATGTCAGTGCATTTGTTGAAAGTTCAAACTATTTAAGAGGAAACACGGTAAAGTTTGAAATTTTAAGAAAAGGACAGAAAATACCTGTAGAAATTAGTTTGAAACAGTAATAGTTGCTACAAACAGGGCAGTTGCACCTTTCATCCAACGTAAGTTTAGTTCTTTCTGAAAATATGTTTTCTCTTAACCTGATAAAAAATATCTGTATTGCAATAAACCCTAGTAAAACAGTTCAGAAATCCTAAACTTCCTGTCATACTACGCAGTCATCAAATGGATACTTTGAATAGAGGTAAAGAGCGTGATTTCAGTAGGTATTGTCGGCGGTACAGGTTACACAGGTGTTGAATTACTGCGTATTTTACTGCGACACCCAAATGCGGAAGTGAAAGTTTTAACTTCGCGTACTGAAAATGGCCGCCGTGTGGATGATATGTTCCCAAGTTTGCGTGGACATACAGACCTTTGCTATTCAGATCTAAATATTGAAGAACTAAAACAATGTGACGTTATATTCTTTGCTACGCCTCACGGTGTAGCAATGAAACACGCAGAAGAGTTAGTTGCTGCAAATACTAAAGTGATTGACCTTGCTGCTGACTTCCGCTTGCAAGACTTAGCTCAATTTGAGAAATGGTATGGCCTAGACCATGCATGTCCAGAGCTATTAAAAGAGTCAGTTTATGGTTTGTCTGAATTAAACCGTGAAAAAATTCAAAAGGCTTCAGTGATTGGTAACCCAGGTTGTTACCCAACAACTGTTCAGCTCGGTTTAGCACCAGTATTAAAAGCTGAAGGATTAGTGAAACCTGAAAGCATTATTATTGATGCAAAATCAGGTGTGTCTGGTGCAGGTCGTAAAGCCAGCCTAGGTATGATCTATTCTGAAAATGCAGATAACTTTAAGGCATATGGAGTTGCAGGTCACCGTCATCATCCTGAAATTGTAGAAGCTTTAGAAAATATTTCAGGTCAAAAAGGTGTGTTTAACGAAATTTTATTCGTACCGCATTTGGTACCAATGATTCGTGGCATGCTCAGCACTATCTATATTGATTTGACAGACGCAGGTGCTTCTGCGGATTTACAAAGCATATATGAACAGTTCTATGCCAATGAGCAGTTTGTAGATGTTATGCCTGCAGGTAGCTCACCTGAAACACGTACTGTGCGTGGTGCGAACCAATTACGTATTGCGATTTGCAAACCTCAGCCGAAAAAATTAGTGATTTTGGTTGCTCAAGACAACTTGGTGAAAGGTGCAGCAGGTCAAGCCGTACAAAATATGAACTTGATGTTTAGTTTTGCTGAAAATGCAGGACTTCAAGGCATTGGTTTATTACCATAAGAAACGATTTAAAACTTCACACACATTTAAAACTGGATTTAAATGTGTGCCTTGAGTGAACTAAAAATAAGAGATGACGATGTCGAATACAGAATCTAATTTCAAGTCAGAACCTGAAAACAGTGAAAAAACGCCTTTTATGAAGACGAATATGCCACTGGCGATTGGTGCAGTTGTACTTGCATTGAGCAGCGGTTTTCTCGGATATAGTATCGGTCATCGTCAGGGCTTAACTGTGGTCGGATATGATGCAGATGCAGAGCAACTGGTTGATGTGGTGCAAAAGCAAAAAAATGAATTAGCAGGCCTGAATAAAAGTTTGAATGCGGCAATTCAAGAGCGTGATGTCGCTGTAAGTAATTCAAATGATTTATATTTGGCTGTTAAAAAAGCACGTGATGATCAAGAATTAACCGGTAATTTGGGTGTTTTGTATCGTGAAGTATTGCGCCAACGTGGTGGTATGCCGCTTGCAGTACAACATTTAGCGATTAAACCGTTACCTGAAAATGCGTATGAATACCAACTTGATCTCGTTCAAGTAAGTCCGTCAAAAAGTAATGTGTCTGGAAGTGTTGAGCTGCGTCTAATTAAGGGTACAGAAGTACTTGCAGTGCCTTTAGAAGACAAAAACTTTAACTTTAGCGAAAGTGAGCGACTCACTGGACGTTGGACCATGCCAAAAGGCTTTAGTCCAGACTTTATTGAAGTGCGTTTAAGCGGTTCTAAACCCGTTATTCGCCGTTTTAGCTGGTCGAAAGGTCAGCCTGTTGAAAATCAATCTGCCTTCCTTTCAGAAATTCCTCAAACTGAAGCAAGTGCAAACTAAGTGTGAAACCTAAATCCTATGCGAACCAATAAGCGTCAAACGTGTTTATCTGACATTAAAAATTCATTTTACCAATCTGGTTTAGTGGACTGGCATCTAAACTCGACTCTCAGTCAAGGTATGCAGGATGATGGTGATTCAGACATTCAAGTATTGACTGCGCCACCTGAGTTAAAGCGTCCTCCTATGTATGCTGTCGTTTTAATGAACGATGATTACACCCCAATGGACTTTGTAATTGAAATTTTACAACAATACTTTGCTTTGAATCTTGACCAAGCCACTCAAGTAATGCTAACTGTACATTATGAAGGAAAGGGTGTTGCAGGGGTTTATCCGCGAGACATCGCAGAGACTAAAGCAAATCAGGTCAATAATTACGCTCGGTCGCAAAGTCATCCATTACTTTGTCAGATTGAGCCAAAAGATTAATAAGGGGATTACATGCTCAGTCGTCAATTAGAAGTATCACTACGTTTGGCTGTCAGCATGGCTCGTCAAAAGAGACATGAATTTTTGACGGTAGAACATTTATTATTGGCTTTACTGGATAATGATTCCGCTGTTAATGCATTGAAAGCATGTGGCGCAGACATTATTGTGCTTCGCAAAGAACTTGAAGAATACGTAGAACAACATACCCCTAAGCTTGGCGAAAATAGCGATCAAGCGCCACATCCTACAGAAAGTTTTGATCGTATTTTGCAGCGTGCAATTTTCCATGTGCAATCGAGTGGTAATGACCGCACTGTAGAAGGTGCAGACATTTTAGTTGCGATGTATTCAGAGCGTGATTCATTTGCGGTGTATTTACTTAAACGCCATCAAATCAACCGTTTGACATTAACGCAGTATTTGTCACATGGCACACGTAAAGATGAAGTCCAAGCCGAAGAAGAAATTGAAGAGCTCGATGGTGAAAATACTACGTCTTCAAATTCTGGCCCATTAGAGCTTTATACGACCAATCTCAATGTTGAAGCTCAAAAAGGCAAAACAGATCCACTGATTGGTCGTGAAAAAGAGATTGAACGTACAGCTCAAATTCTATGCCGACGCCGTAAAAATAACCCTCTTTTGGTGGGTGATCCGGGTGTAGGTAAAACTTCGATTGCTGAAGGTTTGGCTTGGCTCATTGTAAATGGCAAAGCTCCTAAACCGCTTGAAAATGCAGAAGTATTTAGTTTAGACATTGGTGCTTTAGTTGCAGGAACTAAATACCGTGGTGATTTTGAAAAGCGTTTAAAACAACTGTTAAATGCATTGAAGAAAAAGCCCGAAGCTATTTTATTTATTGATGAAATTCATATGATCATCGGTGCAGGCTCAAGTATGGGCAGCACGATGGATGCATCAAACCTCATCAAACCAGCTTTGGCGAATGGTACTTTACGTTGTATCGGTTCAACGACTTTCCAAGAATACCGTCAAGTTTTTGAAAAAGATCATGCATTATCTCGTCGTTTCCAAAAAATTGATGTCAATGAACCATCTATTTCAGAAACGATTGATATTCTGCGTGGCTTAAAAGGCAAATTTGAAGAATTCCATCATGTGAAATACGAAGATCAAGCGTTGGTTTCTGCGGTAGAACTATCTGCGAAATTTATCAATGATCGTTTCTTGCCTGATAAAGCCATTGATGTGATTGATGAAGCTGGTGCGCAGCGTCGTTTAAAAGCTGAGCAAGATGATACGGTCATTTCAGTTGAAAACATTGAAGATATCGTTTCGAAAATTGCGCGTATTCCACCGAAAACTGTGTCTAAAGATGACAAGAGCGTCCTTGAAAATCTTGAGCGTGATCTGAAACGTGTGGTGTTCGGTCAGGATGAAGCGATTGAAGCGCTTGCATCTGCGATTAAATTATCTCGTGCAGGTCTAAAAGCACCAGATAAGCCAGTGGGTAATTTTGTCTTTGCTGGTCCTACAGGTGTGGGTAAAACTGAAGTCACTAAGCAATTGGCGAAATTGTTAGGCGTTGAACTTGTACGTTTCGATATGTCGGAATACATGGAACGTCATGCCGTATCTCGTTTAATTGGTGCGCCTCCGGGTTATGTAGGTTTTGATCAAGGTGGTTTGTTGACCGACGCGATTCATAAAAATCCGCATTGCGTACTTTTACTAGACGAAATTGAGAAAGCACATCCAGATGTCTTTAATTTGTTACTTCAAATTATGGATCATGGTTCATTAACGGACAACAATGGTCGTAAGTCTGACTTCCGTAACGTCGTGTTAGTGCTGACTACCAATATTGGTGCAGAATCAATTTCACGTGTGAGCATTGGTTTCATGGATCAAGATAACAGTAATGATAACCAAGACGCGATGAAAAAAGCCTTCTCTCCGGAGTTCCGTAACCGCTTAGATGGTGTTATTCAATTTAAAGCATTGCCAACAACTGTCATTGAAAGTGTGGTTGATAAGTTTTTAACAGAGCTTCAGGCACAGTTAGATGACAAAAAAGTGGTTCTTGAGGTTGACCAAGATGCACGCGAATGGATGGCAGAGCAAGGATACGATCGCTTGATGGGCGCTCGTCCAATGCAGCGTTTAATTCAAGAGCATTTGAAGAAACCTCTTGCTGAAATGATTTTGTTTGGCGAGCTTGCGGAACATGGTGGTAATGTTGGTGTTTCAGTGAAGAAAGAAAATGGCAAAGCTGTGGGCTTAAAACTCGAAGTGTTTGAAGACCAAACCGCTGAACCTGCTTAAGTAATTTAATTAACGAAAAACCCGTGCTTGCACGGGTTTTTTATATTTATTCGACGCTAGATTTGGGTTTCTCAATGATGGACATACCATTAACAAAAGTGCTGACCACATTTGGTTTATTTGCACTGACAGCACTGATGGAAATTTTAGGCTGTTACTTCCCATATTTGATTTTAAATCAGCAAAAATCGCAGTGGTTATGGATTCCAACAGCGCTTGCATTGGCTGCATTTGTTTGGTTATTGACGTTGCATCCAGCAGCTTCGGGTCGTATCTATGCAGCCTATGGCGGAATCTACATTTTCTCTGCATTGCTGTGGTTGCGTTTTGTCGATCACGTAGTTCTAACACGTTGGGATATGCTAGGTGGCGTCATTGTGTTGGTGGGCGCAGCTGTGATTGTATTACAGCCTCAAGGTTTAATTCGTTAAGTTAAACAATGCAAAAGTTAAACCAAGAGCTGTAAGAAATTAGATATTTATTTAAATTTGCACTCTGTATTTTTAATGATAATTTCGTATTGATTGCTACCCGAGCTTAGATCCATTTCAATTTTATATGGATTAACACGTTGAAATTGATGCTCGAATAGTAATTCACAGTTTTGGAGTGAATTATGCTTGATGAGTTGCTTCACCTTATGTTCACCGACTGATTGTTCAAATTGCGCAAAATCAGGGGTGGTGATAATACCATCAATTTCAATCTTATCTGCTGAAACTTCCATTTTTTCCATCAACATATTCTGATCAACTTGATAGGGAAGAGTGCGTGAATCTTCATCACTAATGGCAGCGAGTATTTCGTTTAAACCTGTTTTATTTTTAATTTTAAAATTGCTATCTAAAATCTGATTTTTCACCAAGTATTGATCTAATTCACTTGGTTCACCAGCAAAGCTAAAAGTAGATAAGCTCAATCCAAGAGCCAATAAGCAAATATTTTTTAAACACATAATCTTAATCACTTATAAAAGTTATGGTTTTATTAAAGCATGCAAAAACAAAAAAAGCACCCGAAGGTGCTTTTTTATCTAAGTAAAACCTTAGTCTTTTTTAAGATTTTCGTTAATTAAAAATTCTACAAGTGCTTTTTGTGCATGTAAGCGATTTTCAGCTTCATCCCAAACCACAGCATTTTTGTGGTCAAGCATATTTTCAGAAATTTCTTCGCCACGATGCGCAGGTAAGCAGTGCATAAATAGGCAGTCAGCGTGAGCAAGATCCATCAGGCGTTCATTCACTTGATAATCAGCAAACGCTTTTTCACGAATTTTTTGCTCTTCTTCTTGGCCCATACTTGCCCAAACATCTGTAACGATTAAATCTGCATTAACTGCAGCATCTTCGGCAGAATCAACAAGTTCCACACAGTGTGCAAATTCAGATAGAAATTCTGCTTTAGGTTCATAGCCCTTAGGTGCAGCGATTTTTAATTTAAAGCCCCACATATGAGCAGCTTCAATATATGAGTTACACATATTGTTGCCATCACCAATCCAAGCAACCGTTTTACCTTCAATAGAACCACGGTGTTCAACGAATGTTTGAACATCGGCAAGTAATTGGCAAGGGTGGTGATCATCTGTTAATGCATTGATGACAGGAACTTTTGAATAAGAAGCAAAACGTTCAACAATGTCATGACCAAAAGTACGAATCATCACAATATCAAGCATGCTTGAAATCACGCGTGCAGAATCTTCTACTGGCTCGCCACGCCCTAATTGAGAGTCGCGAGATGAAAGGAAAATTGCACTACCACCAAATTGGCTCATTCCTGCTTCAAACGATACACGTGTACGGGTGCTCGATTTCTCAAAAATCATGCCCATGACTTTACCAACGAAAGGTTGGAAAACTTCATTGTTATGCTGTTTGCGCTTGAGTTCGATACCGCGCTGTACAATTTGATTAAGTTCTAAAGTCGATAAATCGCGTAAAGTTAGAAAGTGACGTAGAGCCATTGTTACTCCACAATAATTGCTGAATCAAAAAACAAAACAACAATTAGTTGTTGGTTGGTTAGAGAAAAAGGAATCGATTAATATACTATAAGAGAGGTAAAATGCAAAAAATCTAGCGCTTTTGGTGACCGTCTAGGAAACGATCGACGCAATAACTGATGTAATTGATGGTTTCTTGATCATTTTCATCAATGGTGATGCCCATGAGAACGCGCCATTCTAAATTTCGCAAAATTCCAAAATAAAATTGAGCCGAAAACAACGGGTTTTCACAATACAGCAAACCGTGTTGATGCGCTTGATTTAAAATTTCTGCAACGGTGTTCTGAATTTGTTTTGGGCCTTGCTCATGAATATAACGTGCTATTTCAGGATTACGTCCTGTTTGTTCTAAGACTAACCGCATAAATGCCGCATTTTCAGGCATCACGATATGCTGATGAAAGTCACTTAAAGTATTGATGAGATAAGCACGAATATCGGTGTCAGGGCTGACTGTAAATGGTAGGCAAATATCTTTGAAAAATAAGCAGCGACGATAGTCACAAATGGCCTTAAATAATCCGTCTTTATTACCAAAATATTTATAGATTGACGCTTTTGAACCACCCGCATGATTCACGATGTCATCTAATGAAACTGCATCAAACCCACGTTTTAAAAAAAGCTCCGTAGCACTTTCTAAAAGCGCAACACATCGTTCATGTCCGCGCCGCGTTTGTGGCTGGTCATGCGTTAAAGGTTCAATGTGTATTAAATCTTGCATAAAGTGATAATATTTAACAAAAAAAGGGCTGATTTGACGATAATTATAGCAAACAATTCAGTACTTTTCTGCTTTGCTCATAAATAAGAGATCTTTGACTAAAGAATAACAACAGATAGGTGACAAGTGAAATATTTGACTAAAGTTTTAGAGTTAATATTCTACAAAGCCATAGAGTTGGAAAAAAATATGGATATACTCAAACTTCGAAAATTAAAGTAAATGCCGTGGAAAGGAATATGACACAACAAACGTCTGCAGGCTTAAGATTTAGACAAGCATTGGAAATCGAAAAACCATTACAAATCATTGGCACAGTAAATGCCTATGCAGCAATGATGGCAAAAGAAGTTGGCTATAAAGCCATATATGTATCTGGTGCAGGTGTTGCGAACTATTCATATGGTTTACCTGACTTAGGCATGACCAGTTTAGACAATGTTTTGGAAGATGTTCGTCGTATTACTGAACGTGTAGATACGCCATTACTTGTCGATATCGATACAGGTTGGGGCGGTGCATTTAATATTGCCCGCAGTGTGAAGCAAATGATTGCAGCAGGTGCAGCAGCGGTTCATATCGAAGACCAAGTCGCACAAAAGCGTTGTGGTCACCGTCCGAACAAAGAAATCGTGTCACAACAAGAAATGGTTGACCGTATTAAAGCGGCTGTTGATGCAAAAACCGATTCAAACTTTGTGGTGATGGCGCGTACAGATGCATTACAAAAAGAAGGTTTGCAAGCAGTGATCGACCGTGCATGTGCCTGTGTAGAAGCAGGTGCAGATGCGATCTTTGCTGAAGCAATGACTGATATTACCATGTACAAAACTGTCTGCGATGCTGTTGGTGTCCCTGTACTGGCAAACATTACAGAGTTTGGTGATACCCCTTACTACACCAAAGAAGAACTAGGCGAGCAGGGTATTGCAATGGTGCTTTACCCATTATCACCAACACGTGCAATGCAAAAAGCGGCACTAGAAGTAATGCATGCGATCCGCAATGAAGGTACACAAGTCAATGTACTGGATAAAATGCAACAACGAAAAGAACTCTATCAATTCCTCGATTATCACACTTTTGAAAACACCTTAGATAAATTGTTCACTGAAGGAAAATAAAAATGGCTGAAGGAAAAGTACTCACGGGCGCAGGACTGCGCGGACAAGTAGCTGGTAAAACTGCATTGTCAACTGTAGGCAAAAGTGGTGCGGGCTTAACCTATCGTGGTTATGACGTTCAAGACTTGGCAGAAAACTGTCAGTTTGAAGAAGTCGCGTACCTGATTTTCTTTGGTGAATTACCAACAACAGAACAGCTTGCAGCATACAAAGCCAAACTCAAATCATTGCGTCAATTACCGCAGGCGTTGAAAGAGGTGTTAGAACGCATTCCTGCTGACTCGCACCCAATGGATGTGATGCGTACAGGCGTTTCAATGCTTGGAAATTTAGAAACTGAAAAATCGTTTGAAGAGCAACAAGATGTTGCAGACCGTATTTTGGCAACACTACCGGCAATCATCTGCTATTGGTACCGTTTCAGCCATGATGGCGTACGTGTAGAAGAAAACACTGATGATGATTCAATCGGCGCACAATTCCTACATTTACTGCGTGGTGAAAAACCAAATGAATTGCATGAGCAAGTGATGAACGTGTCACTGATTCTATATGCAGAGCATGAATTTAATGCCTCTACATTCACAGCGCGTGTATGTGCATCAACATTGTCTGATATGCATTCTTGTATTACAGGTGCAATTGGTTCACTTCGTGGTCCATTACATGGCGGTGCAAACGAAGCTGCAATGGAAATGATTGAAAACTGGACGTCTCCAGAAGAAGCTGAGCGTGAAATGTTGGGTAAACTTGAGCGTAAAGAAAAGATCATGGGCTTTGGTCATGCGATTTACAAAGATAACGATCCACGTAATGGCATTATTAAGAAATGGTCTGAACGCCTAGCAAAAGACGTCGGTGATACTGTACTTTATCCTGTATCAGTGCGCTGTGAAGAAGTGATGTGGCGTGAGAAGAAATTATTCTGTAATGCTGATTTCTTCCATGCATCTGCATATCATTTCATGGATATTGCAACTAAACTGTTTACGCCAATTTTCGTGATGTCGCGTGTAACAGGTTGGGCAGCACACGTGATGGAACAACGTGCGGACAATCGTATTATTCGCCCAAGTGCGGACTATACAGGTCCGGAATTACGTAAAGTTGTGCCGATTGCAGAGCGTTCTGCAGCATAATTTTAAAGTGGAATAAAAAAGCCTCTAAAGAGGCTTTTTTATTATTTGTTATTTAAGTTAATAATCTATTTGGTTAGTAAAACTGGATCTTCAACCCTATATCCTGTTTCAAATGGAATCCCTAGATATTTAACAGTCACTAAATAAAAGGGCTTTTGCATTACACGATAAGTTTTAGAGATTTTTAAACCTTCTTTATACGTCTCAGCCTTTTGTACAGCGCTTTTATACTGCGAATTTTTAACACGATATTGATAAGTCCATTTATCAATGGTTTCATTCGGGTCATACCATGATTTTGCAGTGCCATTCATGGTTGTTAATAACTGTATTCGAGCATTATTGTTATTTACTGGTGTTAATTTGACTAAACGTTTTTTTATTTTCGCGATTTCTTTATTAAACTGGGTACTGTCTTGATCGTAATCAATCCGTTTTGTCTTTGGATTAATATACAAAGACTTCACTGTAATTAATTGCGTCGGCTTTTGGCTATTTAATTGATAATAATATAATTGTGGTAAACGACCACGACCATCTTCAAAATGACGCATTAAATAGATTTTTTGGTCTTTTTTATCAAAACCTAAAACCTCAATGGTTTGAGGGCCGCCTACCGTCGCGAAAGCAGAGCAGGACAGTAGGGTGCTAATTGCGAATGCATTGAAATGACGTAGCTGCATTTTCTTGTCCTGATAAGTAAATTCCTCAATACAGTATGCGATGCAAAATGATATTTAAATATGAAGATTATGTATGTTTTATTCTGCATTTAAGATGTCTAATACACTGTGAGCAACATTTTCAGTTAACTGATCTAAGCGTTCTAAAGCCGTACCCAAAATAAAATAATGATAATTATAAATACGACCATCATGTAAAATTGAAATATAAAATGTTCCTTCGGGTTTTTCTACGGTTGCACTGCCACCGGGTTTGAGTAATCCAGTGCAGGCCACCACGAAGTCCGCATGTAAAAATAGTTGTTGTCCTTGCTCAGCCATCGCTTGAGTCACTTCTGCGGATTCGGCCGTAAATTTTTCTATTAGTAAAGGATCTACTTTTAAAATTTCACGTTTGATCGATGGATCATAGCTCACTAGTCCACCTAATAAGATATCTGCACCACTATTCTTATAAATTGAAAATTGACTACATAAATAACCAGAGCTTGCACTCTCGATAAACGCGATGGTCATGGATTTTTGTTCTAAAGCATCGCAACACTGTTTAAGCATGTGCTTACCCCAAAGTAGAATGATGAATGATCATTAGTATTCTTAAAATTTTAGCATTGATTTCGCTCGCCTGTAATTTCACTAAAAGTCTAAGTTGGTACTGTGTGTGTTGTGGAATTCACGAAAATAGCGTGATTGTTTAGAAGCTGTACGAAAATATGAAATAAAGGTTTCTTCGGAAGGAAAACGATGTTAAAACTTAAAATAAAGAGCGTAACAAAAGTAGGTTTATTTCAATGAAAACGACTGTTAAATATGTAGTATTAAAAAGCCTAGACTATCAATTGGGCACGCCACTTTTTCAAGAAGAATTAGACGCAGATAGCCTGTATTTTGATCAAATTCCGGCTGTAATTCAGTATCAAAATCATCAATTCAAAGTGAAAAGCAAAGAGTTAAAGCGTGTTTATTTGGCGGAAGAAAATGAAGACATGCAAACCATTATTGTGAAAGTACTTGCCGTTTAATTTCGATCAATTTGTAGTATTAAAAATACAGTTCTCATTGAGTTGGGAGCTGTTTTTTTTGTATTTGACAGACTCAAATTTATATATAAATCTAGATTTAAAGGAGATATGTATTTTTAATGACCGCTTGATCGTGTCGTCTTCGCTATTCGACTAACAGCTATTTAATCCCCCAGATATTATTTAGTATAATTTATCTGTTTTTTCATGGGGGGAAGAAATGATGGACTTATTTAAATTTCTAAAAAGCTTTAATACAACGGGCACTTATCTTTTAATTTCAACGATTTCGCTAGTTTGCTTAGTTGTGTATTTCTATTTTATTAATCCAAAATGATCTAAGTTGGTTACCAACATCTTTGGCTTTAAATAAAGATCTTAGTAAATAAAACTAAATAATTAATTTTTATATCAAAAATATTGATATAAAATTTTAGGTAAATTTAAAATAGAGCTGATGGTTTTAATTCATTTGTGTATGGGTAAAGCCAAAACGATAGCAAAGTTTTTCTATGCAAGATGTTATGGAAGAAGAAGCGCCACGTACGAAAGATTTTGGACGTAGGTTTGTTCATCTAGGAATTATATTGTGGAATAAGACCTTACCGGTAGGTTTGTGCAACAAAGCCTTTAACGATATAAAAACTTTAATTTTTTAAAATTGTAAAAAAATAACTTTTAAGACTTTTAGGTTATGTATTTTAATTAAACTTAACAATGGTTTAGCTAGATATTTAAAATGGATAAAATTAATATCTTTAATTTACATTAATTTTTTATTTTTTGAACTATTTCGCACTTTTTAAATTTATACAATTTAGTTAGATTTATAGAACAACAATTCTAAATCGAGCAATCAAAATGCCCAATCTATATGATCATCATGTTTTAAGGCAGATCTATGATTTTATAGTCGAACGGGAAGGATTCGAAAAATTAACACCCTATAACCAAGCTATGGAGTTTTTCAAAGAACTTTCTCAAGGAGATCAATCGGACGTCATACAAACGGAGCCAAATATCCTTTATGGAAAATTTGGGAGCATATCTAAAATCAATCTTAAATTAGTACCCTTATTTCGAGAAAAGGATAAGTTCTTAAAATGGGCTTATGAGCAACTAAACTAACTAAATAACTTACTAAGTATTACTAAAGAGTATGAAATAACAAACTCAAACATTAGGAATAAAAAATGACTAACAATGCCAGTGGTATAGTGAAATGGTTCAATGAAGGTAAGGGATTTGGATTTATACAATCTGATAGTAGTGAAGATTTATTTGCACACTACAGTGAAATAAACATGAGCGGCTATAAAGCACTTAAAGAAGGCCAGCGTGTACAATTTGAAATTACTCAAGGAAAAAAAGGCCGACAAGCTAGCAATATCACAGTTATGTAAGGCAACTGTGTTGGGTTGCTAACCGCAGTTAATAAACATAAAAATTTAGCCGTAAAAATTTTTTTGAGCTTTGTGCACATGGGTACAAGCTTCAAAATACTTATTACAATATTTTTCTTTAGTTTAATCGTTATTTGCTTTGTAGTTCATACGGAAAACAAGGAAATAAGGTTAAGTGAAATGAAACGATTGGTTAAATAATAGACTTCTTTCATAATTCATTTTTTGCTCAGCTCTAAATTATAGATTCCCGCAATTAAATTGAATCTTAAGCCCAGTCTTTTTCCTCGATTACGAT